>JAZKEW010000173.1:5093-14352 GCA_040386785.1 Bdellovibrionota bacterium
GTATTGTGAATAAATCTTTCGCAAGGTATTGTTGCAATCAGAGCGGTTTGTCAAACTAAGTATAATAACGTGCTTGCCATTTTCTTTTGCAATTCTGCTTAGTGCAAAAGGATCAAGATACCCACCATTTTCTATGCTGTTTTTGTACTTTTCAAAAATTTGATTATGACTCATACGGTGTGCGCTTTGTTGTGGTAAATTTGCATGCATAAACTGATAATCAAGGTAGGTCAGTGTACCTGCTTCGTGATCTTGTTCAAGCCGCTGTAAAAAAGCATCTCTCTTTTGTTGTGCTTCCTCGGGAATTAACTTCGGAAACATTGAAAAAATACCACAGTTATTATTAGCGCTTCCTGCATTTTGTGGTTCCCAAAATTTAGGGGTAAGATGTTTGAGTGCTGGTACATGGGAAACATCGACAGGTGCAAATTCTCGTGGTTTTTCCTGTTCTTTTGCAACAATTTGTTCAACAACAGCTGTTGTTTCTGGGAGAGATTGAAGATGAGCGTATTGCTCTGGATGTTCAGTTGTTTTCAAGAAGTCTTTTACACCTAAGGCGATAAAGTTCAAAATAGATTGATTGTCAAAATTTAGGCCGTCTATATTGTGTGAATTTTTAGAAATAAAATCTTGAACATGTTCAACAATTTCACCATGATCTAGAGCGTTAAAACACCTTCCTGTGGTGAAACTTTGAAGATTGCGAATTTCTTCTCGACTAATATATGGTTTTGAGTTGAGCGGAGTCGTGGGCTTGAGTGATACTATTGGCATGGGTGAATCCTCCTACGGAACTATACTAATGGCGAGCTAATCTTGTCAAATTGAAAATTTGGTTTTTATGAAAACACCTCACCCCTCCAAAGCCGACTGTCCAAAACGCGGTCAGTCAAATATCCGACATTTTCTTTTTTTAAAGTTGAGATAGATTCGTGCAGGCCATTTTTTTGTCAGGGTGGAATTGAAACCAAAGGGGTCGTCTATGTCGAACATACAAAATCATTCCTCACTTAAGTCATCACAAAATAAAACAGCATCTGAATTGGCCTCCGAAATTTTTCAAGGCACCTTTGTGGAATCGGCCTACGACAAAAAAGGAAAGTTTAGCCACTTGCTTGCAAGGCTTCCTCAAAGTGAATTCGTGCGATTATACTCTGCGCAAGCGACCGCAACTATTTTTATTCACGGTTATTGGCTACAGTTGTGCTTACAAGGCGGCAAAAAGAGAATTATAAACAGAGAAACTCAAATTGAGTTGTTGCTGGAGGTCGCTGTCAATGAGTACGGCTTTACAGAGCTTTCTTTTTTCCGTCTAAAAAAGCGCATTTGTCGTTTTAAACTAAAGCATATTTCTGCAGCTGATTTGTTGAGTACTGGCAACGGATTTCATTGTATCGCCCGCGCTGCAGTCAAGGCTTTTGCAAAAACCCAATCAACTTTAAATCCACAAATTTTGGCTCAAGCGCACTTGCCTGTCGTATTAGTGCTGACGAATACAGAAAGGACTATGCCGTCAGAGTTCGATCGCAATCGAGTTTTATTGCAATAGTTGTTAGCTTGCACCGCGAATAAGGGATAGCACGGATTGGCTTTGTAGCTGTTGTCTTTGTGTGAGTAAGCTCGTGCTTGCTTGCAGTAGAATATTTGCTTGTGTGAGGTTGGTTACTTCCGTAGCATAATCCACATCCCGCACCCTTGAATTCACCGCTGAAATATTTTCAGAAGCCACGTCTATAGATGCTATAGCGTGGTTTAGTCGTGTGGTGGTTGCACCAAATTTTGCTCTGTAGCCCATCATTTTTTCGTTGGCTTTGTCAAATGTTTTGCCAAGTTCGTCTACGCTGTCTGCGTCAAATGTGTCAAGCATGTCGTCAATGCTCACGCCATTGTCCTGATCTAGTAAATCTTTTGCAGAGACCAAGCCTAAATCACGGGGTCTTGCTTTCACCTCATCTAAATTTTCAAGCCGTATGAGGTTTACATCTTTTTTATCGTCTTCTTTTGTGCTGCCAACACGAAAATCAATTTCCGTTCTGTCTCCGCTTTTGTGGTCTAAAAGGGTTTGGCCATTGAAATTTGCGGTGAGAGCTTGTCTGTCGAATTCATCATATAGGCTTTGATATTCTACAAATAAAAACTGCCGTTCTTTGTCTGAAATGCTTGGGTTTGTGGATTGTGTGACAAGTTCCTGCATGCGAATGTTTATGTTTGAAAGTTCACTTAAGCCAGAATCTGCAAATTCCATTAGACTTAAACCATCGCTGGCGTTCCTTTTATAGGAGCTAAAATTCCGAATTTTTGTCGTCAAGCTATCTGAGCGGGCTCTATCCGCAGGCATTGGATCATCACGGGTAAAAACCACGCCAGAGGACAGGCGCTCAAGACTTGTGCTGGAGTCCTTTTGTGCGCGTTCAATATTCCCCTCTATAAATTGATTGCCGGTGATTCTTATTCCCATAATTTTTTTGCGACCTACTGTTTTGCTGTAAAGGTATCGCTTACAACTTCGGCAAATTTGCCATCTTCCTTAAGAATAAGGACTTGGCCAGGGGAGCCCACTTGTAGGGTAACACCGTTTGTTACCAAGGCTTTTAGGTACTCACCAGAAAGAATGAACTTATCAACGCTGCTGGCAATTTCCTTGCTTGCTTCTTGAAGGGTATCTTGGGAGGATCTATCCGTATCAATATTTTGAAAGGCGAGTTCCAATTGATGCAGTCCGCTGAAGCACAAGTTGGTTGCTAAATCGGAATTGGACTTTGCGTCGCTCAGTGCAAGGGCTATATGGTGTACCCAACTTCGTACTTGTCTTACGAGTTCTTGCGAGGTTTCTAGTTTGGTGCCATTTTCAAGTAATTTTTTTGCTTCATGTTGGACCGCAGACAGGCTGCTTGTGGAGGCGGATACAATTCCAGTAAGGCTTGTTTCCACATGGGCCACCAAGTCTTGTGCAAAAGATGCGGTATCGGAAATTTGCTTTATGTTGCGAAACAATTCTCTTGTTTTTATTTTATTTGCTTGAGAAATATTTTTTGCGGTCCCAATTTCATCGTCAAGTCCAATGGCTTGTCGCGAAAGTTGTCCAACTTTTTCACGCAAATCTTTTAATAAATTTTCTGATACGGTCGCTTTTTTCACCCCAGATTCAATAACCTCGTGCCCTTCACGAATAGAAGTCATGGCACCAGTTGTTTCTTCCTGAATGGCTTCAATTCTATCATAAATATCTCTTGTTGCTGTAGATGATCTTTCTGCTAATTTACGAATATCATCGGCAACCACAGCAAACCCTTTTCCTTGATCACCGGCCCTTGCAGCCTCAATGCTTGCATTGAGGGCAAGCAAGTTTGTTTGTTCTGAAATGTCATCAATGACTTCAATAATGCTGCCAATATCTGCAACCCTATTGGCTAAAATAGAAATTTTTTCTTGCACTGTGTTCATTCTATCTCTGCCACCAACCATGCTTGCTTGCACAGATTGAATAGATTCTCTGGTGCTTTGTGAATGCTGAAAAACTTCATTTTGTAAGCTTTGGTTTTTTTTCATGAGCTCATCCCAATTTTTTATAATTGTGGCGAGGCTCTCCATTTGTTCTTGAAATATACCAAAGTCGTGAATGAGGTCATTGCCAAGCCTTGCCCATGCTCGGCTTTTATCTGCGGCTTTGCGAGTTTCTGCTAAGGAATGCCTGCTGGTGACAATGCACTCTCGAATGTAATCGGAGGTCACATTTAACGTCACAAGACCTTCACCAATTGCTTGTCGTATGTTGTCTAGGCCAATGCTTGCTCTTTGAATTTCTCTATCTTTTTCTCTTTGGTATTCCAGTAAACCTCCAATATTTTCACTTGCATTTGTGACATGCTCATTGATTTTTTTAAAGTGGCTGTGGAGAACTAAGAGTGGTTGACGCTTGGTTTCGACATCTGCACTTTGCGAAAATGCGGTGAGTTCATTCATGCGGCGCAGGCCTATTGAGATTTGCCTTTGCGCGTTTAGCATGGATGCCATGCAATCCAGGGCTGTTTTTTCTTGATCAAATTCTTTTGTGTCTGTCATGTTTTTCTCTCACTTTAATTTCTCAATTTTTTTTAAGATAGGCAGAAGCAATTTGTTTATCGTGTTTTCATTTTCTAGGTCATAATTGAGTTCATAAATTTTATCTTCATATTTTTCATAATAAATGTCGAATTTTTTAAAGAGTTTATTGAATATTTCAATGGCTTTTTCTTTGTCGTTTATCATTGAAAATTTAGTAAGCGCAAGATTAATGGTGGTTGAAATTTTTTGAATTAATTCACGATTATCTAATTGATCAGGTAATTCATTTGGTAATTTATTATCTGGAGGTAAATCAATCTCTTTTAAATTATCATCACTTTTAACATTCTTTTCCAGGCGTTCTTCATAGCGTACCCCACCAACCACTCCCCTAGACCTTTCAATTGGTGTGGTTAACTTCAGGTTTGACGTGGGAATGTCGTATATTTTATTAAGCCCTTCTGCCAACTGATAAACTGTGGCACAAATTCCGACAATTCTTTTTGAGAGCAAAAAACGGAGCTGATTGATTAAGCCTCTGTCTGAGGGATCTTCCATTGCCACGTATAAAATGTTGTTTTCTTCACCAATGGCAAAACAGCTGTAAAAAAGTGCAATATCAATGGGGACATAGATTTGATGATTTTGGTTGAGTTGAGCGAGGGCCTCTTCCTTCAATATGGGAACTTTAAAATGTTTTTGCAAAAAATTTTGTATTTGCTCTGGAGACGCAATATTGAGAGAGCGCAGCAAGCGAACGGGATTTTCACCGAGCTCTTTGGAAGTCTTCCTAATAGCGGTGAGCTCCTGGGAGGATAGGTATCCGTCTTGTTGCATGAATTGCAATAAATCAAACATATGTCTTTTACAATTTCTTGGTTAAATGGTAGAGTTTGCACTAATATTGCTTTACTCTTCCACGTTAAGCCAAGTTGCCTCTTATGAGGAGACGATTTTCTTCCTATATGGAATTTTTTTGATACTAAGGAACAACCATGAACCGCAATGAGCTTGCTTCTGAACGAAAACAACAAATCATTCTTGCCACCATCGAATGCATTACCCGTTATGGCTACAATAACTTTTCCATGCAGGACGTGGCTAGGGTTGCTGATGTGTCGAAGGGAATTATCCACTACTACTTCTTGAATAAAGAAGACCTCATGATGACGGTGCTCGATAACGTCAGCACAGAAATTGAGGCTTTATTGACATCAACGGAGTCTGGCCTTGATGTGAAGGTGCGTCTTTCAAACGTGATCTGGATGTGTTCCAGCGTTGTGCAAAACAAGCGTGAGTATTACCGAATTAATATGGATTTCTGGACTCAAATTGATCAAAAAGAAAAAGTAAGAGAAGAAGTTGCAAGGCATTATGCAAAGTTTAGAGGGGCCGTCGCAAATATTATTCAACAAGGTATTACAATAGGCGTTTTTCGCAAAGGTGATGCACAGCAATATGCCAGTTTAATTATTGCACTTATTGACGGTATTGCTTTGCAGTGGCTGTTTGATGAAGGGGTGTTTCTTTATGATGAAATTGTTAAAAATTGTGAAGAGGCAATTATGTCATTTTTGAAGGTATAATGCAGAGACTCCTTGTTACGCTATGGTTAGCGAATTTAATTTTATTCCTTTCTTTTCATACGAAATCACGTGGTCTTGATGTTTTAAAGGACCCACTTGAGTTTTATGCGTTAAATTCAAATGACAAATTATTAACTCAATATCAAGCTCAAAATAAAATTATTCAGTCCATTCGTGTTGATGGAAATACAAGAACAAGTATTGATATTATTGCAAATAAAATTATGCTGAAAGAGGGGGCTTCTTTCAGCAAAGATTTATTTGATGAAACTCTGCAAAATTTAAAAAATTTACAGGTATTTTCAAAAATAACGATATTTATTTATGAAAATAAAGAAAAAAAATTAGATCTAAAAATAGAAATCGTTGAAAAGTGGACTATGATTCCTTATTTTGTTGTTGGATCGGGTGGGGGTACAGCTTATTATGCATTTGGTTTATATGATACAAATTTCTTAGGTAGAATGTACACATTTAATTTTACTTATGGTTGTAAGAATTATAATTGTTCGACAGCTTCTTTTTTTAGAAATCCAAGTTTACTTGGGCAAAAAATTAATTTTGTCATTACCCCTGCTTTGTATCACAATGTTTATTACTTGTATGATAGGCGTCGAGACAACATTGGTGCTTTTGCAAATATTCAAACTCTCCTTATTTCTTATGCGGATTTTGAAATAAATAAAGGTTTGAGCATTGGGGGAGGGGTGGTTTATCAAAAAAATGATATCACGGCCAAAGGGCTAAAATCTTCTGATCTAGAAAACAACGAACGCCGTCATTTTAATTCGCCAAACTCTACAACGTCAACGGCTTTTGAGGGGCGATTGACCTTAGGCCAAATTGATTATGATGGTATTGTTGTCAATGGTGTGAATTATGTTTCTGTTATAGACTCCACATTACAAGCCAACATAAATCCTGAAAATAACTATACGGCAAGTAATAATACTGTGTTATTTTATCATGTATTGCCATTTTTTAGAGATTCTTATTTTGCCTTTCGCGGTAACGGGAGTGTGACTTCAAGTCAAGCTATTTCTCAGTACTATTACTTAGGAGGGCTTGATAAAATACGTGGATTTTACGATGGTGAATTTGCGGGGAAATATGCATGGTTTACAAACTCTGAATTTCGCATTCCGAGCTACATTGGAAATACCATTGCCTTGCAACATGTTCTTTTCTCCGATTCCGGTGCTGCGGCAAATTCTTTTGCAGGTGCTTTTACAAGCCATACTGCTGTTAACGTTGGAACAGGCATTCGAATTTTATTTTTAGAAATTAATAAAATAGCGCTGAGAGCAGACTTTGCGTATACTCTCAGCCCTTTTCAGACCTATGGAGTGAGTTTAGGACTACTCCAGTTTTTTTAACGCAGCAAACTAAGTGCTGCCGTTGGTGACTGATTCGCTTGCGAGAGAATGGAAACACCAGCTTGCTTCAAGATATTCGACTGAGTTAGTTTTGCAGTTTCTTCTGCAAAGTCAGTGTCGCGAATACGGCTATTTGCTGCAGAGTAGTTTTCTGTTTGTGTGGACAAATTGGAAACGGTTGAGTTCAACCGGCTTTGCACAGAGCCTAAATCAGAACGGTAGCCAGCCACTTTTTCAAGGGCTTGATCCAGTTTCGTAATGGTTTGTTGTGCACGTAATTTTGAGTCCTTTTCATTGCCAGCCATAAAGACTCCAGTGGAATCTATGCTTTCATCGGAAGAGCCCCCTATATTTAGCCCATTAACCCCAGTTCCTGTGTTCATCTTATCAAAGTTAACTCGAATAACATTAATAGGGTTTCGGCCATATTCACCACCAGCGTTGGCGCCGTCGGTTTCTGCATTCCAATTTTTACCCACCTGAATTTCGAGAGGAGGGAGATTGGAATGTTTTGAAAGGGATTCAGGAAGTCCTTCAAGGCCACCAGAAAGGAGCATGGTTCCGTTGTATTCTGTAGAAACTGTAATTCTATCAATTTCATCTTTGAGAGAGTTGAACTCTTTGTGAATAAAACCTCTTTCTGTATTCCCAATGGTATCAGAGGCTCCTTGGACAGAAAGCTCCCGTAACCTGGTTAGGATGTTGGTAATTTCATTCATTCCACCTTCTGCGGTTTGAATAACGGAAATACCATCGTTGGCATTTCTTTTTGCCATGTTTAAACCGCGAATATCCGATTTTAAGCGATCGCTTATGGCAAGGCCGGCGGCATCATCCGAGGCTTTGTTAATGCGATAACCTGAAGACACTTTCTCCATGGATTCTTCGTTGTTTTTTGTTGAAATACCCAAATTTTTCTGAGCCATCAACGACTGTACGTTAGTCTGAATGCGTAAACCCATTTTGTTTCCTCCTTGAAACTCACAGCTCCATTTTTAATGGACTGCGCGGCCTTCCATGGCCTTAGTTCATAAACCAGCACCTGCCAGGAAATAATTTCCTCGGTGCATGATTGTTCTATCGGCAAGGTTTTTGTGGAGATGAGAGGTTTTTGACTATTTTTTATGGTCGCTTATTCAAAAGTAATTTTTAATTTTTTTCCAAGTAATACTGCTAATTCAGCCATAGTCATCAGCGTGATATTTTCTTCTTTATCCATTATTCTGTAGTATTGTTTTGAACTTAAATCCATTTTTTTTCTGAATTGATTTACGCCAACGTGGTTTTTTTCACGCCAATCGGATATATTTTCTATCAATTCTAGCTTATTTTTAATTATATTTTCTTTAACATTTTCCCAATATTGAAGCTGCTCGTTATCGAGTTCAATTTCTTTAACACTACCAAAAGTTGAATTTTCCAACCTAATAGGGATTTTTTTTGCTGTACTCATAACTTTTCATCCTTTCGTATGCAAAAATAATATCTCTTTTTTGAGTGGATTTATAACCAGCCCCAACGATAAAAGCCTTGTCTTCATCAATAAAAAAATAAACACGAACGCCCAATGATTTTGTTTTTAATTCACAAAGGCCATCTAGTTCCAAATCTTTTACAAATTTACACTTAAGCCCGAGACTTTTTAAACATGCCAACATGGACTGAGTTGTGTTCCTGTCATCCTGTGGGCATGAGTTGATCCATTTGTCATAAGGATTAAATCCATCAATAGAAACCCAGCTTACAATAGTAAAAAACATTCCAGCCTCCGTGCTACTATATAAACATAGACTATTATAGTAGCTTAATCAAGACGTTTTTAAGTCAAATTAGGAGTATCGTAGACGGTGGAGATGAGAGGTTTTTGACTATTTTATTTTGAAAGGAGAGCCGCAATGGAATGCGGGCATATAGGCTCTATGAGTTTATGAATAACCCGTGCTAAATTGCGTATTTCTAGTTGTGCACCATCGTGATCGCGCAACTTGATAAAATTCACCGTAGCCTCTAAAGAGGCCGTCCACACCAAAGAGTTTTTAAAGCTAAGGGGCATAACCATGCGCGCTTGCTCCTTACAAACCCCAAGTTCGAGCAATTTTTTATAGGCTTCATAACTATTTTCCAGAGCTTCCATATATAGGGTGTGGGCTTCTTGATTTTTTTCAATCGTTTCCCCTTCAACAGAGGCTTGCTTATTGCTTTTGTGTTGCTTGCGAAATTCTGTTGGCACATGAAATTCTGGTTCGAATTCAA
>JAZKEW010000173.1:14362-15034 GCA_040386785.1 Bdellovibrionota bacterium
CTGCACACAACTTCTGAGATGCCTTCTAGGGTGAAGGAAAATTGCACATGGCGAAAAGGGCTCATGTGTTTGTGAGCGGCAAGGTATTGAATGAGCTTGGCGTCTTTTTCATCGAGCTCTGTTTTGCGTTTGCCAAAGCTGACTCGTGCTGCATTGACTACGGAGAGGTCGCTTCCCATATAATCAGCCAATGTAATTTGCCCATCGTCAACCTTTAAAGTCGTGCCAATAAAATCATTCTTCATAATATTTTCTCCCTATAAAATGAACCATGTAAAAAGTGCCGCAATTTTGCCAAAAAATCAACATCCAAGAGGGTTTGATTCTCAATGTACATAGCCTAAAATTTAAACAGATTACAATCGGGGATCTATAAAATTGAATTTAATATTTAATGAAATTATTGATAATTATAAATCATTAAAATTTAATATAAAAGATGAGTATTTTAATTTTTTTGAAAATTGGTTTCGTCTTCATAGGGAATTATTTATAAAAATGAGCGAAGAAAATTATGAGAATTTTGATGAAATAAATAAAGATTTTATGAATAAAAGATCTCGCATGGCATCGGCATTCATGCAAAAAATGAAATTGACACCGCGTTATGATGAATAAATAAAAGAGTTTAAAACAATATTAAAACTTCATGATGATGAATTTAGTAAGCTA
>JAZKEW010000173.1:15060-24569 GCA_040386785.1 Bdellovibrionota bacterium
GTGTTTTAGGTCATTATTCAGACGAATTAATTAAAGCTCAACGGTTTCGTAAGGTAACGGCGGCCTATGTTCAATGCCACGGAGGATAAAAAATGGTGTATTCCGTAACCACTCTTGAAAGCATAATCAAGAGTGTTAAGAACCAAGATTCCATGTTGCTGACAAGCTTCATAGAGGGGGCATGTGGTGAATCTTTAGCGAAAATAGAAGGGAAATTTTATCTCACTTCTAAAAATAAAAGCAAAAAAATAGCTTTTGTGGCTGCCCAGCTCCCACACCCCTGTGAATTAGAACTTTGGAATGCCAGTGCTAAAAAAAGCGGGCATGAAACTGTTTTGTTTACAAGTCAATCGGAAGAAAAAAACTTCAAACAATTTGTAAAAAGCATGGAAGCTTGTCAAATACCAGTTTCATTGTCCTGCACTACGCTTGAAAGCATGCAAGAAAATAAAACTTTTCTTTCTGGTCTTGAAAAAGAGCTGGAATCGTTTTCACTCATTGTTTCTGTTGGCGAGAATTCATTGGCAAGTTATCAAGCTGCTAAAGCAAAAAGACAAAATCAAGCAAGGCTTGTTATTTGGCAAAATTCTGCAAGGCCACCTCACGCCAATGTGGGCGCGAGAACAAACAACGGGGCGCCGCTGCCAAATATAGCTCGTGAAAAAACAGTACGAAAAGAAGTTTTAAAAAATGCGGATGTGGTTTTATGTTTTGATAAAGATGGAGCAACTTGGTCTTATTTGGAAGATGTGAGTTCTCAGCGAATTCGTAGGCTATCTCGTTGTATAAATCCAAAACGATATTCGGAAGAAATCTCCACTATCCGTAGGCTAGAGCTTAGGGCTTCTCTTGGTCTACCAGAAACCGATTTTATATTTTTGCATTTAGGGCCACTGGAAATTGAATCAGGTTCCCTTGATTCCGTTTATGCGTTTAAAAATTTATTACAAAGTAACCCTTCTTTTCAGGGGCATGCGCGCCTTTGTTTTTGCGGATCGGGTTCTGCGGGTGCAGACATTCGGCAAACTGTTGTTGAACTAGGCCTTGATGATCACGTGTATTTTTTAAATCCATCGGGAGATGGTGTAAAAGAGCTTGTTGGAAATCAATTTTCTAATATCATTTCCTTGTGTGATGCTGTTATTCATGCGCCTATTTCTCCTGTTAATGGAAATGCTCTTAAACATTTAGACAGCACTTACGATTTATTATGCGCCCTTTCTTCAGGGCTTATTGTTATTTCAAATGGATCTGGCTGGATTGGCGAGTGGGTGAGTCGCTTTTATAAAATATTTGCCTCAGGGTGTATCCACAGTTTAGGACGCATGATGCAAGAAACCATTGAAAAACAAGATAAACTCGTCAATGTTAAAAAAGCAATTACGAAAGCCATAGAAAATGAATTTCAATTTGAAAAAGTGTCCGATGAACTCGTGCAAATTTTTAGAGGATTTATTGCTTATAATGCAGAAAAAACTTTAGAAGATTCCGTACAAATTTTAGAACAAATTGAAGAAATGGTTGCGGCAAAACAATATATTGATGCCATTCAACTCATTGCACAAGCTTTTCAAAAAGGCGATTTGACCGTCGTGCAGCAATCCAACTTGTTCCGCATCATTGGAGACTGTTTTACAAAATTGGGTGACTTAGATAGTGGAGTTACAAATTACACACGAGCATCAGATATGGATCCCTATTGTGCAAAAAGCTTTATCGGCCTTGGTACCGTAGCTCTCCAACGTAATGATTATAATATTGCAGTTCCTCATTTTCAGAAAGCTGTTACCTTAGCTCCGAACGATGACATGGCGAGTCTTGGTCTAGGCCTTGCTTTTGAGGGGCTAGGTGAGTTGAACGAAGCCTTGAAGTGGACGGCTCGTTCGTGCCATTTAAACTCAGAAAGCACCGTTGCAATTTACAATTTAGTGAAGCTTTCCTACGAATTACAGAATTTTACAGAGGTTCAAAAAGCGCTTGAGCGTTATGTGGGCAGGCATCCCAATGATGTGAATATGATTTACACCCTTGGTGGAATTTATTTTAGCATTGGATCTTACCAAGCGGCCCTTGATTTAATGGAAAATATTATTGCCCTCGATCCAATGAACAGTAGAGCGCATGCACTTATTTCCGAAATTGGTCGTCGTTCTTTACAACGGCAACCCGCATAAATAGGAGACAAAACTTATGGCTGATGTCCGCGTCAATGGCAAACGCATCCCTCCTCTTCAAAGCATTGATGATATGGCAATACTCATTGCAAGGCTGGAATATTTAGCAGACCAAAATAATAAATCTGCGTTGACAGCTCTTGTGCTAAATGGCTCAAATATTGATATTGACAATATGGAATATCGTCGAATAAAGCTTGAAACCGAAGATACCATAGAAGCAAAGTTTGACACGTCTGAACAGCTTTCTTTTGAAAGTTTACAGGTTGCACTTGATATGGCAGACCTGCTTATTTTCGATCTAAAATTAGCGGCCATAAATATTTGGGATGATGATCTCAACTATGTTAAAACCCTTGAGACGCTCCTTGAAGATGCAAATCTATTTTTAACGCTAGCGGCAAAGCCTATCTATTTGCTTAATAAAGAGCCTGAACTTCTTGAAGTAGAAGCGCAAAATTGTTTGCAAGAATTGGATAGAGTGGCTAATTACATTGAGAATGCGACACTTTTAGCTGTACACGGCAAGAACAAAGACGCGTGCTATGTTTTAGCTGGAATGGTCAAGTCTGCTATTGAGCGTTGGATTGGCCTTAGTGCTATTTTTGCTCAGTCCCTCAACATCAACTTCGATTCAAGCGCCTCTTTGTGAAATGAACAAATAATTCGACAAAACCCCCGTTTTTATTACATTTAAACTTGCATCATTAAAATTATTGAGATAGTAACAAATTGTTGCTTTATTTTTGCTATCCATTGTGATAGTTTGTGAATAAGACAGGAGTTTTTATATGCCCAATCCTACAGAAAAGCTTGACAAGCAGCATCGCTATCCGTGGCCTGTAATTGAAACAGCCGTGCATCTTCACTTATTTCATAAACTAACTTACCGTTCCATTTCTGAAAAAATGCTTGGCTTTGGTGTCGAGGTTTCTCACAAAACTATTTTTGAATGGGTTCAAAAGTTTTCAAGTGATATCAATGTAAAAACTCGTAAAAGCTCTCAAGTTTATTCCATTGAGGAATCTTACGTCAAGTGCAATGGAGAGTGGAGGTACATGTACCGCGCTCATGATAGTAAAAAATTCACTATTGGTGTGTTTTTGCGTGCGAAAAGAAGTTTGCTTTCTGCCAAAAGTTTTTTTAAAAAAAACTTGGAGTTTACTTTAAAAGAAGGCCAGGACTAAGTTTACAAAGCCCTTGAATAAAATTTTCATTTCAGGAATGATGCACGCGGTGTATTGTTCCTGTTTTTTTATATGAGATATTATTTATGATTGGATATTTGAAAGGTTTTTTGCTTGAAAAAAGGCCCGACCACATTGTACTCCTAGTTAACAATGTTGGTTATGAAATAGAAGTCCCTGCCAGTTCTTTGTGTCTTTTACCTCCATTAAATGCAGAGGTCGCTTTGCATATTTTAACTTATGTGCGAGAAGATGCCATTCGTTTGTTTGGTTTTTTACATTATTTTGACAAGCTTGTGTTTGACTCCCTTATACAAGTTTCAGGAATTGGGCCAAAAGCAGCCTTAGCTCTTCTTGGTGTTGTCGATGGTTTTGAATTGTGTGATATGATTGTGCAAAACCAAGTGGTGAAGCTCACTTCTATTCCTGGAATTGGGACAAAAACAGCAGAAAGACTTGTCCTTGAGTTAAAAACTAAATTGCAGAAATTGAGTGCGCGATATGAGGACTCGCATTTAGAACATAACCTAGAGAAAAAAGACCCCACAGCAAGGCAAAATACCAAATTAATTCATTCTCAAACTGTGGATGATTTAAAAAGTGCGCTTTCCAATTTAGGTTATAAAGAAAAACAATTTGCACAGGTTGTCGAGCATTTTGCCCAAAAAATTCATGCTGGGGAAGAAATGCCTTTTGAAGTTGCACTCAAGCAGTCTCTCAAAAAGTTGTCGGAACACATGTTTAAAAATTAAGGTAACAAAATGGACACCATTCACGCTCAGTTCGACATTCCTGTTGTCATGCAAGAAATCAATAAAGATCCCATTGAACCCCACGCTCTTCTGAGGCCAAAAACCTTCGAAGAATACCCTGGTCAAGAACAAATTTGTGAAAATTTAAAAATATATACCAAAGCAGCTAAAATGCGGGGTAAAATGCTTGACCATTGTTTGTTTCATGGCCCACCAGGCCTAGGAAAAACCACTTTGGCAGGCATTATTGCAACGGTCATGGGCTGTCAAATGAAAGTCACTTCAGGGCCGGTTATAGAGCGAGCTGCGGATTTAATGGGAATTTTAGCGAATCTTGAGCCGAGTACTATTTTGTTTATTGATGAAATTCACCGCTTGCCTTCCAATGTGGAAGAAATTTTATACTCCGCTATGGAGGACATGCGTCTTGATGTGCTTGTGGGGCAGGGGCCAGCGGCACGAACGGTGAAGTTTGATTTACCACCTTTTTGTTTAATAGGAGCCACCACGAGGGCAGGGGCCATTTCCGCTCCTCTGCGTGATAGGTTTGGCATACAGGAGCACCTAAACTATTATTCTCACGAGGCTTTGTGTAGAATCATTTTACGAAGTGCACAAATTATGAAGGCTCACATTCATGAAAATGCGGCCATGCTGCTTGCAGAACGCTGTCGCGGAACGCCGCGTATTGCTAATCAGTTGCTTAAGCGCATACTTGATTTTGCTTTAGTGGCTGAAAAAGAAATTATTGATGCTGAAATTGTGCATGCATCGCTTGTTCGACTTGGTATTGATACACAAGGACTCACTCGTATGGACAGGGAATTTTTAAATATTATTGAAGAGCGTTACGAAGGTGGTCCTGTGGGGCTGGAAGCCATTGCAGCAGCTCTTAATGAAGAAAAAAATACTCTTGAAGATGTGTATGAGCCATACCTTGTTTACCGAGGATTTGTGTTGCGCACTTCGCGGGGGCGGATGCTTTCAGAGTCGGGTAAAAAACATATTGAACGTGGGTTTGTATGAAAAAATTGAAATTCATTTTTGTAACGTTACCTGTTTTTTTTCTCAGCTTATTTATGTCCAATATCACGCATGCACAAAGCAAAATTTATGAAGGCGAGCAGCTGGTTGAAATTAATAAAGTACAAACCCTGTATAAATATATTGAAGGTGATGCAAAAAAGCCTCTCATTATTTTTATTCCAGGGGCTGCCCATTTAGCAAGAATTTCATATGGCTTTCCTGGTGGAAAAGAAGAGGATTTTTTAAGTTATTGGTGGCACAAAAAAGGATACCCATTTTTAGGAGTGTCTTATCCTACGGACAATGCGGTTTTTTCAAAAATTTATCCGGAATTTAGTATAAAAGATTGGGGTCACCAAGTTGCAACTTTAGCAAAAAATATTGTAAAAACAAATCATTTATCTGGACACGTTGTCGTTTTAGCGTGGAGTATGGGTGGGAACATTGAAGAATCCGTTCAAGAGTCACTTACAAAAGCACGTTTAAATTGTGATCAATTTATTGGTTTGTCTGCAGTGACTCCTCTGTCGTATCTTGGACAAAAAATTAAGGGTTTTGATGGCAATAGAATGTTGCCCAACCAATTGCTCGATCAAAAAGTTTTTACAAATCTATTTAAAAAATTAATAGATGAGCAAGGAAAATATAATAATCACGAAATTATTTCTGCCAAAATTTATGAAAATGAATTTATTGGCAATATTCCTGTGGCACTGCAAGGGCAGGGGTATTTTTTGGGTAAAAATAAATTTGAATTTAATATGCAAAAAGCTCTGGAAGACAGCGGTGTGTTTAACTATGCGCAAACTCCGTGGATAGGCCTTATAAATGACGATTCTGCTAGTGTGCCAAAAATAGCACTTGTAGACCCCAGTGGTTGGAATTTTATTCGCAGTGAAATGCTTTTTCAACAGTATTTATTTTATACAAATATAGAATCAAATTCTGCAAAATTTGCTATTGCAAAAAGAATATTAAGTCAAATTCCACAGCATTTTTCGGATACGGTGCATGGAAATCATTTTTTCTTTGTGGGGAAGGTGGGGGCTCGAGATACGGTGCAAAAAGCAGAAGTATTGATGCAGCGTATGAATGCGACAAAGCAGAATTTGGTTAAATTGGCTTTAGATTAATCCTTCCAACAAAATAAACGTGCACAAAACTAAAAAATCTTGTAAAACCCCTAGTCTGAAACTGAAATTTTTGCAGAAGGCCCACAATGAGTAAAAACAAAAACACTGACCCCTCCCACATTCGCAATTTTTGCATTATTGCCCACATTGACCACGGTAAATCAACTTTAGCGGACAGGCTTCTTGAGCTGACAGGCGCCGTTGCCGATCGTGATAAACAACAACAAATTCTCGACAGCATGGATCTAGAACGCGAACGCGGCATTACCATCAAAGCGCAAACAGCCACAGTAGACTACCACGCAAAAGATGGTGAAATTTATACACTAAATCTTATTGATACTCCTGGACATGTCGACTTCACTTATGAAGTAAGCCGTAGTTTAACAGCCTGCGAAGGGGCATTGCTTGTGGTAGACGCCTCACAAGGTGTTGAAGCGCAAACTGTTGCAAACGTCTATTTAGCTTCTGACAACAACGTAGAAGTGATTCCCGTAATCAATAAAGCTGACCTTCCCAGTGCCGATTTCGAACGTGTTTGCCTACAAATTGAAGAAGAACTCTCCATTGATACTTCAAATGCTATAAAATGTAGTGCAAAAACTGGTCTTGGTGTGCCTGAAATTTTGGAAGCCATTGTAAAATATGTACCACCACCACCGGATACTCGTAATGACCCTCTGCGAGCCCTTATTTTTGATAGTTGGTTTGATTCCTACCAAGGCGTGGTGGTTTTAGTGCGTGTGGTTGATGGAGAAGTCAAAACAGGCGATAAAATTCAAATGATGCACTCGGGCAAAATATTTGAAGTGCAAAAACTTGGAATTATGTGTGTCAAAGCCTTTGCACGAGAAAGCTTAAGTGCAGGTGAAGTTGGTTATTTAATTGCCAACGTCAAAGATGTGCGCGATTCCCGCGTTGGCGATACCATTTGCCAAGCAGGTGCTCATGTGGAGCCATTGCCTGGCTTTAAAAAAGCAAAACAAATGGTATTTGCAGGTATTTTTCCGATAGAAACCAACCACTATGAATCGCTTAAGGATGCTCTTGCAAAGCTTTCTTTAAACGACAGTTCTCTTTCATACGAGCCGGAAACTTCTGTGGCTCTTGGTTTTGGTTTTCGGTGCGGGTTTTTAGGTTTGTTGCATATGGAAATTATTCAAGAACGCCTTGAACGTGAATATAACATGAACGTTATTTTTACAGCACCAACGTGTGTGTACAATGTGACCACCACAAAAGGGGAAGAGCTGCGTGTAGACAACCCTGCAACGTTACCTCCTCCTACCAATATTTCTTCCTTTATGGAGCCAATGGTTAAGGCCACATTTCATATGCCGCAAGAGCATTTGGGGAGTGTTATGGGTTTGCTTGCCGAGCGACGTGGTGTGCAAACAAAAATGGAATACCTTTCACAAAGCCGCGTCATGCTTCAATATGATTTGCCATTAAACGAAATGGTGTTTGACTTTTTCGATAGACTAAAAAGTATTTCTCGCGGTTATGCCAGCATGGATTATGAATTTCTCGACTATCGGGAAAGTGATTTGGTGAAGCTTGATATTTTGTTAAACGGCGAAGCTTTAGACGCCCTTTCATGTATTGTGCATAGAAGCAATTCTTATGAAAGAGGGCGCTTGCTTGTGAAAAAACTCAAGCAAGTTATCCCACGCCAGCAATTTGAAGTGGCTTTGCAAGCGGCCGTTGGTTCTAAGGTTATTGCACGAGAAAGCCTTTCAGCCCTCAGAAAAGATGTGCTTGCTAAGTGTTATGGTGGAGACATTTCCCGTAAACGTAAGCTTCTTGACAAGCAAAAGGAAGGCAAAAAGCGTATGAAACAAGTTGGTAGTGTGGAAATTCCGCAGGAAGCGTTTATGGCTATACTTGATTTGTCTGATGTTGAATAGGTATACTTGTGAGCATGTCCCATGTGTATGTTAAGGAAGACTTATGACCGCAAAACTCTGTCAGCAGCTATTGAATAACTTGTATATTTATTCTCTCAAGCAAGAATTTCAACAAGAACGACAAATGGCTCGAGAATTATTTTTTATTTCCACAGGGAAGGTCAACGACGAGGATCCTTTTTTTGAGCAAAGAATGGCTTGTTTTCAAGAATTTTTTGTATTTGATTACAGGCTTTCCGATGGTTTTTCTGGCTCGACTGTATTTGAAACTTTTTTATACAATGGACAAAGTGGTTTTTCTGTTGATGACATGAATTTGTACGAACAATTGCGTTCCTTTAAACACTCACTTTTTCGAGTAGAAAGCCTGCAAACAGACGAGCATTTAATTGTTACCGATTTACTATCTAATGAAAGATTGCATATTTTTTCTTTGCCTGAATTTAATTTTGCAGGGTTTGATTCCTCGCAATTTTTTGAAGGGCGCCTCATTTGTTTCAACCAAAAGCATTTTTTTACCGGTGCGTTTATTTTGCATGGCAAAGAAGTCAGGTCAGCCGTGAAAAAAAGTATTTTCGAATTTCTTTCAGGAAAAAATTACTGCAAAGCTGATTCCACCGTAGCTTGGAAAGAAGAATTGGAAGCTCGTAAGTCTTTACTTAGAACCATAACCGAAAAAAAACAGCAAATTGAGCAAACAGAAAAGAAGAAGGCAATTGATTTGCTTAAAGTAACAAAACAAATTGCGCAAATTCCAAGAATTTTAAGTTCAAATAATTTGGTCATGGCTTTGGGTGAGGAGAAAGATATTTCTTGTTATGTGCCTGAGTCGCCCTTTTACGATGCGCTTATTTTAATTCATAAGTTAGCTTACAGAGAGTTGAAATGTTATCGTTATAAGCATATTGATCCTGTTAAGATTTATGAAAGTGTTGATGATCACCTAGACAATATTCAAATGCCGCGGGTTCCTGCTAGGGCTTCTTAATGGCAGAGTGAAGTTCATGTTTAACCAGCTTATTGGAGTTAAAATAAAATGTGCAATCCATCAACAAGCCTAGGAAGTGTAGTTGGATTTTCGTCCAAAAAAAGCAAGGCAATAAAGGCGGAAATCAAAAATATCGACGATGCACTGGCACAAATAAATGATAAAATAACGAGGCTATCCACTTGGGGTTTTCATAAAGCGGAGAAAAAACTTGGCCTTGAAAAAATAAAAGAATTATATAATCAAAAAAACTTAACAACAAACGTAGACCAAGTTAAATATTTAAAAGGCTCTTCCGGATTTTGTATGGGCACATCAAGTTGCCTAAGGATATAGCGCTAG
>JAZKEW010000174.1:0-14019 GCA_040386785.1 Bdellovibrionota bacterium
GCTGCTATTATGTTTTGGTTTGGAGGCCCCAGTGAGCTTATGGCTGCTTTAGCGACAAATCGCTATGCTCCATTTATTGGTGTGGGTTGTGTTTTATCCTATGCTCTTCTGTGCATTTTAACGTTGCAGGGTTTGTTTACCTTTTACATTCGGGTTTCAAACTTAGTTGGCCTTTTGCTTTTATTTTGTTTGTTTGTTCTAGGTTCCAGCTTTTCTATTGGTTATTATGCTATTTTAGCCGTTTTTGGCTCCATAGCACTGCTCGATTATGTTTATGACTGGCGTAGGAAAAAAATACGCTAAATTTTTATTGAGGATATTATTATGTTAGTTTTATTAGAAGAAAATGTGCCTAACTTAGGAGCTATCGGTGATTTAGTTAAAGTCAAACCTGGTTTTGCAAGAAACTATTTATTGCCACGTAGCCTTGCTGTGCTTGCTAATGAATCCAATCAAAAGCAATTGGCTCACCTACGTCGCCAAGCTGAAGTCAAAAAGCAAAAGGCTCTTTCTGCTGCTCAACAATTGGCAACAGCTATTAGCGCTCTGTCTTTGACAGTCCACAAGCCAGTTGGTGAGGAAGATAAAATTTTCGGTGCTGTAACAACTCAAGAACTTGCAGCTGCGTTTACCGTAGCAGGTTACGAGCTCGACAGGCGCCTCATTACCATTCTTGATGATATCAAGCGCGTAGGCGTTTATAAGGGGTCAGTGAAATTGCATCCTGAAGTTTCTGCTCAGTTCAATATTTGGGTTGTTGCTCAAGGTTAATTTTAGCGAGTCAAACTTTTGTAATCCCACCTTTATTATCCCGTCCCTGTTCCGACAAGCTTCTTATGAAACACTTAAAAGAAGCTCGACAATTATTAAATCAAGGTGACGCTCAAGGCGCCCTTGATATTATTGAAAACATACTTGCATTTTCCCCTAAAAATCCAGATGCTCTTCTTTTAAAGGCCCATATCTTAGATGAATGGGGTCGTTTTGATGATTCTCTTTCTATTTTACACTTCATAACGAAAATTTCTAACGATGAAGAAATTGTGAGTGAACTTGATAGGCGCATTGAAGAAGACAGAGAGTCTTTAGTTCATAGCAAATTAACGCCAGATGGACGTTGGTATTTTCCTTTTTCTCCTAAGCAGATATTTATTTCATTATTTGGCCTTATGGGTTGTGTTCTGTTTCTTATTTCCAGCCCAAGCTATTACAATGAACTTCATGGCGGAGTGCTCGTTGGAATTTCTTTTTTTATTCTTGTTTTATTGCCTTGGACAGCCCTTCTTATTTTAAATTTTCAGGGGATTAAAAAAATTTTAGTTGGCCTCAATGGCATTCAAGTCTATTATGGCATGAAAAAAATGGTCTATAATTGGGAACAACTTGGCTCTGCTGTCATTGAATATGATCGAAATTTAAATGCAGAATATTTGCGTTTAATTCTTTACTCTCGTACAACTCGCGAGCCTTTGTTAAATATTGATATTTCAAAAAAGAGTGGTGCTATTAAAGCAAGGCGGCATTTTGTTCGACTTATTTTAAGCTATATTGATGTTGTTAGCTATGTTTCAAGGGGCAAAGCCACAGAGCAACCGGAAGAAAATGAAAATAGAAATCATGTTAATGCTGCGTAATAATTTAAGATCGGGGGCGTGGAGTCCATAGTTTTGCAAGGCGTTCTAAAAAGTTTTTTTCAAACCCCTGACCAGAGGGTAAGTATGCAGGCTTTTTTTCTTGATCTTTTATTTTAACAATGCTCTCTGGTAAATATTGAAAATTCACAAAATTATTTTCAAAATCGTGAGGGTATTTATACAAATGTTTTCCTTTTAAAGTCAGCGGAATTGGCGGTTCAATACTTTGCCCTTGCTCTTCGGCTTTCACTCTCCATTCTCTTACTGTGTCAATTGCTAAATATGCTTTATTACTTTTTGCACTTGAAGCAAGGTAACAAATGCATTGTGAAAGAGGAATACGGCCTTCAGGCATACCAACGGCTTCAACAGCTTTGTAGGCACTTGTTGCTAAAACAAGTGCTTGAGGGTCTGCATTGCCAATATCTTCACTAGCAAAAATGATACAACGTCTTAAAATAAAAAGAGGATCTTCTCCTCTATCAAGCATGAGTATGGCATAAAAAAGAGCTGCATCTGGGTCACTACCACGCATGCTTTTAATCATGGCACTGATGTATTCGTAATGATTTTTGCTTGAGAATGATTTAAGGGTATTTTTATAAATTTCTTGCTTTTCTTCTTCTGTTTTACAATGTGCAATGTTTTCAAATAAATTAAGTGCAAAACGTAAATCATGACCGCTCATATGATTTATTTTTGGTATGACTTCATGCTCTAGTTGTTCGTATTCAAAGTCATGATTTTCACGTTTTAGAAATTCAAGCGCATGGTGCAAGGATTGATTGATATCTTCTTCTTTTAAAGGGGCTACATAGATATTTCGAATACGGCTGAGAAGTGCAGGGTTTAAAGCTGTGCTTGGAGATTCTGTGGTCGCCCCTATAACCCAAGCTTCACTGTATTCTAAAATGGGCAAAAGAGTGTCTTGTTGTGCCTTGTTAAGACGGTGAATTTCGTCAATAAATAATAGACCATGGGGTATGTTTTCCACAGCGTGACGAATTTCTTTTACACCGTCTCGTACGGCAGATAAAGTAACAAAGGGAAGCGAGCATTTTTCGGCAAGCAAACGAGCTAAAGTTGTTTTGCCGCAGCCGGGAGGTCCCCACAAAATCATGTGAAATTTATGTTCTTCAAGCCATTGTTTAAAATCGCGATGCCAAATTTTTTTTGCCGCTCCAACTAAGTACTCAATGGTATTTAAAGATGGGCGCATGCGCTCAGACAGAAGGCCTGTGCTACTTTGTATTAAGTTGTTTTTCATAAATGTACGATTTTCTTGTGATATAAATAAAGTAACAAATAGAAAGAATTCCTAAAATAACCAGAGGCCATTTGTACACAGTTTGAAACAAAGTTTTGCCTGTGTAAAGAGGAATATCAACAAAATTAAATTCTTGTGTGAGCAGTGTTGTTGGTGGAAAAATAAGTTGGCCAAGGGGGTCAAAGGCTAAGCTTGGGCCAGTATTGGAAGCAACAACGACGCTTTTCCCATTTTCAATGGCACGCATTTGATCGAGCAAAGAAAGTTCAAGCCCCGCATTACTATCTACCATCCAGACAAAATTAGCTTGGTTGACAAAAAAACTTGCTTGACCTTTTTTTGCACTTAAATAGGAAAGCTCTTGATCAATAGAATCAAAACAAATAAGAGGGGTGACAAAGACTTTGTTTTTTTGAATAGGAAGTGAGTTGTAGCTGCTACCACGCTCCATTTTGCTTGCATTTTTAAAAAATGCACGGTACCAGGTGCCTAAAATTGGCAATTTATTTTCAAGAGGAAATTCTTCACCAAATGGCATGGGAATCCATTTTTGAAAAAATTGTGGTACAAGGCCAGAAGAATTAACAATAACCGATGACGACCAAATGGGTATATTTTCAAAGCGAATTTTTTTTAAATCATCTGGTTTTATTTCTGTGGCTTGTATTAAAAATGGGACACCTGTTTGTTGACTAAATTTTGTAACTGCATTTATTTGCCATGGCGTGGAAAGAAAAAAATCAGGTGCTGTGCTTTCAGGCCACACAAGTAAGTCTGGTTTTTTGCCGTCAAATGCAGCGGCTTTTTGAATGGTATTTTTACTCATTTCAAGCATTCTTGAAAAACTTTGCCTTTGTGAATTAACGCTAGGAAGAGGCAAATTTGCTAGGGAATTAAATGTAAAGTTTGGTTGCACGAAGGCAACACGAAATTTAGGTCCCGATGCAAAAATTTTATTTAAAGTAGAAACTCTCCAAGCACCAAATGAAATAACAAGTAAGAATACAGCAGAACATGTTAATAATGGCCTAATATTATTTCTAGAAAGTGATGCAAGCGTAAGGCTTGTAACAAAAATGAATAAAGAGCCTGTGTTAAAACCAAATAAACTTTCGAGTTGGCTAAACACAACACTTGAGCTTAATAAGCCACCAAAACTCCAATCAAAAAAACGGGGTAAAATAATTTCCATAAAAGTTATTGCAAGCGCTATTGCTAGAATAAATATTTTTTTTCCAGAAAACTTATGCTCGTAGCATAAACTAAATATAAATGGAGAAAATAATAATGGGAAAAAAAATGCTGATAAAATGCTAATAAAAACGAAAAGTATGTAGGCTAATGGTGTGGGTACGGCTCCAAAATAAATAATTGGCTTTGTGATCCAAAAAAAACTAATAAGTTGAAGCACAATGCCAAAAAACCAAAATAATAAAATAGATTTTTTACAAATGCTGAATATAGATTGTGTGCAATTTTGTAGTGCAATTTTTCGAACACCAATAAACAAAGGAACTAAGGAAAAAGGCATCATAATTCCGAAAGAAATTTTAGGATAGCTGAGTGTAAAAAATGCACTAGAAACCATGAGTGCACTGAAGAGAATGAGAAAAATACTTAAACGATTCGTTTTAAGAGACATATATGATATTTCTTTTATAATTTTAATAGGTTATACAAATCTAAAGTTCAACTTTAGATTTGTTCACGTGGAACTCTATGTTATCGTATAGAGAGATTCAAGCGTTTCGCTTTATAGCTTTTTTATTTCCTGTGTTTTACATGATTAGAAATTATGATAGGAAATTTAGCAGTGTATTTTTTGTATTTGGGGGTTTTTTTGAGTTTCAATAAAGATAAAAATTTAATTATTTATGCATTATCAATATGTATGTTTCTTTTGGCTTACTATTTATTGACTCATAATGTGAGTAACGAATATTGGATGAAGGGAGATCAAACCCGAGATTGGAGGCTAGCCGCTCAAAGCCATTTACAACTTGTTGGCACGCCCATGGTAACTTTTTCTTATTTACCACGTTCTGGGGCCATTTTTTAACTTTTTACCTCATACAGCAACTTATGGACAAGCTTTTTTCCAATCGTTTTCATATGCTTTTTTATTTTTTGTCTTGAGCCGTAAGAATGTAAATTCTATTTTTATTTTACTTTCTCTGTTTATTTTATATTTTTCAAGCCCAACTATTCTATCTATTGGCTTTAGTTCATGGAATCCAAATTTTGCTCTGGCTTTTGTAAATATTTCTTTTGCCCTCGCGTTTGAGTTTAGATTATTGGAAAATGGATACACAGCTAACAATAAAATAAGAGCTATTATAACCATTGCTTGTGCCTGGTTTGCTGCAGAGTGCCATTCTCCCGCATTATTTTTTACAGGAGCTTTATTTTTATTTATTTTCTTAAAAACAGCAACATTTAGGAATAAATTTCTGTTTACTATCATAGTTATTTCAACAATAATGATATTACAAATTCCTTATTTTATTTATATGTTTAACTATTCTAATTCTATAGATCTTTATAGTTACGGGACCAATAGTGCTTTTTCAAGAATGTTGTTATTTCAAGGTGCTTACGGTCAAGGATTTAAATATATTTTTCATGTGGGTTCATTCGTTATTTTTGGTCAATTTACTTTTTATTATTTTTTAGTTGTGTATTTAGCTCTTATTGTTGTTGTTGTCTGGAAGAAATTATATAAAAATTATTTAATTCAATTTTTCTTTCTTTTTTGGCTTGTTTCTTGGCATTGTTATGCAAGTATTCCTTCTTGGGGTAGAGCCGACTATCTTATACTGTCAAATGTATTTCCTTTGTTAGTATTTCCATTGTATCTTGCTATACGTTATTCTATTCCTCAGAATAAATTCTGTTTTGCATTTCAAATTCTGTTGCTTGTAATGGTTATTGGTCTAATACCTTTCCGTTACCACCAGGTGAATCAAACATTTCCATTTTATAAAAGCTTGGTCTCTGCCACAGAAAAAATATATAAAGAACATAAAGAAATTAATGGCATTGTATTGCCAACTTCATATGCTAATATTGATTCTACAATTATTTACGAAGGCCTTGGTGGAAAAATAAATCAATCTTGCAAAACAATTGCGTACATTGATGAAGGTGGAAGTATAACTTACAAGTAATATTATCTAACTTATCAAGCACCAATACCCGAAAATAGGAGCACTCTCGTGAAATTCATTTTCTTTTTTATGACACTTTTTCTCTGGCAAGAGGTATTTGCACAAAGCGAAACGCCTGAAAATACAGATATCAACTTACAAGGACAAGTTCCACGTATTGAATTTGACTCTACAAGGTTTAATTTTGGTGACGTCTATAGGGGGAGCACCGTTGCGCACGATTTTACTTTTGAGAATACGGGCAATGGGACTTTAGTGCTCAATAGTTTGCATGCAGCCTGTGGGTGTTTAAATACAAAAGTTTTTGCTAAAGATGGCAAAACAGCTCAAAACATATTTAAACCGAATGAAGCAGGAGTAATTCATGTGGAGTTTGATTCCAGTCAGTTTTCGGGGAGTGTGGTTAGGTCTGTAACTGCAGAAACCAATATGGGGTCTTCATCTCCAACAGTAACTCTCACTTTAACTGCCAATGTGTTGCAGGAACTTTATGCAACGCCATCGCTTTTATATATTGGCCGTATTGATAAAAATGCGGAAAAAAATTTCTCTATTAACTTAAACTTTTTGCAAAGAGCAAGAGACGAAATATTAAACAATTCTGAACCAATAAAAGTTTTTTCGGTGGAGTCAACAGTGCCTTCTATAGAAGCAAAGCTGATGCCAATAACTGTTCCGAATACACAAGAAATTCAAGTTAAAGTTAACAGTTCTTTGCCAATTGGTCCTGTTAATGCAAAGCTTATTGTTTGGAACAATTCCACCCATTATAAAAATTTTCAAATTCCTATTGTGGGAGAAGTTGTTGGTAGAGTTGATGTTTCTGCCAAATATGTGGAATTTGGAGTTGTCAGCAATGCCAAAACTTCAGAACGAGTGATTACTTATAGCTCTAGCGTAAAAAATTTTGCCATTACCTCGGTTAAAATAAATTTAAGGCAAGTGTCTGAGATGAAAGATTTGCATGATGCAGAAATATTTGAAATTAAAAAAGAGAAGTTATCTACGCGAGCGGGCTCCCATTCCGACTCAACTGTTGCCTACAGGCTGCATTTTAAGCTTATATACCCTAAGAAATTAAATTTGCCTCAATCTCAAGAAGGCAGTTCAGGTGTCAATGTTTCTGGAAACTTCCTTGTGAAAACGAACGATCCTGACTATAAAGAAATCGCAGTGCCTTTTTTTGGAGTTTTGAGGAAGGAGCCTTAAGTTTGCAAAGTTTAGTTCGAATTCACAACGTGGATTCAATACCTTTCACTGTTCTTTATTCTGGCGTTGGAGTTGGTGTGGTTCTTTTGTGCATTGGTGCTTTTTTGCTTTATTTGGGTAGGAAATAATATGGGTTTTTTTGATAAATTTTTCTCGTCTCGTACAGAACCAAAGTCTTATGATAAACACGGAGATGTGTTGAAAAAAGTCATGACAACGAAAGATCAGCGTTCAGAAGCCATTGAGGCTCTTGCCAAGCTTGCGCCTGAGTTGTCTATTCCTCAGTTGTTGAAACGCTTTGAAATGGTACTTGAATCTGGGCTCATAGACACTCGGGAAAAAGAACAGTGCATGAAAATTATTGTAACACACGGTGAAAAAGCTCAAGAATACATTCGTGAAGCAATTAAAACAAAAAAACGGCTCGCTTGGCCAATTAAAATTGCAGAAAAAATATTCTCGCAAGAAGCTTATGTCGCTTTACTGCTAGAAAATTTAAATTTAAATATGGAAGTTTTTGATGAAGATATTTTAGAGCGGAACTCTGAAATTTTATTGGCGTTGCGAGAAATTCATGATGAAAGAATTGTGCAAGTTGCTCAAGAATTTTTGTCTTGTCGTGATGAAAACGTGCGCATGGCAGCCCTTGAATGCCTTGAAAATCAGGCTAGTGCTATTGAAAAAGCGAAAGAAATTATTCTCAATTTAATTAAAATGCCTGTAACAGACGATAACTCTCGATTTATTGGTGTTGTCAATGAAATTACAAAAAAACACAACTGGATATGAGTCACATTAGTGGAGTATTTATGGTACCGTACCTAACGCAAAATCATTTTTTATCCATTGCAGGTATTTTCGTTGCAATTGTGGTCATTTTTTTATTCGTCGGTTTAATTAAAAACCGCAATCAAAGAAATCTTAACAAACGGAACAAGCACAAACATAAAGAAACTGCAGTGGTCCCTGAAAAAAGAGCAGGACAAACTCCCGTTGCTGAATCTTATAGAGCAAAAGTTCTTGTTGAACAGGATGAAAAACTCTCCTGGTTTCGAAGGTTGCGGTTTGGTTTAAGCCAAACGCACAGACAAATTATAAAAAATTTAGACGAATTTTTTCTATCAGAGAAGTTGAAATTAAACAGAGAAGATACTCTTGAATATTTATTTGAACTTCTTGTGCAAGCAGATGTTGGAGTCGCTACCGCTGAGACTCTTGTTGAGCGAGTTAAAAATAGGCTGGAGCGCGACGACTATAACGATGTAGAAAAATTTAAAACAATTTTAAAAGAAGAAATTCTTCTTCTTTTAAACACCTTATTTGAAAATAAAAATGGAACTATTGAAAATTCTAAGCATACACCCCATGTGGTTCTTATGGTTGGTGTCAATGGTGCAGGAAAAACCACCACAATAGGAAAACTAGCCTATAAAGCGCACTTAAATAACAAAAAAGTTGTTATTGGTGCTGCAGATACTTTTCGCGCTGCTGCTGTTGAACAGCTTGCTATTTGGGCAGACCGCGCTCATGCAAAAATGGTTAACCTGAAAGAAGGGAGTGACCCCGCTTCTGTGGCCTACGAGGCGACAAAAATAGCTGCAGAACAAAAATTAGATGTGTGCCTGATAGACACCGCAGGTAGGCTACAAACAAGACACGATCTCATGCAAGAACTATCTAAAATTGCCCGCGTCACTGGCAAAGATGTGGTAGATGCTCCTCATGAAGTCTTACTTGTGCTTGATGCCACCACAGGGCAAAATGCTTTACAACAAGCAAAACTTTTTCGAGAAGCCGTCAATGTCACGGGAATTATTTTAACAAAACTCGATGGCACAGCCAAAGGTGGTATCGCTATTGCCATTTCCCATGAATTAGGATTACCAATACGTTATGTGGGAGTTGGAGAAACTGTAGACGATCTAGAATTGTTTGATGCAGTTGAGTTTGTGGATGCCTTATTCCATAATTAGTTATTTGGTGCTAGTATGGGGGAAATACTCATAAGGAGCTCAAATGCCGCAAACGCTGTTTCCAACCACTCTATTTGTTTTTTCCCAGTACTGGCCTTTTTATCTCATATTTATTATTTTTATTTTTGTCATTTTATTTCTTGACCTAGGTATTTTTAATCGAAAAGATCATGTTGTTAGTGTAAAAGAAGCACTTATTTGGAGCTGTGTTTGGATTATTCTTGCCATAGCATTTAATTTGTTTTTTTACTTTTATGCCACAGGAAAATCAACTGAATGGTACTTGGAGCACATTTGGGCGATACCTAAGGGTATGACAGCGCAAACAGCGGGTGCTATTGAAGGGAAAAATTCTGGTCTGGAATTTTTAGCCGGGTATATTATTGAAAAAACTCTCGCGTTAGACAACATTTTTGTTTTTGTTATGATTTTTAAATATTTTGAAACCCCTCTCAAGTATCAGCATAAAATTTTATTTTTTGGAATTCTTGGTGCACTTTTCTTTAGAGCTATTTTTATTTCTATTGGCGCTGAGTTAGTGGAATATGACTGGGTGCTTATTTTATTCGGCGGGTTTTTAATATTAACTGGAATTAAGTTATTATTTATGCCTGAAAAAGAAAAAGATATTGGGAGTAATTTCTTAATTCGTTGGTTTAGAAAATCGGGTTGGGTGTCAACAAAAAATTGGGAAGAAATTCAGGGGCGTTTTTTTATACGAGAAAACGGGAAAATTTTTATCACAACTCTCTTTCTTGTTCTTATTTTAATTGAATTTAGCGATATCGTTTTTGCCGTTGACTCTGTTCCCGCTATTTTTGCAATTACGAGGGAGCCTCTTATTGTTTTTACTTCAAATATATTTGCTATTTTAGGCCTTCGTTCACTGTATTTTCTTTTAGCGAATATGGTCGAGAAATTTGAATATCTAAAGTACGGACTGGCGGTTATTCTAGTTTTTGTGGGTATTAAGATGGCTTGGTTGAACAACTTGTATGGCGGCAAGTTTCCTATTTCAATTTCTTTGGCATTTATTTTTTTAGTACTGGTGGTGTGTACAGTTGTTTCTGTGGTGAAATTGCGGTTGCGTCCACGAATGTAGAGACAAGTGCCCCTTTTGCCGCAGCAGAAGCAATAATTTGAAATTCCTCTTTTAGTAAATCCCAACACTGTGCCTTGTGCTTATCTGACATAATTTTACGAAACATATTTTTTTCAACTTTTTCTTCAATTAAAGTTGGATTTAAATTTTCCATAACACGATGTAATGCTGCCAGCCAAGCGCTTGAAACGGCCTCACTATGCGGTATAACTTCCGATTCAAATATTTCTTTGAATGCAATAATAGCATCTTGAAAATCGGATTCGTTCATTTTTGAAAACAGCTCTGAAGTTAACTTTGTGGGATCCTTAAAATTTTTAAAAATATTCAAATTTCTTTGTTGCGTTATTTTTAGAGCACCTGCTACACACTCAGCAAGAACTTGTCCTGCAATTTCAATAACATTTTTTGCTGCCGTGAGGCTTAATAACTCAGTATCTTCAATATTAAAACGTCTTAAAAAGAGCTTAAAGAGTCTCGGATTGAATTTTTCTTCTTTGGCATTTTCATCAATGATAGTCACATCTATGGTGAAGTGTCCTATTTTAATAATATCTCCTGTTTTAAGAAGAGTTCTAGCCCCTTTTACAAGTTTATTTCCATGAATATAAGTTCCATTAGAACTGATATCTGTAATAAAAAAATCATTTTCTATGAGCTCAATTTTTGCATGTTGGTTAGAAACAATTTTTTTATTGTCATCAATAAACCAATCGCAGGCGACTCCGCGTCCAATAATGCCATTACCAATAAATACTTTTTCATCATTTACAGAAGATTTGTTTTTAGTAATATTATTTATTTTAAATAGAACGTGCATTTTTAATCTCGAAAACTACAGGGCTTCCTTCACAAACATGTCGAGTACGGTGGTGCGAATATTGGAGTCAGACAATGAGCCGTATCTTTTTTTCCACTCATCAATTGGAAATATGGCTTTTGCCATGCTGCGATGTCCTCCACCCTGCGCCCAGCCGTGGATAATTCTCTTCACCACATCGCCAGCGTTTTTAACATAGCCCACATTGCGCACACTTAAAACAATATTTTCGTTAAAAATGCCAACGCAAACAACCCATTCCATTCCTTCGAACTGAAGTAAAAAATCAGCAATTTGTGGAATGAGATCTTCCCTAGCCACTTTTCCTAGACTTGAAACAAGAACGGTTTCTTTGTGTTCCATAGTTTCCAATGCATGAGCAAGATTGTGCGCAAATTTAATTGGTATTTCTGGCTTTTCCATGCGCCGCAACAGATTATAATTTATAAGAGGGTACAGAGTCATAAAGGCATAGAGGTCAGCATCAATGACTTCTCTATTCAAATGCAAAGTATCTGACTTTATTCCGTATAGGAGTGCTGTTGCAAGACGTTGACCAATGGTGAAAGCGAGGCTGCGCAAGTATTCTGTCATAATTGTCGAGGTTGCTCCATACTGGGAGCGGATATCAACGTAGGGTATTTCACTATAATTTCCCACAATAGGGTGGTGATCAATAATGACATCGACCCGTGGCAGTGTGATTTGAAAATGACCAGGCTGAGTGTCTAGCAGGGCGATTTTGTCAAACTGAGAAAGCTCTTCTGGTCTTAGAGTAATGACTTCAAGATCAAGAAGCTTAAGCATGGCAATGTTTTCAGGGCGTGTTACCTTACCAAAACTAACAATTGGGGTGGATACTTTGTTGCGACCTAAAAGGCTTCTTAGGGCAAGAGCAGAAGCAATGCCATCGGGGTCGGGGTCGGGCTGCAACAGTAGGGCAATTTTATCGGCCTTATCAAGAATATTTTGTACTTTATGCACTTTATGCGTCGTTTCTATATGTCTAAGCTCTGCACGAATAGGTTGACTCAAAAGCTCCGTCCAAGACAAGATAATTTCTCGGTCGTTATCGGCTAGTTTGCGAGGAAGTTCTTCAGGGTGGCCTATTTGTAATGACAAAATTCTTGCTTCAGGGAGTTCGTGTAGAATATTTTCACGCACTAAGTTGTATTTTTCACCATCTTTTAGTGAAAGCACAACACAAACTGGATGATAATTTTCCCATTGCTTGAAAAACAAAGGTTTTGTAATGTCACCTTTTACAAGGGTATTAGTGTCAGAAGCGTCTTCGCAGGCCTCAATTAAAGAAGATTGTAATTGGCCTTGTTTGTTCGGAAGCCACACCCGAATGTCCATTTCCTGTTGAATATGGGTGAGGGTGGAAGCAAGCTCCGGATCGTCACATAGAACGAGAAATAAACCAAAACGAGAATTCATGCTTTTGTTACCTGTATTGTACGTCGTGGCGATAACTTTTTTGCCACAAGTTGAAATTGACCCTTGCAAGAAAACTAATGCTACAATAGTTTACATTGTCAAAATGGGCAACACCCTCCGTCTTCCGCAATTCGAAAGGTCATAGAAACATGACAGAAATTTTTGGTTTCAATAATCTTACAAAAGCATTGAGCTTTAACCTCTATGATTTTGCCGTGGCTTTAAATGATGAAGAACGACTTTCCTACATTCGCTACATTGATGAACGGTATAGCGCTAAACAAATAGAGTCCTATTTGGTGCGAATTGCTGAAATTATTGATGCAGAAGTTCTGAGCGTTAGCTCTAAAGATTTCGATCCATACGGCGCCAGTGCAGTGCTCCTTATGAGCGACGTAAAAGGTGAACAGGCGACAAAACAATCTAATTTAATGTCTCAATCCACCGTTTCTATCCACTTGGATAAAAGTCATATCTGTGCTCATACCTATCCCGATAGCCTCGATCCCTCTGGTATTTGCAGCTTTCGTGTTGATATAGATATTGCCACATGCGGTAGTATTTCTCCGCTTTATGCTCTGGACTTTATGTTTAAAGCATTTGAAAGCGATGTGGTTTGTGTTGATTACGTTGTGCGTGGTTTTGCTCGTAATAAACGTGGTGAAAAAGTATTTATGGATCAAAAGGTGGACTCTATTACAAATTTTGTTTCGCCAGTCATATTGCGCGAGTACGAAACCATTGATAAAAATTATGCAGAGCATTTTACTTATCAAAGCATGTTTTGTCGAAAAGAATTAGATGATAGTAATTATCGGAAGGAAATGAATTCCATTGCTAATTTAATTAAGTAAGAGGAATTCTTTCCATGGTAGTTAAAAAATGTCCGCTTCCAATTGGACTCTCAGACTTTGGGAATAAATACCCTGTTTTTTTATCACAATGAAAAGCATTGAGTTTTTAAATTTTGAGAGTTTTTCAAAAAAATTCAATCAACGTTTGCTTCGGGAATTTGAAAAGTGCTTACAAATTTCTGTCTTTGAAAAAAAGAGCATGGTCTTTTTTAAATTGCTCATGCTGTAGTAGCTGGTAAAATGGTTTCGTAGAAAAAATTTACTTTCAAATTATGAAACAAATTATTTAGATGTTTCTTTTATTCTTCTTTGTTAATAACATTCCGATTATGTTTTGAACGAACTAAAGACAAAGTTGAATTTATTAAACCAAATTAGAGTTGGTGACAAAATAAAACCATTGACAACCAATAATTAATTTTATACACATAAAACTCTTGATTACGCCATCTATTTTAAATTGAAAGGGGGTATAATATGACTACCATCCATGCTGGAGTCCCTTATCCAAGGGTAAAAAGAAAAGAAGAAATTATTAAAGGTATAAACGCTG
>JAZKEW010000175.1:0-289 GCA_040386785.1 Bdellovibrionota bacterium
AATTGCAGTCAAAGTGAACTAAAATTTTTGAAAGAAATTTTATTATCAATTCAAGAAAAAAATAAAACACTCACTTTTAGTAAAAATAGCCTGACTGCTTTTGACACGCCCAGCATTGAGAATATGGAATTGAAAAATATTCTGGAAGCGCAGGCTACAGGGGAAAACTTTTGGAAAATTATTAACCTTATCTCTCTGCACAGACCAGAAAAGACCTGCTATCTTTTTCCACGTATTAATGAACCAACAGATACTCTAAATTCACTTATTAAATAGACTTCTTGCGTAA
>JAZKEW010000175.1:319-6573 GCA_040386785.1 Bdellovibrionota bacterium
CCTCGCTAATCGAGTTCGAAGTTATACAAACCTGCTATTAAATTAAATCTTAGTCCAAATCTCTTTCTTCTATTGCGATATTTATCAGCAATAATTTTAAATCGCTTTAAACTACCAATAACATGTTCATTCACCACTCTTTCCGATGAAATTTTTTTATTATTTTGTTTATCACTTTTTGTTAAAGGATTTTTTTTAGTTTTTTTCTTTGATATAGCTGTATTTTTGTGTAATTTCTGTAGGCCTTGATAGCCTGTGTCTACTTTAGTTTCTTTATTTGGATGAATTTTTGTTTTTGATTCTTTAAATAATCGAAAGTCATGTTTTTTACCGTTAGAAAAATCAGTGCAAATTACTTTTTTTGTTTTTTTATCTACGATAACTTGTGATTTTAGGGTATGTCTTTTCTTTTTTCCTGAATAATATTGTTTTTGTTTTTTTTAGGTCTTTGTATTGGAGACTCTGTTGCATCAATAAGTATTACTTCAAATTCATTTTCTGATTTTAATAATTCTTTTCTTCCTGGAAGAGAAAAAACTCGACTTTTAATTAAAGTATCTTCGGTCCATTTTATAATGCGATAACACGCACTTTCACTAATATTATAGCTCTGGCTGATATGAAAATAAGTTCTATATTCCCGCAAATATTCAAGAGTCATTAAAAGGCGATCTTCAAGGACAAGTTTATTTTGAGGGCCTCCTAATCTCCTTTTTTTATACTCAGCTTCTGTTAAAATTTTTATCATTTCATTGAAGGTGTTTCTTTTTACACCAGTTAGTCGTCGAAACTTTTCTTCATCCAAATTTTTTATTTTTTCGAACCGCATTTTCATTCCCAATAAAGTAACACGAAATTTTAACCACTTGTTACTTTACATGAACTATTGGGCTTTGGCGAGGTTACGCAAGAAGTCTAATATATAAATGCTTCAATTGAAAATAAAATAAAAATAATTGAGGCTGATGGAAGTAGTTTATTTGCTGCTAGACAAGTTTCTAACACCTCATCAGAAGAAGAGAATAGTCCGATAGTGACGCCGAATACAATTGCAGAAGGAGAACAAACAGAATGGTCTTTATCTCCTCCTGAAGCCCCTACCGCCAATGAAACCTATGCTCACCTTTGGGGGACAATGATTAGTGAATTAGAAGAATTTAAACATCTACCAAACGATAAAAAAAATGAGAAAGCAGGCTCATTACTTAAAAAAAATTATGACGCATTGAACTTTTCATTAGACGAATATCTTAGTTATCTAGAAGAATTTTCTACAGAATATGGTAATTATTCTGTAGAGAAACAAAAAGTAGAGAGCCTAAAAATAAACTTAACAAGTTTAAAATTAACCTTAGATTTATCTTTTAAAGAAACTCTTTCTGCTGCTATAACTCAAGCTGATCTAACGAGAACCTGCAAGATGCTTATAGAACAAATTCTGATACTATTCAATGCTATAATATATAGCAAATTATTCTCAAATTTTAATCGCCAGCTAACACCACAATAATCCACGCGCGATCTTGAGAGTGCCACTGCATATATGCAAAATTGAACTAAGTTTAGCTAAGTTCATTTTGCCATATATGTGTTTAAGCTGCTTTAAGCACCGTAACCCTACAATCCCCCCAACAATTGCATCGCCCTCGCTCTATGGCTTATTTTATTTTTTTCACTCAAAGGAATACTTGCAAACGACCGCCCTGGATCAGATAGAGGATAGAATATTGGATCATATCCATGCCCCGCATTAGGAATATTATTTTGCGCCTTAGTTGAAACCTCACCACAACAAAAACCATAATTTATATCTATAAAAACGTCGGTGGAAAACTCTTTGCATATTAAAGAAGCCTCTATCTTTTCATGAAAAGCACCACCCGTAGAATTCAAATCAACTTTATTCAATAGTTTTTTCTCTATTTGAGCTATATTTTTTTCTATTAAGCAAGTTGCTTCAGAAAAATTAATTTCTTTTATAAATTCAAATTCATTGTGATTATGAATACGAACAGACAGTAAAAAACAAACAAAAAAAGCCTTGAGTCTTTTTTCTTGCGCACTTTCTTGCACATTTTTTCGTGAATTTGAGGTCGTATTTTCGTTTATTTTTTTCTGTAAGAGCAGGTTATTATTGTTATCATTTTTCGGAATTCCCGCAAAATGAGCAGAGTGCACACCCGGCAAAAAATTTAGTTCAGGCACGCATAAGCCTGAATCATCCACAACAACCATATTTATATTTCTAGGAGTATTATTCTCAATTAAAAACTTCAATGCAGAAAAAAGTTTAATAGAAGCATTACAAATAAAATAATTTGAATTTTCTATTGGCTCAATAAATTTATTTTGAATGCCATTTTGAACACCTAAATCATTTAAGCCGTACACTTCTGATTCCGAAGCAAAAGCGTGCTTAAATTCCTCAATTTTTCCCTTATTACCAGAACAAATAAATATCGCCATGAACTAAGCAGCCCTCGCACAGTCAACAATTCTTCTTGCTGCCTCTTCTATTAAAGAAATATCTTGTGTTAATGAAGCTCGAAAATAGCCCGGTGAACCAAAGCCAGAACCTGGAACACATAAAACACCATGGCTTACAAGACGATCACAAAATAACCTGTCATCTTGAATGGGAGATTGTGGAAAAACAAAAAAACCTGCCTGCGGTTTTACCACGTTAAAACCATTTTTGGTTAAATAGTCTACGAATTCACTCACTCTATTTTCATAAATGTCAACATCAACTCTCTCGTGATAAATATGAGGAATTAAACTTTGCATAAGCCTTGGCGCACAGACAAAACCAAGAATACGCGAAGCATTTCTGAAAGTATTTGGAATGAAAGGGAGTTGTTTTAAAAGACTTTCACTCCAAGCAATATAGCCAATACGCTCTCCTGCAAGACAGAGATCTTTAGAATACGAACGAACAACCCATGAAAAAGGATATAACGGCAAAATATTTGGAAAAATTTCATTTTTATAAATCACTCGGCTGTATGGCTCATCGGATACAACATGAATAACTTGTCCTGTGGATTTAAATTTTTCATTTAACACAGCAAATATTTTTTCCAAATGATCGCGAGGATACACAACTCCAGAAGGGTTATTTGGGCTATTCAAAAGAACAAGCTTCGTTTTATTTGTAATGAGTTTAGCAAAGGCTTCAACATTAGGTTTATGCTGCGCGTCACACGGACAAATAACAGGAACAGCATCAAAATTTAAAATATAAGGAACATACTCAGGAAAAAAAGGTGAAAAAATAATAGCCTCATCGCCTTCATCTAAAAAGGAACGAAGTAAAATTTGCAAGCCACCTGCGGCCCCAACCGTTAAATAAACGGAGTCTTGAACAACGGAAACCCCTTCAGAAATTGATAATTGACTTGCAATATAATTTCTCACTTCAGGCAAACCTGCCGCATCCATATATCTGTGAGAAGGATTCTCTTTGGCTGTAGAATTGCCCCCTAGAAGTGAAATTAAAGCTTGATCCACCTCTTTAGGATGCTCCACGTCTGGGTTTCCTAAAGATAAATCAATTAAATTTAAATCAGGGTTCTGCATTTTTAATTCTTGTCCAAGCATAAACACTCGGCGGATGTCTCCACCATGACTGCTCAGGGATATTATTTTTTTAGACACAGAGTTTTTTATATTTTCTATAGATTTATTCACATTAATTTCAACTTTCTAAGCTATCATAAAACGAAATTTCTTTCTGTGCATATTGTGCAATATACATCTTTAAGTTTTGCACTTGCAATGATGTCATATTCACAAAATCGGCTGCAATCATAAATTTATTTTTCGCAGAAACTGATTTTATAACTTTAGCAGTAAATTCATTTTCACAATTTATCGCTTCACAAAGTTGTTTGCATGAAAAATCAATATCACTTTCTGCTTTAAAATTAAAAATACATTCCATTAATATTTTCTCGGGCGTGATACCAACGATATTAAAACTTAATAACAATGGAGAATTTAATAAAGATGCTTGAAAATGAACCCGAGCAAAATTATCTTCACCCATAACAATATTTTGCATTGTTAAAAGATCGCGCACTACGACAAGCAATGCCGTTTTATCAATAGGTTTAATAAGAAATTCATCTGCCCCCAATTCGGTGGCTTTAGCAATAACGGCAGGATCATTGTATGCAGAAAGGACACAAACTTTAAATTTAGTGAATTTTCTCATTTCCTGCATTTTTTTTAAAATAACGAGTCCGTTGACCCCTGGCATATTGAGATCGAGAAGAATAAGGCCGATTCTAGCCTTAACGCGTATTAAATTCTCAAGAAACTCTTTGCCGTTGTTATAGGAGATAATTGTCACACCTGTCGCCGCGAGAATTCTTCTCAATAAAACAATGGCATCTTGATCATCATCAATTATCACAATTGTTTTATTGGACATGAACTACCTTCCTCTATAGGCAACCTTATTGTTGACACCATAGTAATCGAGTTGTTCAGCATAGCTAGGTGTTTTCATGCCAACTCTGACTTTGCCAGAGTGGTTAGGAGGTAAAAATTCGAGCGGGTTGTAAGCAATTCCGTTGATTCTTGTTTCAAAATGAAGATTTGCACCGGTGACCCGACCTGTTTTGCCAACAAGGCCAATGAGTTTATTACGCGTTACAAACTGCCCAACACGAACAGATATTTTGCTCATATGCCCGTAAAGCGTTTCGTGGGCGTTATCGTGTCCTAAAATAACAGCATAGCCGTAGCCCCGCTTGACACCCGCAAACAAAACTTGTCCGTCGGCTGCCGAGGTAATTGGAGTGCCCTTTGCAGCACCGATATCAATACCTGTGTGCATGCGTGTTTTGCGTGCTAATGAACGCATTCCGAATAAACTTGTCAAAGTACCCGAGGTAGGCCAAATAATTTCGATACCACCATAGGAATTATTTTGGTATTCATTTTTATTGAAGCTCATGGAGTGCCGCGTTTCAGGAACTTCCAACTCATCGTCGTCGATATCTGAAGTAGACTCAGAATTATTTGTGGAAGATTCCGAAGAAGAAAATCCAAAAAAACTATGCAGAGCTTGCTTTTGTCTTGCAAGAAAGTAGGGATCAAGGGTGACAACTTCGTCAGAAAAAGTTCCTTTGAGTACGAGATTTTGGTTTGAAGAATTTTCAGAAGTACAACTACTAAAAAAAATCATGCAAAACGACAGCACTAAAAAACATATCTTTTGCTTTGATTTCATTTCAACAAGACTCCACACAAAACACAAGGTCATTAACGCCAAAACCATGAGGCTAACACAATTACCTATATCTAGCAATCCTATTCGCCTCACATTCCCCTTCATAATATTCAAAAATACGATCAAAAACCAGTTAAAGTGAGAGCTTTTTCTACGCTTGCGTCAATTTGATGAACGGTAGGCAGTTCTATTTTTAGCAAAATTTCACCTTTCTCACCAATAAACCAAACCATGGGCATCTTTGGATTTTTGACACTATCCAGAAAATTTCTTGATGCAAAAAATGTTTCAAACAACGGCTTATTTTTCTCTCTCCATTTGCCCACTTCCACTTCTGTATTTTGTGCAAATAAACCAAGAACACCGATATTTCTAGTCTTGAAATCATCACTGTGAGAATTAAAAATTTTTGCAATATCAGAACTTCTTTGATTCCAAGATGCTATCAAAGCGATAAACCAATATCGGTGCTTTGAAAAATCAAGGGAAAACTCTCCTTCAATATCTGGCGCTCTTGAATATGTCACTGTAGGCAAAAGTAGGTATCTGGGAAGTGGAAGAATTTTTTTGTTAACGGGATCGTAAACGCCCGCATCACTTTTCACACTAGCATCTTTTTTTTCCTCTGCACGAGCAGAAAAACAGATGAATAAAAAAACAATGAGTATTTGGTATTTTTTCTTAAACATAGATTTATCTCAAATTTTCATTTATCATACGTTCACCCATAGTACTCTGTCTTGAATTTGGCAACAAGGGGAATTTTTTGAGCAGTCACATCTGGAATATTCCATGGCAAGAATTTGAAGTTGCCCTCGGGTTAAAAAATGCTTTTTCTCAAAGAAACTTAAATATTGATAGCAACAGTCGATCGGAAACTTTTCTCAAGAACTGTGGTTTTGATGTTACCGATAAAAATCAAGTCAAACAATTTGAACAACTCCTGGGTGAAGCCCTTTTTTTTATTCGACATGTTCTACTAAATCATGAAGAACGAGGAATATTACAAGTCCCT
>JAZKEW010000175.1:6583-11782 GCA_040386785.1 Bdellovibrionota bacterium
CAGTTTCACTTTTACTCATGGCGAGTTCAAAGTACCCGCGCAAACGTTACAAACGACTCTGGGCATGCTCACTTCTCAAAGTTATGTACTCCATTGCCAATATTCAATTTAGCGGAAAATTACAAATTCTTGATTATGCCAGAGAACAAATTTTTAAAAAAATAAAGAATTTACTTGTTGCAGAACAAACAATTCAGTTTAAAAATTTTTCACTTAATTTAAATAAAGTTGAATGGAAAGAAGCGAAAACAAGAACAAGCATTGTTCTCAAATTATTGCATAAACCAGATAGCATTGTGGACGAAGTTTTTGACTATTTGGGAGTTCGTTTTGTTGTACAAAGTTCAAATGAAATTCCAATTTTACTCAAACTTCTTATTGATGCTGATATTATTATCCCCCATCAAGTGGTCTCTGTTCGTACGCGTAATTCTATTTTAAATATGAAAAATCCAAAAAGAGTTTTAACTTTTCTCATGGACTTGTACTCCTGCGGAACACTGAGTGAAGAGCAATTTTATTCCATGTCCTCACAAGTGAGCTGGCAGACACAGCCTGGTGACGACCCACAAAAAAGAGTGAATTTGTTTACAAGCCAACATTACCGCTCATTACAGTTTACCGTAAGACATCTTGTAAGGACTTCGAACCCTGCATTTCTGGCCTTAGAATCACTCTCAAATCAATTGAAGAGATACACAGGAGTCCAACGCCAGGAACCTTGGATGGAGTCTGTCATACCAGAACAATTTGCAAATTATTTTCCCATTGAAATTCAAATTCTCGATTTAGAAAGTTATGAACTTGCAAAATTTGGACCCGCTTCCCATGAACAATATAAATCCAGTCAACTCAAAGCCGTCAGAGACCGAGTACTTGGTAGTTTAGTGCGTTTTAATCACGAAAAAACTATTTCACAGGAAATGTAGTAATATGAAACAAGCATTATATGCGGGTTCGTTTGACCCATGGACCTTTGGCCATCAATTTGTGCTAGACTCCGCACTGGCTGTATTTGACTGCGTGCATGTGGTTTCCGCAATCAATCTTGCCAAACAAAGCGTTTTAAAACCTGAGATTCGTGCGCGCATCATTGCTCACGCCATTGACCCTTTTTGCGATTGGTGGTCGCAGGACCCTCCTTTTAAAATTGGTCGTGGTGTTGTGGTCACGTCACAAGAAGGTCTTATTGCCGATTATGCCAGTGAAAATAATATCACGCACCTTATTCGTGGACTGCGATCAACCACTGATTTTGAAGCAGAATTTAATTTGTACTTCTCTAACTTAGCCATACGCCCAGAATTACAAACCTGGGCTATTATGTGTCCACCAAAGCTTTTGCACTGCTCTTCCACCTATGTAAAAACCGTGGTTGGAAAACCCCATGTGCAGTTTGTTGGAACAAGTTTTATTTCTCAATCACTTATGCTTGGCTGGGTTCGGGTGGTTGGTCAATTATTTGATTTAATTGAAGTCTGCTCTAGACACCGGTTTGACATTGACCCGTTTAATTTAAATCGAAATGATTTATCTGAATGCTTGCAACTTTTATTTTCTGCGCTATTTCAAAAAACCTTTCGTATTTCGCGCTCCTCCATTGCAAGTACTACTAAATTTCTTGATATATTTTTGAAAAACAAGGGTTCTGAATTAAGGGAGTCCGTACAGATAAAACATGATTTTCCCGAAAATGATATCAACCAACTTTGGGCAATACTGGCCTATTGTGTTGAGCAAGATGCCACTTTGCCTGAGGGGATTGAAAATGGTGTCGCTTATTTGCTATCACTCGCTAGAAATTTAGGAAAAACTTCTATAAAGCTTTTCCACGAAAAAGACGTTCTACAACATTATATGAATTTAAAAGAATAATTGAAGGGTATTTAAAAAATGAAAATTGAAGTTTCCAACGGGGAAATACTGGATAAATTTTCCATTCTTGAAATTAAAAAAAGCGAAATTAAAAATGTAGAAAAATTAAAAAATGTAGAAAAAGAGTACTCTATTTTAAAAGAATGTGCCGAAAAAATATTGAGCACTAAACATGAATTATATCAAAAATTATTGAATATAAATAAAAAACTTTGGAAAATTGAAGACGATATTCGTATTTGCGAACGGAATGGTGATTTTAGTGCAAAATTTATTGAACTAGCGCGAGCTGTGTATGTCGTCAATGACGAACGAGCGGAAGTCAAAAAAGAAATTAATTTGTTGACTCATTCAAACATAATAGAAGAAAAGAGTTATGAGTCTATAACTTAATCCTAGTAATGAAATTCTAAATTTTCATAAATATTCTTTAAATACACTTTTGCATGGGGAAGGGCCGGACGTTCAAGAGCTTTTTGCACATCATGCACATAATTCGTTTGACGCATTCCGCACAAAACACAACTCACACCAGAAATCCACATCAGTGTACTTAACACCAATTGTGAAAGTGGTGCATCCTGATAACCAGGCAAAAGCTCAAGCTGCTTTTGGGCTATTTTTTCTAAATCAGCAGATAAATTTAACCAATTTTCATAACCCTTTTTCATGGCTTCATCAAAATTTTTAATTTCTTCTGTGCTGAATTGCGGACGAGTCAGTCGAACAAGGCCATTATTAAACATAGAATTAAAAGGACGGTTCAGCATAACTCCAATTTTATTTTCTTGCGCGTATGAAATAGTTGAATGTCCCGTATTATTAATTTCATAAAATAAGGGCGATACTTCAAGCCAATTAAAAGGCATTTGCACAATTTTAAAATGATGATTTGGAGATATGCTATTTGCAATTTCGGTTAAAGTAACAATAGAGACCCTTGCATATTCTTCTTCAGGAGCACCTAAATTATTTGAACTCACTCCGTAGGCACGAATTTTATTTTCTTGCACAAGTTGCTCTAGAGCTAGAAAACTTTGTTTAATACGCTCGTAAAAAAGACTTTGTGCAGCTTGTTCATCAAGTTTGTCAAGCTCAAAGCGCTTGAGCATATACTCAGGGTTGTGCAACAAATAAACATCGAGAGTTTCTAAACCCAAGCGGGAACGGGAACGTTCCACTTGATCAAAAATAAAGTCTGGATGAATACAGTGCCAAGTTTCTTCGCCAAACTGACTCACTTCAGGAAAGGGTTGCCCATTTTTTTCACGCACTTTTGCAATTTCAATATTTGGCCCTTGAATGTAGCCAACTTTTGAAACCACAACAACATTTTCGCGAGCAAGTTTTTTTTCTGCAAATAACTTTTTCAACATTTTGCCAATGAGCAGTTCCGATTGCCCAAACCCATAATTTGTACTGGTATCAATAATATTAAGGCCCTGCTCTAAGGAAAGTTGCAAGGCATTTTCACATTCGGGATAATTGTAAACTTTACCGTAGCCAATTCGATAAGAACCAAACCCAACCGGAGTGACATAGGGACCACCTGGAAAAAGCTCCCTCCTACGGGATTCAAATATTCGACCGAGGGAATTTTGTGCGGGTTTTGTGCTTTCTGGAACAGCATATCCTGAGATGAAATCCATTTCATAAATCCTTTATTGTTTTAAACCAAGCAAGGGAGAAACCTGTGTCGCTCTCCAGGCTGGGTAAAGTGCTCCAAAAAATGATAACAACAATGATGTTGAAAACGCAATAATAATAAGTTTAAAATCAATTTCAACGGGAATTTTTTCCAAATAATAATAATTTTGAAAATCGCCTATATTCAGTCCACCAAATATTTTTAAAAGAGCGTATCCTATTAAAACACCTAAAGACGAACCAATTAATCCAAGAATAACTCCAGAAAAAACAAACACACCTATGACATGTTTTTGGCGTGAGCCCAAACTTCTTAAAAGTGCAATTTGTTTTGACCTATCAATAACCGTTAAGCTAAGCGTGATAATAATGTTAAAACCTGCTACGAGAGATATAATAAGGACGATTAACTTTATGGTCGTGCCATCCCGTTCAATTTGGTTAAATATATTTTTGTCGATATTTTGCCAAGGAAGAACCGTGTAGGGAAGCTCTTCATTCAATTGTCTCGATAGAGCAAGCGCATCATCAGGGTTTTGCAAGTTAATTTCAACACCACTAGCCCAATTTTTAGTGCCAAATAACTTTTGTCCATCATCAAAATTCATAAGCGCATATTGTTTGTCGTACTGCGATATCCCAATGTGCATAATACCAGAAACATGCATTTTAACATATTTTACGCCTACTTTAGCGCCATTAAAACTCATCAATGTAATCACATCACCAACTTTACTGCCTAAGTTTTCCGCTAATTCTTTACCCAAAATAATATTAGGTTCCCCAGATTGAGCACTGACATTGATGCTATGAAAGGAGCCTTTTGGAAACACGAGGGGCGCAAGCTGCTCTGCTGATGCCGATTTATCCCCATCAATAGCACGAATATAAACCGCAGATGTTTGTTGTTTAAAGCTTAATATAGATTCCTGATAAATAAATTTACTTTGTGTTTTAATAGCAGAGCCAAGCTTAGAACTTAATTTTTTCTCGAAGTCTTCTACATGTGTTAGCCCGCTAGGCGAGAAAATAAACAAATTTGGGTTCACAGAAGAAATAATATGCTTCATTTCACTTTGTAAACTATTTAACACAGTTATCACCACTAAAAATGCACAAACACCAAATGCAATTCCAATAATAGCAACAATGGAAGTAAAGCTGAGCTGTTTAGAATTTTTTCGGCATATAAAATTATATGCTAGCTTCATATAAATGTTCAAATTTTAATTTCTCCAATTGTGAATTAAAGCCAAAACCAGGCTCCAGTTGAAACGATAACACAGTATTTTCAATACTAAATTTTTCAGAAAAAGAATTTTTTTCGTATAAAGAATGGGTTAAAAACCCACAGTGCTCCCTTTTTTCAGGGTATTTTTCATAAAAATTGTCAGCTTCATACATAGCACAAAGTTGTCCAAGAGGGTGATCCATGTAACTTGTAAAAACAATTCTTTGCTTTAATGTTGCATAATTTTCACTAGTCTCAATAGCCGGTTTCACAATGACAACACGAAAATATTTTTCCGATTCCAAATTTAAACAATCCAATGCCTCGTGGTTTTTTTTATCCAAAGCCAATTGAACGCCATATTTTTCTTGAATATAAAACCAGTCCTCACAGTTAAACCCACAGGGGTCTTCAATAAAATCTATTATGTCTAAATATTTTTCTAT
>JAZKEW010000176.1:0-9432 GCA_040386785.1 Bdellovibrionota bacterium
CCGGAAATGTATTTTCCGAATCTTATACCATACAGTATTTTTTATTGTTACTTTATAGGAAAATTTATTCTCTCAAAATATATTTAATGGTACTCTTTTGCCTTTTTGAATGAACGGATTAGAAATCAATGCCGGCAGAAGTTTTGTTTCTAAAATATTCCGTTCCACGAATTCGAATAAATTTCCAGCCAAGTCGTTCCAAAACCATCTGCCGCTGCATATCCTCAGAAAATTTTTCGGGTGGAGCGGCTTTATTTTGTGTTTGTTCGATAGCGGTTTTTTAATGCTCTTGGATTTTCTGCATGTTGAATAAGCCGCAATCGCAGATCTCCACTTTTTAAATCTGTTTCAGGATTCAATGAGTGAACAACCCACAATTGATTTCTTGCATCGATAACTTATTTTTTGGTAAATCAAAATTGCACCAATACTATTACAACAAAAAAAATTTGACTTTTTTAAAGTTTCAGATTAACACATTTAAATTGGTACAACAAAAAAGGTATCTAACTCATGGATCAAACGCTTTCCATCACTGCCCTTGCTGAAATTCGAGTCGGATTCCTCTCTAGAAAACCGCTTGATAATGATGTGAATGGATCGACACACCTTTTACAAATGAGAGACTTAGACACCTCTGGATACTTTAATTACAAAACCGCTCTTCAAACCAATCTCGACCCTAAAGAGCTGGCGAGGTTTGCTGTCAAAGAAGCTGATATTCTTTTAATGAATCGCAGTGAGCCTATTAGAGCTGCTTTGATCACCAACCCTCCACCAAATACACTCGCCTCGGCTCATTTTTTCATTATTAGACCGATTTCAAATGAAGTGATTCCAGCTTTTTTGGCTCGAATACTCAATCAGTTATACGCACAGAATTATTTTCGTAAATATTTAGCCGGCACCTCAGTAAAGATGCTTACTATGAAATCTCTTGAACAATTAAAAATTGCCATTCCACCAATAGCAATTCAGGAAAAAATAATTCATTTAGAGCAACTAAATTATCGACACAAAAAACTTTCTCAACAACTTCAACAGAAAATAGATTTATTAATTAAGCATGTTTCATCTGGACAAATTTCAAAAAACTAATCGAAAGGACTCAACAAATGGCAGTGAACGAACAAATTAATCAAGACGAAATCAATAAAATTTTGTGGAAAGCGTGCGATACCTTTCGCGGTGTTGTTGATCCATCTGAATACAAAAACTATATCCTAGTTTTTCTTTTTATTAAGTACTTAAGCGATGTATGGAAAGATAAAAAAGAAGTTTATTTGAAAGAGTACAAAGGCGATGAAACTCGCGCAAAGCGAATGTTAGCTCGCGAACGCTTTGTCGTTCCAGATAATTGCACATTTGATGATATTTATGAACACAGAAAATCTACTAAAATCGGCGAATTTATTAATAACATTCTTGAACAAATTGAAGAAGCCAATAAGGTAAAACTAGAAGGAGTTTTTAGAAATATTGACTTCAACAGTGAAGCAAATCTTGGCCAAACGAAAGAGCGTAATCGACGTCTTGAACTTCTCATTGGCGATTTTGCAAATCCAGCTCTCGATTTAAGACCTTCACGAGTGGGTCGGCAAGATATTATTGGTAATGCTTACGAATATCTCATTGCACGATTTGCATCTGATGCTGGCAAAAAAGGAGGGGAATTCTATACGCCGACAGAAGTTGCTATTCTTCTCGCAAAACTTCTGCGCGCCAAAAAAGGAGATCGTATTTCTGATCCTGCCTGCGGGTCTGGTTCGCTTTTAAGTCGTGTTGCTCAAGAAATTGGAAGCGATGATTTTTCACTTTACGGCCAAGAAAGTATTGGTTCAACTTGGGCGCTTTGTCGAATGAATATGTTTTTGCATGGAATGGATAATGCCCGAATTGAGTGGGGCGACACCATTAATAATCCAAAACTTATTGAAAAAGATAAACTCATGAATTTTGATATTGTTGTGGCAAATCCACCGTTCTCCCTTGATAAATGGGGCGCTGAAGATGCTGCTGGCGATCCGCATAATCGTTTTCATCGAGGAATTCCCCCCAAGAGCAAGGGTGACTACGCATTTATCTCTCACATGATTGAAACCGCGAACGCGAAATCAGGAAAAGTCGGAGTGGTTGTGCCTCATGGAGTTTTATTTCGTGGTGGGACTGAAGGAACAATTCGACAAAGATTGATTGAAGAAAATTATTTGGACTCTGTAATTGGATTGCCAAGCAATTTATTTTTTGGAACAGGGATTCCAGCTGCAATTCTTATTTTTAATAAGGGTAAGAAAACAAAGGACGTTCTTTTTATTGATGCAAGTCGCGAATTTCAAGAAGGGAAAAATCAAAATAAATTGCGCGATATAGATATTGAACATATTTGCCAAATATTTAGTGAACGAAAAGCTGAACCAAAATACTCTCATTTAGCCTCTTTCGAAGAAATTTCAGGGAATGAATTCAATCTTAATATTCCTCGTTATGTCGATACCGCAGAAGAGGAAGAACAGATCGATATTGGAGCTGTTCAAATGGAGATAGAAGAGCTTGAAGTGCAGCTAGCTGAAACTCGCAAAGAAATGAATCGTTACCTCAAGGAGTTGGGATTATGAGTCGTGATTGGCTTGCAGTTATGCGGAAATTCCGAATAACTGCAAAAATGAATAGGTATTTAAAGGAGTTGGGATTATGAGTCCAAATTTACCGGAAGTCCCGTACAGCGAGTTTTTATTCTATCAAACAGAAAGCGGTCAAATTCGCATTCAAGTCCGCACTTCTGGAGAAACCGTATGGCTTTCTCTCAATCAAATGGCAGAACTCTTTGATAGAGATAAATCCGTTATTTCAAAACACATAGCGAATGTTTTTAAAGAGGGCGAATTGGAACGTGATCGAACTGTTGCAAATTTTGCAACAGTTCAAATGGAGGGAGAGAGGGCAGTTGAACGTCTTGTCGACTACTACAACCTAGATGTCATTATTTCTGTCGGATATCGAGTTAAGTCACATCGGGGGACACAGTTTCGTATTTGGGCTACAGAGCGGCTACGAGAATACATCGTCAAGGGATTTACCATGGATGATGAGCGTTTGAAACAAGATAACGGCGGTAACTATTTTGATGAATTGTTAGCCCGCATCCGTGACATTCGCTCTTCTGAAAAAATCTTTTGGCGTAAAGTACTTGATATTTATGCCACAAGTATTGACTACGATTCTAAAACAAAGGAATCTCTTCAGTTTTTTAAAATTGTGCAGAACAAAATACATTGGGCTGCTCACGGCCATACCGCAGCAGAAATTATTGCAAGCCGTTCTGATGCAACAAAACCAAATATGGGACTTACCTCTTGGAAAGGAAATTTCCTTACGCGCACAGACACTAGTATTGCAAAAAATTATCTCACTCCTGACGAGCTTGATACTCTGAATAGAGTTGTTGCTATTTATTTAGATTTTGCTGAGCTGCAAGCAAAAAATCGTAAGCCTATGTATATGAAAAATTGGATTCAAAAATTAGATGACTTTTTAAAAATTAGTGACCTAGAAATTTTGGGTCATGCGGGTCGTATTTCCCATGAGCAGGCTTTAGAAAAAGCGGAGCAGGAATATGACAAGTATCAGAGGGCGCAAATCCAAGCTCCTTCTAAAGTAGAGCGTGATTTTGATGAGGCGATGAAGCATGTGGGAGCAATTGAAAAGGGTAAATTAAGGAAAAGAGGGACATAGTGGAAATTTTTGTCCGCGCTAAGACCATCAATAGCAGCTTAAAAAACAAGCTGAATTCTAATGAGCTAAATGAGCTTTCAGTTATCCGGAAATTCCGGATAACTGCTTTCTCCAAAGAACAAGAAAATTTGACTGCTAGTAAAAAGATCGAAGTTTTTGAGTTGCAGCTTGCAGAAAATCGTAAAAAAATGAACCTATATTTGAAGGAGTTGGAGTTTGACTAAACCTAACGATACAAAATGGCCTCTTCAACCAATTTCAGCACTTGTTGAAATAATCTGCGGACAACATATTTTGGCAGATCAGTACAATGAAGATGGCCTCGGAATTCCATATTTAACAGGACCTTCCGATTTTTCAAACGGAACGATTCTAGTATCAAAATGGGTCACAAGTCCAAAAGCACTTTGCGCTGAAGGAGACTTACTTCTTACAGTCAAAGGCTCTGGAGTTGGTAAGCTGGCCAGGGCGGATAAAAAATATTGCATCAGCAGACAGTTAATGGCATTGAGACCATTAAATATTGATTCAAAATATTTGTTTCATGCAATTCGCACAGTCACTGAAGACCTGAACCGCCATGCATCAGGGACTATTCCTGGAATTAACAAGGATGAACTGGATAAGTGGAAAATCCCCTGTCCCTCAATACCCGAACAAAAGAAAATTGCTGAAATCCTATCTTGTTGGGATCGGGCAATTGAGCAAGTCAAAAAATTAATTGCTGCAAAAAAACAAGTGAAAGAATTTTTGTTAGGAGTTCTTTTATCAGGAAAAAAAAGATTTAAAGAATTTTGTATTGATTTGAATAAATTGATCGATAATTCAATTCCAGAAGGGTGGATATTTAAACCTTTAGGATCAATATTTAAACTCACCAGTGGAAAAACAAAACCTGCTGACTTTATTGTTCCAGGTAAAAGGCGAGGAGAATTAGTTCCAGTATATGGAGGTAATGGAATTAATGGGTTCAGCAACTTTTCACTTGTAGACTCCCCAAAAATTATAGTTGGTCGTGTTGGCGAATATTGTGGTTGTGTCTATATCTCAGATGGACCAACGTGGATCACCGACAACGCACTTTATACCTGTGAATTCGATGACTCTCATGATTTAAAATATTTTTTTTATCTGCTCTCATATCAAAATCTATCTCGACTTAGATCAAAAGGTGGTCAGCCACTGATCTCGCAAGGACCAATCCACTCATTGAGTTTGTCAGTCCCCCCTCTCAATGAACAAAAAAAAATCGCTAATGTACTTTTAGTTTGTGATAAAGAAATTGAATATCTTACAGACTTAACTATTTCTTACAAACGAGAAAAACAAGCTCTCATGCAACAACTTCTCACTGGCAAAATCCGCGTCAAGGTGACCTCATGAGTTCGCCACTTGATTTGACAAATTGGATTTCAGCGGTATTCACAGCGATTGCGGCATTCGCCACCTTTGCATCTGTGGTGATATCTTGGTTTCTTTTTAAACTCCAAAAGGGTCAACTAAAAATTCAAGAAACACAAGCAAAAATTCAGGCAGCTCAACTCCGCTTGGAAGAATCCTCTGCTGATCAAAAAAAACCATTTGTTCATATTTGGTCTGATAATCACCGTCCCATTCATGATATTAATAGCGAAGGTGTTATTGGTAAAACTTTCACACTCATTAATATTGGCGGGTCTCCCCTTCCCATCAGAACAATACGAATTTTTGACAATTCATTAGCAAAAATTACAGCCATTAGACTTTCTGCTGGTTATATATTTAACGGTAAAGAGATCACAGTAGATAACTCAATAAGTCCATATCAATTGTTCGATATCATATTTGTGCCAAATGAAATTTGGACAATCAAAGTATATCTAGACACCTCCCAAGTTAGATTTGAAATCACTCACTACGACAACTCCACAGAGTTGATCGACATAGATACTGCGGTTTGCGGCCCATATGTCATCACTGGCAAGGGTAAAAAAATATGACTATCCAACAAACCCCCCTCTGGAAAGAAGACGAAATTTCCCAAATCCCAGCGCTTCAACTCCTACAAAATATCGGATACACATACCTTACTCCGACAGAAGTAACAAAAGCGCGTCTCAACAAAGAATCAAATGTTCTACTCGAAGAAATCCTTGACTCTCAACTTCGCAAAATAAATAAAATCCACTTCAAAAATGATATTCACGATTTTTCGGACAACAATATTAAGCAAGGGATTCAGTCAATCAAAGACATCATATTCGATGGCTTGGTGCGCACTAATCAAAAAATTTATGATCTCCTCACTCTCGGGAAAAGTTTAGAACAAATTGTAGGTGGAGATCGCAAGAGTTTCACACTCCAATATTTTGATTTCAAAGAAATAAAGAACAATGTTTTTCATGTTGCTGAAGAATTCAGTGTGGAGCGAGCAGGGTCAAAGGAAACATATCGTCCTGACATTGTGCTGTTCGTTAACGGTATTCCACTAGGAGTCATTGAATGCAAAAAGCCTGATAGCAAAGACCCAATCGATAGCGCTCTTTCGCAAATGTTGAGAAATCAGGGAGAAGATGGAATCCCAAAACTGTTTACTTACACACAACTTTTGATGGTCACTTCTCGAACAGACTCTCTTTACGCCACAACAGGAACGAGTAAAAAATTTTGGGCTCATTGGTTAGAAAAAGAAGATCCTACAAAAATAGTGAACGTTCTTATTAACAAGCCACTTTCTACCAATCAGAAAGAACGACTTTTCTCTGATCGTTTTAAATATGTACGAGATTATTTTGACACTCTTGAAAAAGAGGGACGCGTGGCAACCATTCAAGATATGACAATCTACTCACTCTTCCGCCCAGACCGACTCATAGAACTTTTCGAGCGTTTTACAGTTTTTGATGGTGGTGAGAAAAAAATTGCTCGCTATCAGCAATATTTTGCTATCAAAAATACAATAAATCGTATCACCCATATTCAAGGTGGCAAACGCACTGGAGGTGTCATCTGGCACACTCAAGGGAGCGGTAAGTCACTGACAATGGTGATGCTGGCAAAAGCCATTGCGATGGAGCCAAGCATTCGTAACCCACGAATTGTTGTTGTTACCGATCGAGTGGAACTTGATAAACAAATCAAAGATAATTTTAAAAATTGTGGTCTTGATGTAGAACGCGCTGAAACTGGAAAAGATCTTGCCGAAATTTTAATTCAGGAAAAAGCCTCAATTGTCACCACAATTATTAATAAATTCGAGGCTGTTCTCAATCGATCTGGATATAAAAATCCATCATCTGAAATTTTTGTTTTAGTTGATGAGGGCCATCGCACTCAATATGGTGTGTTCAATACCAATATGCTGCGTGTATTTCCAAATGGCTGCTTTATTGCGCTGACCGGAACACCTCTTCTTAAAAAAGACAAAAGCACGGCAGTTAAATTTGGTGGAATTATTGATAAATATACAATCGACCAAGCTGTACGCGATAAAGCTGTGGTACCTCTGCTTTATGAAGGAAGGCTTGTTCTGCAAGATGTCAATCAAAAAACAATTGATATTTGGTTTGAAAAAAGCTCCGAAAACCTCACGCCAGAGCAGAAGAGCGATCTGAAAAAGAAGTTTAGTACCTCCAATCAGCTTAATAAAGCGGAACAAAAAATCAAAACCATTGCTTATGATGTCTCTTACCACTTTAGAGATAATCCAAACTTCGTTGGTATGAAGGGGCAACTTACCGCACCTTCTAAAATTGCAGCACTTAAATACAAAAAATATTTTGATGAATGTGGCATTGTCAGTACCGAAGTCCTTATTTCTTCACCCGATTTAAGGGAAGGGTACGAAAATACGGAAGATGACGTTTCAGGAGAAGTTCAAGCTTTCTGGAAAAAAATGATGTCTCGCTTTGGCAAACCAGAAGCCTATGACGAACAACTCCGCACAGCGTTTAAAAACAGCGATGATCCGCAAATAATTATCGTTGTCGATAAACTCTTAACTGGCTTTGACGCTCCAAAAAATACGGTGTTATACATTTGCAGATCTCTTAAAGAGCACACACTTCTTCAAGCTATTGCGCGAGTAAATCGACTGTATGAAGGCAAGGAGTTTGGTTATGTGATCGACTATTATGGGGTCTTGGGCAAACTTGATGATGCGCTCGACATGTACTCAAATGAAGCCCTTGCTGAATTTGAAAAAGAGGATCTCATAGGAACATTCACTCATATTGCAAAAGAAGTTGAAAAACTTCCACAAAAACATTCTGAACTTTGGGACATTTTTAAGACGATAAAAAATAAACTTGACCCAGAACAATACGAACAACTTTTGTCAGATGAAGCTATTCGAACGAAATTTAAAAATGCGTTATCTTCTTTTGCAAGAACTTTGGCAATAGCACTCTCAACTGTAGAGTTTATGGAAAAGGCCCCAGCAGACAAAATAAAAATGTATAAAAATGATCTTGGATTCTTTGAGAAACTACGAAGATCAGTAATTCAACGATATGCTGAGGTTATTGATTATAAAGAATACGCGACAAAAATTGAAAAACTTATTGATTTATATGTCACTTCAGATGAGGTGATAAAGACGACTGATCTCGTGAATATTTTCGACAAAGAAAAGTTCGAGCAAACTGTTGAACAAATTAAAGGGGATCGAGCTAAAGCTGAAACTATTATAAATCGAACAAAAAAAACAATCACCGAAAAAATGGCTGATGATCCAGCTTTTTATTCTAAGTTTTCCAAAATGCTGCAAGATGTCATCGATGCTTATCAAAACCAGAGGCTAAGTGATGCTGAGTATCTAAAAAAAGCTGGTGAAATTATGGAAGCTGTGCGCACTCGAACAGGAGATGAAATTCCAGAACTACTCAAAACTCGTGATGTTGCTCGAGCGTTTTATGGAATCGCCTTAGGAGTTATCACTGACAAAAATTCATCTCCAAACTTAGTGAGCACAACCGCAGTCGAAATCGCCCTTAAAATTGAAAATATTATTCAAGAGAGAGTTCAAGTTGATTGGACTATCAAAGTCGATGTTCAAAACTCAATGAAAAATGCTATCGAGGATTTTCTTTATAAGCTGAGCGACGAAAAGGGCTTTCCTCTTTCCTTTCAAGAGATGGATCAAATCATAGAAAAATCAATCGATGTTGCAAAGCATAGGTACAACAAATGAACCAAGCAGAATCTGCTAAGAAATGCCAGGTGAAATTTGGATCTGAACTCATAGACTTCACAATTCAAAACAGCGATCGCACCACGCTCGCTATTAGTGTTTACCCAGATAAATCTGTGTCAGTTGTAGCTCCAATAAATACTCCTCTTGAGAAAATTAAAGAACGAGTTTGCAAACGTGCGCCCTGGATTATCAAGCAGCGCATTTATTTTGCACAGTTCCTTCCAAGCGCAACAGAAAAAACTTTCGTTGCTGGAGAATCTTTTAGATATTTAGGTCGACAATATCGTTTAAAGGTTATCGAGTCTTCAGAAGAAGGCATAACTTTTGAAGGCTCCAATATCCAAATCGGGAAATCTTTCGGTCATAAGTCGATGAAGGCCGGAATTTTTCTGAAACATTGTCAATAACCGTAAATTTCGAATATGAGAAACACTTAAGTGATTCCAGTGCGAAAAGTCAGTTATTTTAAATTCAGATTGGACATAATCTAAAATTTGAATAAGGGATTCTTTATTTTTGCTCGCCCT
>JAZKEW010000176.1:9442-15575 GCA_040386785.1 Bdellovibrionota bacterium
AGGCATAACTTTTGAAGGCTCCAATATCCAAGTAAATGTCAATTCAGCAAGCGACAAATCCCGAATCAAGATGTTGCTCACTAATTGGTATAAAGAACGCTCGAAAATTATATTTGAAGCTAGACTCAAACTTTGTTCTAAGCGTTTTCGAAATGCCAATTTACCAGAGTATTATTTATGCATTCGCAAAATGAATTTTCGCTGGGGAAGCTGCACAAAGAATGGCAGATTGATTTTGAATCTGGACTTGATTCAAGCTCCCTCTCATTGCATTGATTATGTGATTTGCCATGAGCTTACTCACCTCAAAGTCAGAAACCATACTCCTGAATTTTTTAAAATTCTCTCGGGTGTGATGCCTGATTGGGAAATTAGACGAAATAGGTTGGAGAAGTTAGCGTTATGAGAACACAACTCTCAATGCATTTAGCTGCAGATTCGAACAAAAGATAAAGTTGGCGATCCTTGATAGAGATTGTTTATATTTTTTTCATAACGTGGAATTGGAAATTTTTTGCCACATTATTTCTCGGAGGCAATATTGATCCGGCAACCAGAATAACTTCATAAAGTATATATCACCACACTTTTTCTTGGGTTTTTTGTTTTTTATTTTTTCGCGAAAAATTTTGTGCCATATCGAGTAAATCACCTACCGTACGTTTAGAGTTTTCAGTTAAAAAATTTTGATTTAATTTTTTCTTCATTTTTTGAACTAATGGATGCTCATAAATACTCTCTCTGTTAAAAAAGAATTCAATTAAAAGATCATCACGCTCAGAATGAGAAAAAGTGCTTATCAAATTCCGAATTTCAACTTCTTGTGAAGTTTCTTTTTTAGAAGAAGATTCTTGTGCCGCTACTCCTAAAAGCTCGTCACTAATATGAAGAAAATTTACTAAACTTTCCAATGCAGGAGTGAGTTCTTGCAGCCCAGCAGGTACAGGTGGCTCAATGGTATCTCTATCTATTTCATCCGCCTGCACACAAGCTAGCCAACCAAGATATAAACTACGATAATCTCCATTGATTAAATCAGACCTAATGGGCAAAAAAGAAGAAAGTGTTATTTCCTCAATGCTTTCATCCCACGACCAATCTTCATCAACTTCACTGTTTAAATCAAAACTTAAAATAAAGTGCTCTTCTATTTTTTTGTAATTCAGACTTTCATTACAACAATATGCAGATAATATTTTGTTGTCCAAAGATTTCAACGGACAACGGAGCATCAGTTGGTACGTTCCCCAGTTAGTGACATATATAAAGGCATCAAAATATTTTTCCATCATACGATCAGGATTGCCTTTAAAATTTCCGAAATGATATGTATTTGTGAAGCTAGTGGAAGTAATTTCTGCCCTTGAAGAAATAGCACGAAGTTCTTTTATTTATTCTTGTGTGAGTAGTTTTTCAAGAGTTCTAAATTCGTAATACTGATATTCGCTCATGATGTATATCCTCTTTCTTTTGGAAAACGTGTACTAATATTGTTACTTGTAGCTTAAGCTTATTTTAAGTTATCATGCATCTGTTTAGTATATTTATTTGGATCACATCCTTTTTTAATTTGATAATTTAAGCTACAATCACCATAAAAATAAGGTTTGCATCCTTTTTTAGTTTTAAATTTATCAAAAATCCAATATGAAACCATACGTCCGGCAGAGTTCTTGTCTTGTTCGTTATACATACCAGAAATGCAAACATATTTTTCATTTTTAGTTAGATTTTTAAAATCTTTTTTATATTCCCGACATGACTGCATAGAAACAACTTTTCTACTCAAATATTCATAATAAGTGTCTTGTTTTTTCGCAGTCATTACTATTAGCGTGACAAATGTTCCGAAATCTATAAAATAACTATAACCACTGCAAATCAATTTCGTTTTTTTAGTTTCAAAGCATTGCCAGTAGAGATAATCCTTAAATTTCTCTCCATTAAATGGCATTGGTTTAACTCGGCAAGTGTTAACAGCTAAATCTTCTGCGTTTAATATTCCAAAGTCATTACCCAATAAACCATAAGGATAATCAGATTTTTCCAAATGTCTTTGTATTGAAAAAGTTTTTTTACTCGTAAACACAAAGAAAAATAGCAAAAGCCACACGCTTATTTTTTGTCGCATTTTCTATATACTTCCAATTTTTCATTAAATTTATTTATTAAATTTTGCGCTTGTTCTTCAGTGGCGCTTCGGCATCCTTTAAATTCATAAACAGCTTCTTCCCAATTAGCCTGGCGTTTTAAAATTGATGAAGCAACTTGTCTTTTTCTAAATAACCATCTTATTCCAGCACAAATATTAATGTTAGGGTCATTCAAATCTGATCTTGTTGCATGCACAAAATGATCTTTAAATTCACCTTTTATATCATTACCTAGGAACTTCCTTGTTTCATCCGTAATTTGCATTAATCCACGAGCACTTTTAGGATTTTTTTTGTTTGCAAGTATTGTAGGATCAAAAGATGATTCAGTAGCAATTAATGCCTTAACAACATTTGGATCAAGAGGATCATCTGGAGAGAGAACTTCATTCCAATATTTTGTCCATCCAGCAATCAAATCATCATACTTGCTTTCACTTTCTCCAAATTCAGAATTTAATGAGCATGCTTTGGGGCTTGCATTCGCAAAATTTCTATCTGCTATTTCTTTTATTTCGTCTGGATATAAAACGTCGTGTCTAGATGGATTTTTTGCACAATGGCCACGCCTAGTTGTGTCGTATCCTTCAGGATGTGCTTGACTAGGATGTATATGCATATTGTGTGTACGAACCCAATGCTCTCCAAAAGGACAAAGCCTCCATGGGTGCACCTTTTCACTATCATTTTTTTCTTTGGTGATATTGTCTTTATTTGTCATAAAAGCTCTTTCTTTGGAAATAAAGTGAAGTAATTTTGTGATTTATTTTAAAATAAAATTTTTGCTGGTATCATTCTGGAAAATATCAAGATCTCTCCTTGCAAAGATTATGCAATAACACCATTCAAACAATGTCAACAGAGTTGGAACAGTGTTCAGATCCCAAGCACCAAATAATTTTTTAAACCATAGAACAAAATACACTTCCTCAGGGGGCTAGGCTTCGGCAACGAAGGGGGTGCTAAGGAAAAAGGCCGGGTGGCTCCTTTTATTCTTGGACGCTCTCAAGACACCTATTTGACAGCAAAATAATCCTTAACGTCCTCATGCTTTTCCTTTATTATCTTATATATTTTTATTTATTGTCACTATTGACATGAAAATAGTCGAAATCCAAAAAATAAAAAAGTCCTCCGAACCAACACTTCATTCATCCTATCCACGAATACTTATTCTAAAACTTTATCTGCTAATTGCGGCATAACATTCTTTTACTTTTTCAAACCGACTCTTTGCATGTTCGTATAATCGAGTGCTTTTTTCCATAACAAGTTTATGCGGGGAGCCTTTTTTCTCCACAGATAAATTGATCGGTAACTCTAATTTTCGAAATACCTGCTGAATATGCTCTCGAATGTCCATTGCAATAGGCCACACGCGAACAATTTCTTGCGAAGACTGTAAATATTCTGTAGCTATGGTGCAATATTTACAGGAACAGCCTAAGGAAGTTATGATTGACCAATCATTTTGACTGCGCAAGCCTTGCTCAATTTCTTGTTTTAAACCTTTTAGCGTATGATTTCTTAATTTTTCAAAAGAAGATCCAGAAAGAAAATCATCTTCAATTCTTCCATCAAAATAAATAATAAGGTTAGTTAATTCTATGTCAGGATAAAGCTTTGGAGCGCATAAAATATGGTCAATTATTTCTTGATACATGGATTTATTTTGTAGCGCTAAACACCCCTCAAAAATCTCAATAGTATGATTTATTCGCTTTGCATTATTTTCAGAAGCACAGGAAGAATAAGGAGAATACTCATTTCTATTTAATTTTGTCTTATTTTCCGAAAGCATTCTTTCCCACTGACAATGAAGAAGAAATTGAGCAATTTCAATATTGCATTTCCATTCAATAGATTTTTTAATGACATTTGAGTCATAATTTAATTTAGCAGATCGCCGAATTCGATTGTTATTGTTTTCTTCAAAAACCCCGCCCCATTTTTTTAGTAAATTCATGCACCAAGCAGTGCCATAAATACGATTTAATTTCGAAATAAATTCGAGATGCTGTGGAGCAAGATCGGCAAGTGAAAAATCCTCAAGAAGAGTTTGAGCCTTCTGCGAATTGCGGACGTAACACGCTAAATCCACTAAAATGCAGAATTCTTCAATTTTACTAAGATTATCCGTGTTTCTCTTAAAATATTTTTTAGCTCGTTCAATAACGTTTTCTACTTCCGTTTCATTACCTGTCGTTTGAGTCAGAAGTCTGAGTTTTTTTAAAGCTTCATGGTAATTAAGTTTAAAATCCATCACAAGTTGATCAGATTTTTTCCACAAAACAAGTGCTCCCAAACGATACCAAAAGTCTTTTGTATTGCCATAATTTCCCATGTAACCTTCTTCTTCCGTTTCATAGGGATCTAAATCTTCTAATGGGATAAGGGAGCACATTTCGTCCTCAGATAAATACAAAGGGCTATAGGAAAGTTTTTTTCCTGACTCATCAAACCAATCTGAAAAGGTTCTTGACTCATCAATAAGATCAACAAGTTCACCTCCTTCATAGTCGGTGGACCAATTTTGATGAATTTCGGCAAGAGCTAAATGAGCTTTCAGCCCAAGCTCTTTTGCAGAATTAAGAAAGGTATTAGCATGGACGGCATCGTTCCCTTTTAAGGCGCCCCATTTCAACCCATTTTCAGAGTATTGATGTTTAAACAGATAAGCTAATATTGTCGGTTCTTCTTCATCCAATCTATCAACATTAAAATAGTTTTTTAATGCCTCTGTTAATTTGGGGTTTTTAAGCTGCGAGTTAAGTTTTACATTTTTATCATTATTTTTTAAAGTCAAATTCCATGTGAGAGCAATGCGATATCCTTCTGTAATTGGTTTTAATTCATGTTTACAGTCAGCATAAAAAGCGCAGCATTTAAATCCATCGGCGGATAAATTTTGCGATTCAAATTTTTTCTTATCTTCGCAGTGCGCAACGACAAGTTTCCCACCAATATGAGGAGTTGGCATCACAATAATCAGTGTGGCAATCATATTCTCTAATTTTTCAGCATCCTGATGAGGCTTAAAAAATTGGCCCGGACCATAAATAAGCAAATTGTGTAAATGTGCTTCTAACTGCACTGATTGAGAAAAATTAAACTCTTTGACAAAATGCTCCAGCATTGATGAAAAATTTGTGGTTGGGAATGTAACAGAAATTTTTGTGGCTGAAATTTCATTGGCATCCCGAACTGTTTTATCCAATAGTGTTTTTTCCCTAAACCCATATTTTGCTGGTGATGCAAGCTCAATCAACTTATCAATATCATTTTGTGATAAAGGAAATTCAAGTTTTCCAAAACCAGATACCTCAATCTGCAATTCTTGTGGACCAAGGTTATGTAAAATACAAAATTTTTCTGTTTGAAAGGATTTGATTGATTTTTTTTCTAAGGAATTAATGACATCTGCTAGCATATTTATTACGCCCTCCTAAACGATATAAATAACAACATGACGGTGATGTCAATCACACTCTATGAAAATTTAAATCATATTTTTACTGACTATAATGAAAGAGCTTTATCTGTTGTGGAATTGATTGCTAATCCGTTCATTCAAAAAGACAAAAGAGTACTATTAAATATATTTTGAGGGAATAAATTTTCCTGTAAAGTAACAATAAAAAATACTGTATGGTATAAGATTCGGAAAATACATTTCCGGAGAATTTTATGGAATCAACAAATCAAATTAAAAAAAATAATTTTCGTTATGATAATATAACGGCTACTAATAATTTAAAAGCATATAAAAATGAACTTAATAATGGCTTAAGTCAAAGGCAGGCGGCTAAAAAATCTGGGGTACCAATTTCTACTTTAAGAGATTTATCTAGAATAAACGAAAATAATTTCGACATTAAAGTCGTAGAATTTATTAGAAGTCCTGAAGGTTTTATATTTCTTCATAGGTTATTTATGACAATGATTCTTCAGTTTGTTATTCCTGGATTTTGTGGTATTAG
>JAZKEW010000177.1:0-4011 GCA_040386785.1 Bdellovibrionota bacterium
TCAAATCACCTTAAAGAACCAATAATTACTTACCACTGCTAAGCGGGAACTGCTGGATTACTGTTTATCCGAATTCTGTACCAGTGGATGCGCTGGATATGACATTAAAAGAAGCTACAAAAAAATTTGTTACATGTTGTTGCTATCATGATGGGACTTCTAGTGACTATACTCCTTTTTACGCTTCACAAGAACAAAGAAATTTAAACACATTGAACAATGAAAATGATAAAATGGTTCAGATAAATTTGAAAAATTTAGAATTTTTGCTTACCCATTACGATATCGATGTTAATCAAACTTTTAGCTCCAATGATGATATGAAGATGTTATTTTTTTGCTCTACAGAAAACAAAGATCGTTTTTCAACAGATTGCACCCCATTAACTTTTGCTTGCGAAAAAGGATATTTACTTGTTGTTCGAAAACTGCTGGAAAGTCCAAAGACAGATATAAATAAAGTGGATAAGAATGGTTTGACTGCACTCGCGACTGCTTATAGGAATGAGCGTATTGATATTGCAAGAGAGCTTTTACAACATGAAGATATTGACGTTAATGTGGGTCAATGTCTAGGTATGGTGTGTGCTCATTGCGATGTCGATACATTGAAAGAATTTCTGCAAAGAAGTGATATTCGGTTTGAAGTTGTGAATGCAGGTGGAAGAAACATTTTTTTTGGTGTTACACATGCAGATAAATACAAGGAGTTATTGCCTTTTGCAACTGAAGAAACCATTAACAAAAGAGATAATTTTGGCATGACTCCTCTCGATTATGCTTGTAGCATGAGGTCGGAAGATAGTGTTGAGCTGTTACTCACACACCCAAAAACAAAAGATATTATTCACGTGAGTGATAAAGTAATTCAAAGGGAAAATAAGAGGGGATATCCGAAAATTATTGCGCTTTTTGCTTCCTATTCGGCCAGCCGTCCTACGAAATAGGAAACTGAAGCTGGTGGCGTTCTCCCCTAGCGCTCTTGCATGAAAGAATTTTTGTATTTATCAAATTTTTTTTATATTTTTTACGACATTCTTAGACTGTGCAACCAGCAATAAACTTTTTTAAAAATTTTTCGCTTCGTGCTTGTAACACCACCATAGCCTTGAGTTAATCTAATTTCAGGAAGGTTTTAAGGCTATCCTTAAAATAAACTTTGAGCAGCTTCAACAACTCGAATCCTCGCCACAACGCTGAATTTTTAAAGAAGGAAAAAGCACAATGCCAATTTCACACACCAGTGCCATTCAATGCAGAAATCCGTTAAAAAGGTATTTTCAAACCATGAATAACCGGATGTTTAATGTCAATAATCATGCCATTGGCATGCAAGAAGCGGTTCGATTTGAAGGGCATGCTGGAAAATTTATTTTTATGATCCGCGCCTTTTTTAAAACAATGAGCCCCTTTAAAGAGATTAAACAAAGGCAAGAAAGCATTGAAAAATACGTCGGATCAATTGTTGATACACTAATACAATCAGTAAAATATTACCATAAATGTGACAATGAAGTCGAAGTACGAGAGTTATTTACAGATTTAATACCAGATGCGCAATTAGAAAAAGTCATAATGCCAGAAGACAATGAACTGAAAGGAGTGTGCACGCTTTTTTTTCGGTTTGATGGCGCGCTCTGTGATTTTATTCAAATTGATATCGTTGAAAAAATGTGCGATCCTGTTTTTGAGTATTTGATTGCTTGAAGTTACACTTGGCCTGTCGAAATTAAGTATTCCTAGCCTGCCTTTGCGATCGGCGGATCTGGAACTTTATTTTTTCAAAAATGCGCAAAAATATTTCTTTTTTGCTTGCGCATAGAATCCATGGTATTTTCTGTTTCTCATTGCTAGAGTTCTTGATGAGTTGCTTTATTTATAGCAAGTTCAGTTTTATCCTGTGAATTCTTTCCACAAAGCAAGGGATTGTAACACAAATAAAGAATTGACTCAACTTATGAAAATCTCTACACTGACGCTATAAAGATGCTGGTAAATTGTATTTTAAGGTGAGGTAAATTTGAATGAGAAATTATGCCATCATAGGTACCGGTGCTATTGGCGGAGCGTGTGCTGTAAAGCTTTATCAAGCAGGCTTTAAGGTGCATTGTTTATTGCGTAGTGATTATTTGTACGTTCAAAAATATGGTTTGACATTAATTTCAGGCGAAGAAAAGTTTACTGCTCCTATTATGTCGTATCAAAATGTTCAAGATATGCCAGTTTGTGATATTATTCTAGTCACGTTTAAAACAACAGAAAATCGATTGCTTAAAAATATACTACCTAAGATCATGCATTCAGAAACAGTGGTCGTTCTTCTGCAGAATGGCATTGGTATGGAAGATGAACTTGCTGAATTTATTGACCCAAGTAAGATTATTGGTGGAAGTATTTCACTTATTGTCAATAAAGAGACGCAAGGTGTTATCCGTCACTCTGGACTTAATTCAGTTGAATTCTCAAAATATCAACACGAACAAAAAAAAGATAATCATAAATATATCGAAATATTAGAAAAAGATTTTAAAAAATCAGGATTTAATGCTACAGCAGAAGGACATTTACCGACAATAAGATGGAAAAAACTGACTGCTAATATCCCAATTAGCGGTCTTTCTGTTGTCCTAAACGCTTCTAATCAAGATTTAGTTTGTAATTGCAGTAGTTTTCAATTGCTCTGTGATTTAACAAAGGAAGTCATTGAAGCAGCAAAAGCATCTGGTGCAGAAATATCAGAAGAATTTTACCAACATCGTATCAATGTACTCGAATCATTTAAATTTTTGGTAAAATCCTATCCAAGTATGAAAAAAGATTTTGATAATAAACGGCCATTGGAGCTACATGCAATCTATGAAAATCCGATACTAATAGCAGAAAAAAATAAAGCATTAATGCCGCTAACAAATATGTTATACCAACAATTACAGTATTTGTGTTAAGAGAAGCTATGCGTTTTCTATATTTTCTTTCAATTTGCTATAAATAAAGCAACTCATCAAGAACTCTAGCAATGAGAAACAGAAAATACCATGGATTCTATGCGCAAGCAAAAAAGAAATATTTTTGCGCATTTTTGAAAAAATAAAGTTCCAGATCCGCCGATCGCAAAGGCAGGCTAGGAATACTTAATTTCGACAGGCCAAGTTACACCTGTCCAAACCATGCGGCACCCTGTCCACGATAATTTTTTTTAAAAATCTTTCGCTTCGTGCTTGTAACACCACCATAGCCTTGAGTTAACATAATTTCAGGGGGACTCTGCTATGGCTATCCTTAAAATAAACTATGACCAGCTTCAACAACTTGAATCACTGCCACAGAAAATAAAAGGTGAAGTCATTCGCAATTCAATGGTCACATCTATTTTAAACACAAGTACTGCTGTATCTGAGTTTGCATTTAAAAATTTAGAAAAGTCAAAGTTTGTGAAGTTTGACAGGAAAGTGCAGAAAAAAAGAATTACTCTCAGCAAAATATCTGAGGGAAATAGTTTTGATACTATTCATGCCAATTTAAGATTTTCCACAATTAACGAATCGTTATCGAGCTTTCCTTGGCAAAAAACAACAACGACGGGAACAGATGGCAAAACATATTCAAGCTTTATTGCTCAAGTGCTTGGTAAATCTATTGCGCCAATGCCTAAAACTTTTATTTCTAAAATTAGAGCTTGGTCGGTAAAGCGGACAACAAGTAAGTCGTACCCTTTAAAAAAAGCTTATGTTCAACATTCCAGTATATCCGATTTGTTGCATTATGATAATAATTTATTGGATAAAATTCTAGCAAAAACACGCACTAAATATGAGTCTGAAATTCAACGGAATATGAGATGGGGATTGATGAAATTATGATGAAAATTGTACCAAATCAAGAACAAGAAGAACTAAAAATATTTGTTAAACTCGACTCCCCAGAAATAAAGACTTGCAAATTGAAATTTAAAAACAAAGATTTTTTTGGCAAGAATAAAATCCACGCCAATGCAGAAATAATATGTTTATT
>JAZKEW010000178.1:0-17530 GCA_040386785.1 Bdellovibrionota bacterium
GCAAATTTAAGATGCATAGCACAGGTATCTTTGCTCACACCCACAATTCTACATTGTAAAGCTGCAAAACGTTTACGCGCCACTTCAAACTCTTTTGCTTCAATTGTACACCCAGAAGTCATATCTTTTGGATAAAAATACAACACGTGCCAATGGCCTAACAAATTTTCATGTGTAAATTTATCTCCATTTGCATCGACAGTCATAAATTTTGGAGTTTTATAGGGTTTATCGAGAATTGGGGAGATAGTTTCTTTCACTGCCTTTTTCATGTGTGTCTAAATCCTTTAAATTATTAATTTCGTGAAATAAAGAAACAGGAACAAGTTCAATTAAATGCTGTAAATTTAATTTTAAGCCAAGTTGCAAGCGATCGAAATCCACATTTAATGTTCCCGCAGTAACTTGCACAAGGGAAAGTTCAAATGCTTCAAAAAATATTTTTTCAAAAGCCTCTGTCACTGCCGCTGACGTTGAAAATAACCAAATTTCATTATTTTCAAAGTTCCACATAATTTCAATTATTCGAATAGAAGGGAGAGTGACGCGCAAAAGTTCTTCTTTTAATTTGTCTTTTAAGTTGTCTTTTATTTTTTTAGAAACTTTTTTTGTTCTACCGTTTTCATCTTCCAATCCGTGCCCAAGTGATTCTAGAGCATTATTTAATTGCAACCTAAGAAATGTCGCTGGGATTTTCTTTTTATCAAAACGAAGTGCAAACAAAAGAGAATTATCATAGACAAGAGAGTGAATATTATTTAAATTTGGCTCCCCTGTAAAAGGATGACAGAAACCAACGGACTCTTCTTTTGCATCGTCAAGCTGTAAGGGAGAAATGAAAAATTTTTGTATTTTTTCTGCAATCCAAGTTACCGGCGTGTCTTTGTTGTGGCAAAGCAAGCGAAACCGTTTCAGTGCAAAGGAACCTGAACCTAAACCCATATCATTCCTTTCCTCGTTCGAGACCACGAGTTATTACGTGAACAAGATGTTTAACAATAATATGGTTAATTTGCTAGCATAAGGGGATATCATTTTCAATTTTAAAACAGAATGAATTGTTAAAATAATATTTATAGCAATGGATGGCATAAAAAAATAAACACCGCCTCGTCCGTTAGCCGGTGTTTCGTCGTCCCTTTGAGAAGGGAAAGTGATAAGAAATTAGATAGGACAATGCTAAGGCGAGAGTTCAATAGGAAGGTTATATTTTTTTGGAAGGAGACAAAGCCAAAGCTCGAACAACCTTAACTTCGAGGTCTACCTTATTAGGTTTCCTTGAAGAAAGTGATAACATGAACAAATAGGCGGTGCAATAGTCAAATTTAATTTTTTACTTTTGATCACGCATTCTAAGCATACCATCTCTGGCAGTTTGGGCGAGCGTACTTTGAGGAGAGAGGCTAATTACCTCATTATATAGCGTTGCTGCTTTTTCAAAACTTCCATTTCCTTCATTTGCCTGGCCTTCCAATAATTTTGCGTAGGCAAGATCTGCACTTGTTTGGTATTTTAGATAAAAATTCCTAATTTCTGGAATAACATTATTGTATTCTTTTAACTTAAGCCATGCTTCGGCTGCCAATAGGAAAGAACGTCCATTATCATCATAATTCGGAAATTTTTTCCTAAGCTCGTCCAATTTCATGAGCCCTTCTCTATATTCTGATTTTCTAATTTTTATTTCAGCATTTGCAAGAAGATCTTTAGGTTCAAGAATTGTATCTTTTTTTAAATCCACAGCCACAGGAGCCGCCATCATTTTTCCAGAAGCATCCTGAAAACCACTTCTTCCATTTGTAAAATCAGGAAGCATTGTACTGCTTAAATTTTTCACGGCATTAGCCTGTTTATCTCCAGGTAATTCTTCAAAAATTCCTGAACGTAAGCCACGATTTAATATTGAAATATTTTTTTTCTGTGTCGCAACTTCTTCATTTTGGCTTTGTAAATCATTTTGAATTGCTGAAATTAATTTTTTTGAAATATCATTATCACGCTCTAAATTTAAAACTTTTTCTTTCAATTGTGTTACTGCAGATTCTAATTCAACAATTCTATTTTCATGATCTTTTTCCGAACCTGGTGTTGTATTACAGGAAAAAAAACAAATATAAATTGGAAAAGTATAAATTAAAAACAATTTTTTTCGGTTTATTACACCCATAAATAAAAAGCTCTTTATTTTATTATTATGTTAAATACGGACCTTCTACAATTTATGATATCTTTCTTTTTTACTATTTAGTTGGAAGAATTTGCAGTGATAGCAAATTAATTTGGGCGTGCAAGAAGGTTTTCAATTTGTTCTATAAGATTTTTTGCGTAGAAATTATTTTCATTGTTAAATTCTGCCGCCTGAAATTCAGCAAATAGCTCTTTTATAAGAGCAATAGCTAGATGTGTATACTGGGACGATAATTCTTGTGCTCTTTGTTTTCCTAAAATTCGAATGGCAGTAAATTTATTTTGATTCTCATCTTTTCCTGCCGTTTTACCAAGCTCTACTGATGTTTTTGTAGTATCTAATATGTCATCTATAATTTGAAATGCAAGCCCAATATAAATTCCTGCTTTTTTTATTTTCTCACGAAAATTTTTAATCACTTGAATTTCATATTGTTTTTTTTGTAAAGAAAGGCCACAAATAAGCCCCATTTCAAGGCTTGCTGCAATAAGAACTCCTGTCTTAAATGTGTGGACAATTTCCATCAAATCCCAATCGGTGTCTTCTTTTCCCGTCAGAGATAAATCAAGCCATTGTCCCCAAATCACTCCGCTAGGGCTTGCAGCAGTGGCAAGAATTTCCACAAGCTCAGCCGTATAATTGCGGCCTTGTTGCCAATTTGTTTGTGTCAATTGTAAAAAAGAAAGTGCAAGCAACCCATCTCCTACAAGAAGCGCTTTTGCATCACCGTATACCTTGTGAGTTGTCGCTCTCCCGCGTCTGAAATCGTCGTTGTCCATACAGGGTAAATCGTCATGCACAAGGGTATACGTGTGCAGCATTTCGACGGCAATGGCAGATTTACTCGCTGTAGTGAGGGCTTTTTCTCCGCCCAAAGCCCCTGCCATCAGTAATGTGAAAAGAGGACGAATACGCTTACCACCTGCAACGAGGGGGTAAGTGTGGGCGTCTTTAATTTCCTGCTCGTAGATTTTTGTTTTTGAGCACCCTTCAAAATGGATATGGACCTGCGCCAGAGATTCGTTGATTTGTGCCACAAGGCTTTGCACATGAGTCATGAGAAATATCCTTTTCATCGTCTTGACTGAATTTGTTCACAAAAACGCTTGCATTCTGTTTGAATTATTTGTAGCTTCGCTGCCAACAGCGTACTTTGCGCTCTTACTTATGTTAAAAAAAACCTCTTTTTGCAAGAGGTTAAAGTTTTGGAGTCTATTTATGAGAGAAATTATCAAATTAATTTGTACTGGTGATGGCAAAATTCCTTGCAACGGCAACAACATGTATGCTTCCACAAAGAATAAAAAAGCTTCCACTAAAAAAATTGAACTTAGAAAACATTGCAAATATTGCAATAAGCACACTGTGCATAAAGAAGGTAAATAATTTACCTCTCCCTTTATCGACTCAAAAGTGATGGCACAATTGAGTTTGTCGAAATTGAGGAGGTCAACTCACATGCTTAATGGTGCCTCCGTTAAATCTCCAGATTTAATTCCTTGTACGATTTTGTTATCTGTTAAACCAATTCATCACGAGCTGATTTGTTACTTATTACGAATTTTTAAAGAGCGTTAACACCACTTATCGAAAATATGTCTTTAATTTTCCAAACTTACTATTAAATCAAATACATTTCTTCTCATAAACTAAAATCAACAAGAAAAAACAACTTGAATTTTTGTCGCTTATAGACGACAATATCTGCATGGAGGTAGGATGACAAATTTCAAAGAACTGAGAAACTACACCACCATATCAGGCAAAGTTCCGTTCAGAGAATGGCTTGATAGCTTGAAGGATACAATAGGCCGTGCTCGAATAAGAAAACGTCTCGATAAACTAGAGTTAGGGCACTACGGAGATTGCAATCCAGTAGGAGAAGGCGTGCAGGAATTAAGGCTTTTTTTTGGACCTGGGTACAGAGTTTACTTCACCGATTACGATGACTGCATCATCCTTTTGTTATGTGGTGGTGATAAAAGTTCACAGACCGAAGATATAAAAAAAGCAAAATCTTTTTGGAAAGAATTTAAGGAGCGTGTACATGACTAGAAGGCAAATATTGAAAAATACAGAAAGCTATCATGATTCTCTGATTCAGTCGTTACAAGACCCAAATGAACTTGAGGCTTACATCAAGGTTGCAATTGAAGACTATCAAGAAACTCATGACATAAAATCCTTACTTGTTTCTCTCAGAAACGTTGCGGAAGCAAAAGGAGGAATGAGTAAATTAGCTGAAAAAACTAAATTAAATCGCCAGAGCCTTTACAAAACACTGTCTCTCAACGGAAACCCTAGACTTAATACATTTGAGATCGTTTTAAACGAACTCGGTTTTCAGCTGTCAATACAACCATTCGATAGAGCAAGTTAAAAAATCTATATATGCACGTACCACTGGGATACTTTACAAAAACCCCAAGACGGAGTGTATCACATTTTTTCCAAAGCCGGAATTCCAAGTAAATGCAGGCCATTGTAAATGGCCTTTTTTGTCATAAAAACCAAAGCTAATCTTGTCTCTCTGCTATTTCCATGACTTTCTTTTATTGAACAGGCTTCATAAAAGCGATTAAAATTCTTCGCCACATCATACAAATAATTTGCAAGCACAGATGGTCTACATTGTGTTGCTGCATGCAAGGCAAATTCGTTAAAACGAGCAATTAAAAAGAATAATTGTTGTTCTTCTGTTTGAACAAATTCAGGCTTAAAATTAACGGAATAAGAACCAATTTTTTGTAAAATACTAGAGCAACGTGCATGCACATATTGCAAATACGGCCCTGTTTCACCATCAAGCTTTAACCATTCATTTAAAGAAAAATGAATTTGTGTGTTGTTATCCACTCGCAGCATTCCATATTTTAATGCACCAATTGTCACGTTTTTTGCAGTTTCTTTTATTTCTTCCTCTGTCCAGCTATCTCGGTAACGCTCAAGATAATTCGAAATCACGGTTTCTTCCATTTTTTCTTTCAGCTCAAGAAGTCCAAGGCCATTCAGCTCTCGTGAGCTAAATGGAATGCCTTGTTCTGTATTCACCGTTTCATAGGAAAGATGTGTTGATTTTGCTGCTTGCGGATAACCCATAAGCTCAGCAGTTTTAAATAACTGATCGAAATGAAATTTTTGGCGCGCATCAACAACATAAATTGATTTTGTCACAGTGGGGTCAGCAAATTTTTTAGAAATTAAATCGAGATCTTTTGTTTGATATAAACCATTGCCATCCGATTTTAAATACATGGCAAAACCAAGTTTCCATTGGCTTAAATCAATGCCAATAGCACCATTATCTTTTATAAAAAACCCTTCTTCAAATTTCTTTTTGACAAGTTCTTTAGAAGGTGCTTCGCACTCACTTTCAAAATACCAAACGTCAAAATGTGAATTTAGCCAAGCATAAATACCCCTTAAATACTCCAAACTCCATTCACGAGTTTCATGCCAAAGTTCATAATACTCGCCTGATTTTGTATTAATTTGTTTCAGAATTTCTGCAATATCTTTTTTTACTTGTGTTTCTTGTTCGCTGCCTTTCAGAGCTTTTAAAGCCTCATCAGCCTTTGCGTACATGACTCCAAGCCACTGTGCCTTGTTTTCAACGGGCAGCTCTTTTTTTGTCGGGTGGGTTAAATACCAAATAATTTTTGCTACGTGTGTGCCAATATCACCTGGATAAGTTGCCCGAACTGCTGTGTGGCCAGCATAATCAAGTAAATTACACACGGCATCGCCGAGCACAAGACAACGCAAGTGCCCGACGTGCATAGCTTTGTGGGTATTTGGTTGGGAGTATTCAACAACAATTTTTTCTTTTTCATTCTCTAATAAAAATTCCTGCTGAAATGAAGAATTTTTTTCTAAATTACCTAATAAATATTCACATAAATTTTCAAAATTAACGTAGAAATTTAAATAGGCATTAACACATTTTACTTCCAGAATAAATTTTTTTTCTTTGGCATTGATGTTTTTTGCCAAAGTTTCCGCAATTTTATTTGGAGATTGTTTTAATGCTTTTGCAAAAGTGAAACAAGGGAGTGCGGCTTGGCCAAACTCAAAATTGGGGGGGATAGTTAATAAACTTACGATGTCAAAATTAAAGGTTGTTACTTGCACGAAAAATTGTTCTAATTCGTCAATTACAAATTGAGCAATTTCTGTTTTAAAAGGATCATGAGTAGTAGACATAAATTCTTTCCTAAAAAGATGGAGAAAATTTTATAATAATTCAAAATTTTCTAAAATATTTTCTTTTATTTCTGATGAAATTGATTGCCAATCCATCACATCGACGCGAAAAGGAAGAGATGATTCTTCAAAATCATGCTCAATTTTAGCAAGAGTTAACAAGCTTATTTGTTCTTTGGCATCAATAGCAAGATCAAGATCGGAGTAAAGTTTTGGATTACCATTTACCCGTGATCCAAAAACCTTAATAGCTGCATTTGGAACATATTTTTTTAAAATTATTCTTACAATACTTAAATGTTTTTCTTCAGCAAAAATCACACAATTTTTTCCTCTAATTTTTTTATAAAATATTTAACTTCAACCAAAAATATTTTTGAATTTTCATAAACTTTCTCAGCTAAATCTTCATCATAAGTATAGCTTGTTAAGTTTCTATTTCTCTTAAACTCCAACCAAAATTCACTATTTTGAATAAGTCCAGACTCAGCACCCATTCTAAATAAATTACTAGCAATAAGACTATCCACATTTTCAAGCATATAAATTTCTAGAAATCTTTTTAAGGTTTTCCAAGCAAGTTCAAAAGTAAATTCAAACCGCTGAATCGCACTATCACGAATATATTCTCTTAATTCAGGATTACTTTTTAATGATTCACACTTCAAAATAGCTTTTTCCAAGCCTCTCGTAGCCTTTTTTAAATTATCATATTTTATTTTTTTCTTTTCTTCTGACATTTTAAGTAACCTCAATCAAGCCGAATAATTTCATTCACACTCGCCACCGGAACAACAAGCATATGCCTTGAACTATTTTCCAGCAATTTAAAAATATGTTCTTTTTCAAGTTGATAATTCCTCTCCGGAATATACACCCGCTCAAAACCAAGTTTAAAAGCCTCTTGAATACGCAACAGCGCATGATTCACCAAACGCACTTCCCCAGACAACCCCACTTCACCAAAAAACGCGCTTTTAGGTGGTAATGGTTTGTTTAATAAAGATGAACTCACCGCCGCCGCCGTCGCTAAATCGACAGCAGGCTCGTAAATTTTAAAACCACCTGTCACATTTGCGTAGACGTCAACGTTAGACAAATAAAGTCCAGCACGTTTTTCAAGCACCGCAAGCAAAATTGTAAAACGATTTGTATCAAACCCAGTGGCAAGGCGCCGAGGTGATGCAAATGAAGTTTTGCCAACAAGCACCTGAATTTCTACAAGCATGGGCCTGCTGCCCTCCATACTGACTGCCACAGCACAGCCTTCGTAGTTTTCTTTATGCTCATCAAGAAAAAGAGCGCTTGGATTAGCGACATCAACAAGGCCGTGCCCTTGCATGGCAAAAACCCCAATTTCACCTGTGGAACCAAAACGGTTTTTTTGTGCTCTCAAAATGCGGTAACCGCTAGAAGAATCACCCTCTAAATGCATGACAGTATCTACCAAATGTTCTAGCAATTTAGGGCCTGCAATATTACCCTCTTTTGTCACGTGGCCAATGATAAATGTAGAAACATTTTCGCCTTTTGCAAATTGCATGAGCAGGTTAGCACATTCGCGAATTTGACTCACGTTGCCAGGAGTTCCTGAAAGTGCAGGATGGTAAACCGTTTGAATGGAGTCAACCACCAAAACCTGTGGTTTAATTTGTTTTGCGGTGTCAAGAATAGCATCCATGTTGGTTTCATTGCTTACAAAAATATTGGGATGCACTGAACCAAGTCTTTCTGCTCTTAACTTAATTTGTGTTAAACTTTCTTCACCACTGGCATAAAGAACTTTAAAACCTCTATGCGCAAGTCCATACAAAGCCTGTAAAAGTAGTGTCGATTTTCCAATACCGGGGTCACCGCTCAAAAGCACGAGGCTTCCCGTAACCAAGCCGCCTCCAAGCACTCTGTCGAGTTCTGCAAGACCGCAAAAAGTTCGTTTTTCTTCCTTATACTCAATTTTTGGCAGAGAAAAGACTGATGATGGCTTATAATTATCTAAAGTTTTTTGATTTTTGTGAACAATTTCCTCAACAATAGAGTTCCAGGCCTCACAATCAGGACACTTACCAAGCCACTTAGAATGCGTTGCGCCACATGAAGAACATATAAATATTTGTTTCATCGAACTTTTCATGTTAAATACCGCCAAAAAAAAATAGGGACCATACAAAATTGGTCCCGTGTACCATACAGTCATAATTAATTGACATCAATCCCTTCTTTCCGAATAATATTATTGAGTTAATTTGCCACGTCAAAAGTTCTCATTCTGCCATTTTTTAGACAGACAAAAAGATCATCTCCTCGAGTAAGCTTAGGTAAATGTAAATGTATGCCTAGGTATTTTATAGGAGTAAATTTTGCACAAGGGAAAATTTTTTGCTGGATCTAACTTATTGCTTTGCATTCTAATAAATTCAAGTTATTTGAGTTCGTTTGCTTTTGCAGAAAAAAATACACTAAAAAATACAAATAATATTCCTTTTACAAATGATAGCTACAGATTAACTCTTGATTTAGGCAGTCCTAGAAGATATGCAACGCGTTTTGATAAAGAAACAAGAACACTACAAATTAGAATTATTCCTGCACGTTCTGAAGAAGTTAAAAATTCTTCTTTCTACGATACTCGTTATATACAAAGAATTGTTGTCCAAGAAAAAGAATCAGAAGTTATTTTAAATATTCAATTAAAAAATTTTCCAATTGCTTGGCTCGTTGCAACGAAGGAAGAACCTTGGAGAATACTGGTTGATTTTTGGAGAACAGAACAAGAAAAATTAAGCTTAAAGGAACAATGGAATTGGCAACCAGATGTTCTTGGTGGCTATACAGGCTATGCGAACTCAGACAATAAAAATAATTCAGAAATATCAACATCAAAACCCATGGAATTAAAACAACCACAAATATCTCCTGCAGCGGTCATGAATAAACCACCGAATGACATAAATACGGCAGGAAGTGTAACAAAAAGCAACAAATACGACCTACCGGAAATTTATTCTCGTTTAGAACTCATCAAACCATTAAGCGATGCAAAAAAAGCAGACTTGGCAAGACAAATTGGCAACTTATTTGGAAGTAAAAACGAATTTTTGGCGGCAAAAAATTTAGCCGACGATTTGTATCTTGGAGGTCAGGAAGAAAAAGCACTGACAATTTACCGCAAATTAGCAGCACTTGATGAAAATAAATTTAAACAAAGTGATAGGCTTTTGTGGCAAGCAGGGGAGAGTGCATTTTTATTTAAAAACTTTGATATTTCCAACGATTATTTTAAAACATTAATTGTCAACCATCCTGGAAGCTCACTTGTTCCATTTGCAAAATTAAGAATTATTGACATTGATGAACTCGTTAATTCACAAAATAAAGGCAATGGAAAAATTGGTCATAAAAATGAAGAAATGTATGCAGAATTAGCATTAAACGATAAAAATCCATCTATTGTGAAAATTGCAGCCTCATTAAGAGTTCTTGATGGCGTTGTAGATAATGATCCCAACTCGGTAAAATTATATCAGCAAAATCTCGACACATGTGTCACTTCAGGTCGCGTCCCGTTTGACTTGCTTAAAAATTGTGCATACGATCGTGATAGATATTTAGCGGAAAAAGACAACATTACCGGTGCAGATATTGCCGTGCAGCAGTTTAAAAAATTATCCCCAGGGGATTCTCGCACAGCAAAATTGGAAAGCATTGTACAGGGGAGAGTGAAATCCTTGCTTACAGAAATAGCAAAAAATAAAGATTGGAATTCTTGGGTTGAATTTGAAAACAAGGCGAGACCCGCTCTCCTTACTTTCAGCTTTGCAGATAGTGAAGCCCTTTTCACTCGAGCTCAAGCCTTCGACGCTGTTGGTGAATACAAAAAATCTGTCCAACTTTACGAATCTTTTTTAAAGGCTTCATCAGATTCAAAAAAGAAGAATGAAGCTGCTTCTCTTGCTGCTCTATTACTTTACAAAAGCAATGAGCCCAAACACGCAAACGAACTCATAAAACGAATTGAACAAAATGAAACAAGAGCAACGGACGGCCTCACGGACAGAACGATTGCGGCGTTGCGAGAGCTATCAATAACTCCTTATCGCAATAAAATCGCACTCAATGTGCTTATGGATGAAGTAAAACTTGGTCGTTACGAAGAAAGAACACTTTCCACACTGTCTGAATGGAGCAAGGAATTACGGGGTAAACCACAAGCAGAATTAATTTATGAAAAAATTCTCGCTTATCCCGCAAAATCTCCAGATGACGTTCAAATAGTGGAAACGTCCATCATGCAATTTGCAAATGATTTACGTGATGCGGAAAGGTTTTCCAAAGCAGGAGATATGTTTTTAGCGGTTGCTAATTTATCGCAAGGAACGCATCGAGCTGAGGCTGCCTATAAAGCAGGAGTTGTTTATGCAAGAGCTGGGCTTTTTGACAAAGCAAAAACAGCTTGGTTGCTCGCTGCTAATGACACAAACGACAAAAGATATTCATCTCTAGCAAATGAAAGACTAGATAGAATTAATAAATAAACATGCTACAAGCATTGGAGGTGCGATTATGAGCGATTCTCGTCCAAATGGACTCTTTGACTTTGATCCCGGGGCTTACCCAAACTCGCCTAGTTCTGGAGTGGCGACCAACAACTACACAAATTCTCTTCCTTCTGAAAGTGAAAATAGGATTTCGGAAGAGGAAATGTTGCGCCACTACCCAACTCGTGATGAAAAAGTTTTTAAACTTCTTGAAGTGGCTAGAACCATTGCCCCAACAAAAGTCCCAGTTCTCATTACGGGTGAAAGTGGAACAGGCAAAGAAACATTTGCAAAATCCATTCATATTGCAGGAGGACGTGACAGAGGCCGCTTTGTGGTTGCAAGCTGTTCAAGTATTCCACCCAATTTTTTTGAAATGGAAATTTTTAATACACAAAAAAATCCCCACGATTTTAATCAAATGAATTCTGGGCGTATTCACGAAACATGTTCTCTCATGCTCGATGAAATTACCGAGCTTGATGCTTCTATGCAATTAAAGTTGCTTAGAGTTTTAAAGGAACAAGATATCAATAAAGGTGCAATTCGCAAAGGCACTGCATCAGATGCACGCATTATTGCTTGCAGCAACAGAAATTTACAAGATGAAGTCAATGCACAACGTTTTCGCAATGATTTATTTTTTAAACTCCATGTTATTCATTTAGAAATTCCTCCACTACGCATCCGCCCTGTGGACATTGATTTTTATTCTGAAATTTGTCTCCGCGAATTTAATTTACAGTTTTCTAAAAATGTTCAATTGTCACCAACAGCAAAACAAGCGCTACGCACCTACACATGGCCAGGCAATATTCGCGAACTCCGCAATGTGGTCCAACGCTCTGTACTACTCGCAACACGTGACTATATTGGCGTGGAAGATCTTCACCTCATTCGCACAAATAGCAGAACAGAAGTAGCCATGGGTGATCCACTTCCTCAAGTAACACTGAGAGAACTTGAACAACGTCTTATTTTACAGACCCTGCGTCGAATGAATGGAAACAGAACCCATACCGCGAAGGCTCTCGGCATTTCTCTGCGCGCTCTTCGCTACAAATTAAATGAACTTGTTGAATGCGGATACGAAGTTGAAGGAAAAAATGCATGAGAGCCGCTGTTCTTGAAAATCAAATTTTTAATAAAGCGGATGCTGTCTTAGAGGAAAGCCTAAACTTACGCATGCAACGTCATATGGTGAATTTGTCTAACGTAACAAACTCTATGACGCCAGGATACCGAGCCCTCGGCTTTGATTTTGAAAAACAATTGCAATCTGCAATTGGAAACAGTGAACAAATGATGATGAAAACAACAGATCCTAAACATATTCGAACCCCAGGCATTAGTGCCGACGGTGTTTTAAAACCGGATATGTTTGTCAAACCAACGGAAAGCATTGGCTCCGATGGCAATACGGTAGATGTTGATAAAGAAATGACAGAAATGGCAGCCAATCAAATTATATATAGAGCAACAATTGAAGTTTTAAACAGACAACTTGGAATGTTGCGTTATGGAATTAATGGAGGTCGTTAATTAAATGGCTCTAAGACAAACTGGTGGCATTCTTGAAGGCCTCGAAATAAGTTCCTCGGGACTTAGTGCAGAACGCATTCGCATGAATGTTATTTCTTCAAACTTGGCAAATGCAAATACCACTCGCACTGAAGAAGGTGGCCCTTATAAGCGCAAAGATGTTGTTTTTTCTGCTCGCAGTTCTGGAGTTAGTTTCGACAACCTCATGCGCCTTGCCTTTGACAATAATTTAAAAGCGGTGAACGTAGATGGTATTGTTGAAGACAAAAAACCAGCGAAAATGGTGTTTAACCCTAATCACCCCGATGCAAATGACCAAGGCTACGTCGCCATGCCAAATATTTCTGTCATGGAAGAAATGGTCAATATGATTACGGCCAATCGAAATTTTGAAAGCGATACCCAAGCAATTCAAGCGACAAAATCAATGGCAACCACAGCTATTTCCATTGGCAGATCGTAAAAAGGAAATCGTCTCTTATGGCAATAAAGGGCATAACTCCAACATCAATTGATTTTGAAAAATTAACTCAAGATTTAAAACGTGCTTCGGCTGAAGTATCAGGAAAAGAAGACAAGTCCACTAGTGCAGGAAAATCGGAATTTTTGGATCTTCTTGAAAAGGGAATCAAAGAAGTGAACACCTCTGCTTTAGAAGCAGAAAAATCGAGTATGGATTTAGCCAGCGGAAAAAGCAGCAATATTCATGAAACAATGCTTGCTGTAACCAAGGCTGAACTTGGTTTCAACATGATGGTACAAATGAGAAATAAAGTCATTGAGGCATATCAAGAAGTCATGAGGATGCAGGTTTAATAAATGATACTAAACAAGTTTAAACAATTTTTGCTTCAACTTTCTTCTCAAAGTAAAACATTTTATTCTGGGTTAACCAAAGGCCGTAAAATTGCAATTGGTGCTGGTTTTCTTGCTGTGCTTTTTATTTTGTGCATGTTGATTCTTTATAAACCAACCATTGCTTACGAGGTTGCCTACACTAGTTTGTCCAGTGAAGACAAAATTGCCATTCTTGCAGAATTAAAAAAAGCGAATATGCATGACTTTAAACTGGATGGAGACACCATGTCTTTTCCAGAAGATAAAATTTTAGATATCAAAATGCAGTTGGCACAAGAGGGTTTACCAAGTACGGGCACAGGTGCGGGTTGGGAAAAATTTGATGACAGATCTTTTGGAATGTCTGATTTCGATCAAAAAATAAGCAAGCTTAGAGCTTTGCAGGGAGAGCTTTCTCGTACAATTAATAAGCTCGAACCCGTTGTCAATAGTCGTGTGCATATTGTGATGCCAGACAATGCTATTTTTGCCAGTGAAAAAATACCAGCAACGGCAAGTATATATTTAAAATTAAAACAAGGGAAAAATTTAAGCCAAAGACAATTACAAGGAGTTATACACTTAATAGCCCATGCCGTAGAAGGATTAAATACCAAAGACGTGACCATTGTGGATCAAGACGGAAACATGCTGACACAAATGGAAGAGGAAGATGGCGGCATGGATAAAGTCACAAATACTCAACGCGAGTATCAAAGAAAAGTTGAAAAAGAGCTCGAACAAAAAATTCGTGATATTTTACTGCGTGTTGTCGGCAATGAAAAAGTTGTGACACGGGTGCAAGCACTTATTGACTTTAAAAAAGTTGAACAAACTATTTCTGATGTGGATCCAGAACGCACTGCCGTCATTGCCTCCCAAAGAAATGAACAGTCCACACAGGGCAACGGCTTAAATCCAACAGGAGTTCCTGGTGCAAAAAGCAATTTACCTGGTGAGCGTGAAGACCAAGGTACAAACGGCGGCCTAAGCAACAGTACGAAATCCAATACAGAAAATTTGAACTACGAAGTGAAAAAAACGGTTAGCAAAATTATTGAGCCCGTTGGTAACACAATTAAACTCAATGCATCCGTGCTGGTTGATCAAAAAAACGATGGCGGAAAGTTTATACCGCGTACCAAAGAAGAAATTGAGATGATGACTAAATTGGTTAAAAACGCCATTGGTTTCCAAGATGGTCGGGATTTTTTAACCGTAGAACAAGCACAGTTTGAACCCGATGCCGACGCTATTGCAGAAAAAGAATCTGTTTCTGCACGCCAGTTCTCTTTAATTCAAACAGTTGTGCTTGCCTTGACTGGAATTGGGAGTATGTTTTTTGTCTATTTTGCCCTTGTGCGCCCCTATTTCCGTTGGCTTACCTTTGACCCTGAAAAACGCACCAAAGAGCAATTGGGACTTGTGGAGTATGAATTTGAAAAGAGTGGGACTTCTGCCAAACGAGTTCAGCTACAAGAAGATGTGCCATTTGATAAGCTCACTCCGAAAGAGCAAATTATGTACTTGGCAAAACATGATCCTAAAAAGACAACGGAAGCTTTGCGGCAGTTGTTGAGTCCGCATGCTTAAAACTTTTTAACAATTTTTTCCTTGCGATAATAAAATAATTGCATTAGCACAGAAGCGTAACTATTTTTGGTTGCCTTAACTAAATGAGGATATTGTTATGCACGGATTAAATGGAACGCAAGCGCCTGTTAGCAGAATAGTAGGTCAGTCAGGTAGAAGAGAAAATCGACTAGCAGCCAGTAATGGAGAGTCTATTCATTTTCAACGATCAGTTGTACCACACCACCACACACAAGCTGTTACCATCCAGATAAATTACGATAGAAATGTCACTATTCAACTCAATCCTAGTGCTGCCACTGCCCTCGACTCTATCGTGCCACGGACAAATACTCCAAACCTTAGAGACCTTCTCGACGCTGTAGAGTGCAAATTATGGATAGACATTCCTCCAACAAATACTCCAAAGCTCACAAAAGCAACAAAGAAACCAAACGAGGATCTATCAGAAGATCAAGTGAACAATTACTTTGATTTACTTTATGCTATATTTGAACAGATTTCAGAAAATGACCTGAATGAAGCAACGGGGATTAGTCTTCAGCCCGAAAGAGAGACCGCTATCACGAAATGGGTGATGGCCTTTCTGTTTTACCCAAATTTTCAGCCAAAAAATTCATCCAAGATTGCGAAGTACAATACATTTTACAGTCTAATATTGAAGCGATACCAGTATAGTGAAGATCCAGAAACAAAAGCCACTAGAAAACAAGAATACAAAACCTTGTGTGGCAGACTACAATCCATACAAGAGCAAATATCAATACAATCTTCTGTTGCGCGAGCTTTGCTAACAGAACAAGTATGTGGCCAGGCATTGATAATATCCCCTGATTTCAAGACTGACTCTGCAGAATTAGAACGAATATTGAATCGATACCAAGGTTTAGAGGAAAGTACGGAATTAAAACCCCTACTAACCTACGACCCAGATATTCATGACTCCTGGGACAAATACCACCAAATATTGGATATATATTGCAATCTCGATACTGACTTAAACATACTGTATCAAATATTGAATAAATATTATATTCTCTTGCAAACGCTACAGGATGTTCATTCGTATACCGAACCTAATTGTAGTGACTGGAATGAAGTAAAACAAAGCGCCAAAACACTTATTCAAATATTTAATCAATATCACAATTTTTATGAAAACCTATCAGAACTAAAATTGATATTAAAATTGATATTAAGTCACTTTTCGACACCAGTCCGCAAAATTCCAGGCTCATATGTCGATGCATATGTAAAATGGCTGCTCTCAACAATAGGTAGTTCTAATGATCCATTGCAAGATTCTAATTGGACGCACCTGAGTGCTTTTTACACAATATGCAGGATGCATCCACCGTTGATGAGCAGTGATCTATTCAAAGAATACGCTACTGCAGTCACACGCACAAGCAGCAAAACATACGCTGACATAGTTTTTCGTGCTCATGGCAACGCAGCTCAACAAAAAAGGTTTGTGTATAAACTCATCCTGATGCTAGATACGGCATCTGTTATTTCTCATGGCCGTAGATTCAGTGTAGACAAGACTGCTGCTAATTTTTTGCTCAGCGAAAATGAATCATTTGAGGTAATCGGGAGCTTAAATACTCTTTGGGAAAAATCGAGTGAAGGCAAACGTGCACTTCTACTACTCGGGTTGTCCTCCACGCTGAGTTCAAGCTTAGAGCCTTGGACGGTATTATCAAAGACAAAAGATCTGTCAATTATTAAAGCTTATCAAGCGCTAGAACCGTCACAAAAGCATACAGAAGCAAGCACAAGAGCAGATCTAGCTTTATCTGGATCAGAAAAGAGAGTTTTTTCTAATAGGGTATCTGATTTAACTCAAAATAAGCTACCAGCAAATAGCCTTAGCGTTTCAGAACTAATTCAGGTGCTTCTACTATTATCGAGTGAAGGAAACCTTGGTGAGGTTTTTACAAAATGCTTAAGAGCACTTGTTTTAAAAATGAGAAAAATGCACAACCCTTCATTTATAAACACAGGCGATAATGAGTTTATGCTTGTGTTGGACTTCATAAGAGACCTCGGTCTGCTAGATCACATTGCCTTAGCCTTACCTTTTGAGTCCACCACTGCTCTCCCTCTTGAACCACAAGAGTTTGTTGCGACAAGAAATTTGCACTTTATGGACTTAGCCCGCGCAGCGACCGCTGCTGTTTATTCATGTCCTTTGCTCCCAGTAGTACAACAACGTATAGAAGACACTCGCAGCAACCCGCAACAAGATAACGTTCTTGCTCTACAAAGAACAGAAACTCTACAACGGTTGTTGCTGATGTCATCTTTAGGGCAAATTGCTGATTGATGAATTTTACGATTTTCTTTTTTCAATATATCTCAAAGAATAAATAGAAACTTCCACCATAATGTACATAGGTATTGCCACTAAGCATAAACTAAATACATCTGGTGGCGCTAAAATAGCTCCTAAAATAAAACAGGCAAGAAAAGCAATTTTTCTATTTTTTGCAAGCAAGCTAGAAGGCAACACCCCCACAAGTCCAAGCAACGAAAGCACGACAGGCACTTCAAAAACAACAGCAAAAATAAGCAACATGGTTGTCAGGGTATTAAAATAACTTTCATAAGTAATCATGACGTTTGCATA
>JAZKEW010000179.1:0-6017 GCA_040386785.1 Bdellovibrionota bacterium
TTTCTTTATATTTCTCATGAACTATTTCTATAGTGTTGGATTTGAAGGCCCTCAGCGCGGCGCCGACGGTCCCTTATGTCGATGTGTCCTCACAAGTGAGCTCGCAGACGCCCAAGAAGCGCGGCCGACCGAGGAAGAACCCGCCATCGGTGCGATTTTATGCTTTATTATAAAAATAAATAGGGGTGTCTGGATTCAGTGCGATGGCCGCATCCATTTCGTAAAGTGCTTTTGTGTAATCTTTAGTTTGTTTGTAAATTTCTGCCAAGTAGGCATGGGCTAAATCAAAAGTAGGGTCGTTGGAAATAGCTAATTCCAAGGCGGGTTGTAAAACTGTAATTGCCCCACGAGATTTGTATTCATACATAAGAGACTTTAAATAATCATTTTTTTCATAGCTATTTAATGCCACTTGTACAGCTGCACGTGAGGCTTCATTTATTCTATTGTTTAGGTATAAAGCTAGTGAATAATGAGAATACACCAGTGATTGCGCTGCATTAGAAATAGTTTCTTTTTGCTTTATTTCTGCTAATAAACTTTCAAAGTTAAGGAATGAATTTTTAAAATCTTTTAGGTATTCATATTGAATAATGGCTAATTGAAGTTTTGAATTAATGCTATCACCAAGTTCAATTGAACGCTTAAATGCAGCCGCAGACTGTAGGTATTTTTTTTCATCTAAATACGCTAATCCTAATTTATGGTAGAGCAACTTGCTATGAAATTGTTCGGCTGTAGCCTCTAGTGATGCAGAATAAGAGGCTTCATCATTTTTTAAACGAATACAACTTAAAAGTATGTCCGCAACACTATCTACACTTGTTCCTAGTCTTATTGCTTCAGCGATTGTTTTTACGGCTTCATCAGAGTTTTTTTCTGTAAGAAATTTTGCTTTTTCCACGAGTGTTTCTTTATTCAAAGGAAATTCTTCCATGGTTTTTTCATAAAGCATTTGAGATTCTTCGTATTGCCCAACTGTTGCAAGCAAGTGAGCCATTGCATATCTAACTTTTGGGTTGCGCGGAGCTAGAGTGTACGCTTGGGACACAAGAGCAAGGCTTTTGTGAATTTCATGGATGTTTTTGTCGCCAGTGGAAACTTGACGTTCAATAAATCCGGCCAGCTCTAAAATTGAATCCAAATTATTTGGGTTGATGCGGATACAATTGATTAAAATTTTTTCCGCCCTATCTTCCTCACCTGGAAGCAAATTGGAGATGATTTTTTGTGCTTCGATTAAATGACAATTTAAGCTAGGTTCTTGACTTCCCTCCGTGCTGTAAGCATTCTGAGAGAGAAATAAAATTATAAATAAAATAAAATTTCTAAAAAAAACTTGGACTAACAAATAGATAATCCTTTTAAAAAATACAATTGGTATAAACAAACTCTGAGGTTGCTATCGACCAATTAAAATCAAATATTGAATTGAAAAAATTTTTTTTTAATGCGGTAAAAAAGTTCTTGTAGGTGAGACTAATTGTTTATTTCATTTAAAATTTTGTTACAAAGCTTATTTATAAGTTCTTCGCTAAAATCAAAACGCACATCAAGTGCCTTAAAAAGGTCAGGAATACTAAGCTGTGCTCCGAGGCTTATACCGCTAATGTATTTTTGTACTGCCAAAGGGTAATTTTGTTTGCTGTTCAACCAGAGTTGTAATGCTCCAATTTGTGCAATGCCATAATCTATAAAATAAAATGGGGAAGTATAGATATGTGGTCTAGACAGCCACCCTAATTTTTCATATTGCAAGCACCCGTCCCAGTTTACATGGGGCTTGTATTTTTTTGATATCTGCAGCCAAAGTTCATTTCTTTCTGGAGCGGTAAGAAATTTTTCGCTGACATAAACGGTGTGTTGCCATTCGTCCATCATGGCCATAAATGGCCAAAACTGGAGCATTTGAAAAAGTTGGTATTTGTGGGCATTTTTTGCATCGTTAGGATTGAGCCATAACAAATTTAAAAATGGACTTGCAAGCAATTCAAGTCCAATACTTGCAAGTTCACAAAATTCAAAACCAGGGTGGCGTAATAAAATATTGTCGATGTTCGTTACGGCAAATCCGTGCAAACAATGGCCAAATTCATGAATAAATGTAAACATATCCCGTAAATTGACCCCGAAGTTTCCAAATAAAAATGGCACTCCACTCTCTTGAAAAGTAACAGAAAATGCGCCTGGCGATTTTCCTTGCCTTGGAAACGCATCTATTAAGCTATTTTTCAGCATTTCTTCAAATAATTTGCCGAACATTGGGTGAATTTTTATCATTAGCTTTTGTAAAGAATTTATAAGTTCAGACCTAGAGCCATGTGCTGGTGGCACTGTTGGCGTTATGCTGGGCCAGACTTGCGCATTCCAAGGTGCCAGTGACACCTCTTGTTTAAGTGAAATTTGTGTTACGCAGGGGACAACTACTTTTGAAATAGAATTGCGTAATAGGGCACATTCTGAAGTTCCATAATCGAATCGGCCTAATTCAGCAAAAGCAATTTCGGTATAATTTTTACAACCAGAAACAGTGGCTTGTTGCCTTCTATTATGAAGCAGTTCGTCGAATAACGTTTGGTATTTCTGTTCATTGGATTGAATAAAATTCCAATAGGCAAAAAATGCATCTTTTCTAGTCCTCTCATTTAAATCATGCATTTTACCGCTGACGGCAGACAGCAAGACGGTTTGGCCTTCGAATTGTGTGGAGGCAAGGTTTGTAAAATGTTTATATTCACGAATGAGTTTATTTTCTTCAAGCTGGAGTGAGGAGAGCTCTGGGATAGAAAATTTTTTTCGTATGCCAAGTTCCTTTTCAATTTTTCCTTGTTCAAACGCATGCATGGAATATTTGAAAGGTGAGCTTAAGTAAATATCCATCATCTTTTCTCTACAAAGCAAAAGTTCGTTTAAAATATTTTGTTCAAATTCGAGTAATTTTTTTTCTAAATTCTTATTTGTGTTGTCCAAATTAATATTGAGTTCAAGAATTGCTTGTGCCTCCGACACGGCACAAGAAAGTTCATGATAAGTGCCAAACCACTGCTGTGCGGTTTTGAAGTCAGTCGGTGGAAATTGAATTAATTTGTGAATAATTTCAATAACATCTTTTTTGTGAAGGGGGTTAAATTTTGTTGGTAAAAAGCGTTTTTGAGGTTTTTGGGGTAATGTGTAGGCCATGGCTTCCTGTTATCAAATAAATTGTCAAAAAATATTTACTTAAAGAACATAATCGAACATGTCGAAACTTACAAAAATACCTCTACAAAAATACCTCTACAAAAATGGTGGAAATGTGGTGTTCATGGTCAGTTTAAAAGTAAAAACAATGAAGAAACAAAGCAAGCTGATTTTTGTTATTGTTGCTCTATTTGTTTTCTTCACGAGTTGCTACTCGGTGCCAAGTTCCGTGCGGAGGCCTGCGCCAGTTCCTGTTAATTTACCTTTTATGAGACTCGAACAAGGGGGGGAATGCTACTACATTGACGACTTTTTGCCCACTCCAGATTCCCTTGTTACAGGTAAAACCACTGGACTTTACTTGCGGTATTATACTTATTGGAACGGGAGATATAAGCATTGGTCTGATGTTGGAGTTATGCTTTCATTTTATAGCAGAGATAGTCGCTGTTGGTCGTTATTTGAAGAATATATTCTTCCAAGGTTAGATGCCGATTATGGAAGCTCAGACGGATAAAAATTATGGCAAAATTACTCATTGCAGATTCTTCTCCAAAAGCTTATGAAAAGCTAAAATTTTTTTTGGAACAAGATTCTCATGAAGTTAAATTTTTGCAAGAAACTGATTCCATGGAAATCGTTTTAGCAGAAACCAAATTTGACGCTATTATTGTCGATATTCAATATAAATACAGACCAAGTCTCGACTTGATCAACATGATCCATAATGACAAAATAAATTCTTATACCGAAATTATTGCAACAACTGGCGTCGCAAATAGAGATATTTTGAATCAATTTATTTCAGCCGGAGTGAGTTATTTATTTATAAAACCTTATCGCTACAAGCTCCTTTCTGAAAAATTGAAAAAAATAGTTGAACCAAATCAAAATGCCCACGGTGCATTTGAGCCTCTCATTTTGAAAATATTTTTAGAATCGACGATTTATATTTTTGAACACATGACAGGCTCTAGTGTTGTTTCAGGAAAACCTTTTTTGAAATCAGGAAATAAAAGCCTTGCGGAGGTTAGCGCTGTTATTGGACTTTCCAGTTCTCAGGTAAAAGGGTCTATGTCTATTAATTTGGATAGAAGTATTCTCGCAAGATTTTTGTTTAAGTTGTTTGGGAATACGGTTGTGCCTGACGAGGGGCAGTTGACAGATATTTGCGGTGAAATTTGTAATCAAATTGTGGGGCGGGCCAAGCAGCAATTTTTAAAGAAAAAAAATATGGGGTTTGAGATAAGCGTGCCAACGGTTTTGTCGGAGTCGAATCATATTTTAGACTATAAAAGTGCTTCCCCTGTTTTAGTTATTCCGTTTATTTTCGAAAAAAATGAGGGAATTTTTGTTGAGTTTTGCCTAGAGCTTAACGATAAACAAGCTCAAGAACAAAACGAGCAGCAAGTTGTGGTGGAAGAAGGGGAATTTATACTGTTTTAAATTGTAACTATTCAGTAGGGTGGTGTGATCCCCGAAAAGCATCTGTGTTCAAAGTCAAGAAATTTAAACAGGATAATTTAGTTGCCTTACGGTTTCATTCCTTTACAAAAAGCATAGCTTTGCTGCGAGCCTTTATCGCTATGAAAAATAATTCCTTCTGGAAAACCAGACCTGTTTTTGTAAGCCATATTCGATGAATTTAAAACTAATTCTCTTTTTAAATTATCTTGCATACTCCATCCCACTATTGCTCTTGAAAAAGTATCCAGAATAATACATAAATAAATCCAACCTTCTTTTGTCGATATATAGGTGATGTCGCTCGTCCAAAGTTAATTGGTCTTGTAGGCTTTAAAATTACCTGGAATTAAATTTGGACTATGCATCGCTTTTCTATCCACCTTTGTTGTTGTTTTGAATTTTGGTTTTCCCACTCCCCAAAGATTTAGTTTACGCATTATTTTTGAAACTCGTTTTTTTCCTACTTTAATAAAAGACTTTTTTAAAGTAGATACAATTCGCCTTCTTCCATATGTTCCTCTAGAAGAGGTATGAATTTTTTTAATCTCTTCCTCAAGGCCAATTTCGTGGGCATAATCTATATCTTTACAGTCAAGCCATTTATAAAAACCACTCTTTGAAACTTCCATTACTTTGCACAGCAAAAAAATAGGATAATTAACCTTCTCCAACAAAATAAACTCATATTTTAATCGAGCTGCTTTGCAAAGAAGGTTGCCGCCTTTTTTAGGATTTCATTTTCTTTTTTTAAGCGTTCATTTTCTAATTTTAATTTTTTTGTTTCATCCTGATTTTGGGGCAAATTAAATTTCTTCTCTTTTGAACTTACCCAATGCATCATCGTGGGGTAAGCCACGCCAAACTCCTTGGCAATAGCCATAGCACTTTTGGGGCTATTCTCTAAAATTTCTAAAACCCGATCTTTAAACTCCTGAGAATACTGTTTTTTCTTTGTAACTTGCTTCGATATAAGGCAACCCTTTCATGAACAGTTATGTTCATGGCATATTGTCCACCAAAAGGGATCACTTTAGTGCAACCTTTAGCAGCAAAAGTTAATCCTTTAATATATCCTTACCTTCAACATGAATTGTTATATCGTGGAATATTTGTTCCTGTAACTACTTTACACGAGAAAAAAATTATTTTAACCCCAAATTTAAAAACTGGATGCCTTGAATTTTTTATACATAATGAAAAGTTAGGGGAATCTGGTTACTGGAATGAAAACTGGAATTCATTTTACCCTGATATATCGGAACCATTCTTTGGCACACATATGAGGTTAGATAATTCCAAAATAAAAGTTCTTTTTCTCGACTCCCCAGAAATAAAGACTTGCAAATTGAAATTTAAAAACGAAGATTTTT
>JAZKEW010000180.1:0-275 GCA_040386785.1 Bdellovibrionota bacterium
TGTGTTGACACAATACTAACACTATGATGACACATTTTTAACATAAAGTCAACCATATCCTGCGGTTCAAATAAGTAGCATCAATTACAAAAAAAGAGCCCCATAGTTACACTTTTTGAAAATCAAAAAACACACCTAGAAACCCCACCACCGGCATTTGTTAACGCTTTCGTAAAAGCGTAGAAGAATCTGAATTAGACGTTCTTGTTTTATATACATACTAAAAAAAAATAATGAAATTCTTTAATCCATTGCTGTAAAATAAATAAAGAAAT
>JAZKEW010000180.1:285-5749 GCA_040386785.1 Bdellovibrionota bacterium
CAGCCAAAAACAAAATCAACTTATCCCCCATCATTTCAAAATCATCTCTATCTTTAACATTAAACCTCCCTCTCTTCATCTCTCTAAAATTTTTTGAGTCAAACACCTTAACTTCAAGTAAAGAGATTTTTTTGGACCAAAAAATAGCAATTATATTTTCAAATTTATCGGACAGTATTTTTTCTTTTGGCAAAGCCTCAACGTTTGGCATAGAATTAAGTTCTTCAGAAGCCACTGTAAGTTTATCTATAAAAATAGAGTTGGTTTTTTCTGGATAAAATATTTTTGAAAATATACCTTCCGCACACTTTGCCGAAAGGACACTTTTTAAACCAACTGGCAATGTGACAACTACATCTTTTATTAAATAACCATTCATATACATAAGGCACTTATTTTTATTGTATATTTTTACTGTTTTTTGAGACAATTTTTGTGGCATTGTAATTGTCAATTGGAGAATTTTCAATGCGTTTTGGTCTACTTCTGCCTCAAAAATATTTTTTTCGCTTAAAGAGGCATATTTTTGATATAAAAGAACTGAATTTTTTTTAGCTTCAGACACCGCATTCCAAAAAAAGAATTCTGCAAGAATGCTTGGTTTTATTTCCGTAGGATTTTTTTCGAGTAAAGCATAGAATTTATTTTCAAATCCTGAATTATGAGAGTTTAATTTTTTCGTGTAAGAATTTTTTAGAGAGGCCGTCATTTTTTTAATTTCAAATTCAACATTTATATTTTGCTTGTGGCCACTAGAACTTGTTAACCAGACTTTATTGAGTTCGTGGTCGTGAATAGTGTGAAAATGGCTTTCTTTATTCATTCTTTCGGTAAAAAAAGTGGAAAAATAAATAAAATCATTTGGCGTGTCAGATGCATAAAGTATAACAGCAGAAGGTTTTGAAATATTTTCACTTGCGTAAAGGAATAGTGTTTGAGTCATTAAAATCAAAAGGTATAAAAATTTAGCGTTCATTTTTCTGTAGCTTTAATTTTTGTAACGTTTCTCGAAAAACTTCTGTCGGGAGTTTTTTAGTAATGTCATGTAAAAGTAGAATAACTCCAATTTTATTGTTTTTTGCATCAAGGGCTATTTTTTTTCTTGCTCGGTATATTTTGTCTTCTTCGTTTATGACGCAGGTGTAAAGAATTTCGTCAAAATTATCTTTTCGCAATAAGTCTCTTAATTGTAAATACGAGTCGTTCATTAAAGAAAGGTCATTCCACTTCTGCTCAAAAATGAACTTTCCTTCCTTCACTTCTAAAATTTCCAGAAAGCCCGTATTGTAATATTGAATGCGATTTTGCGAATCAAAAAAAACTGCCGCATCTTCCATTGCAGAAAAAATAACCTCCATTTCTCTTTTTTGTAATTCAAGGCTTTGCATATTTTTTGCATTAAGTTCAGTCAAACGCTTCCATAAATCATTAAGCTCTAAAATAAGAACTTTAATTTCAAGGCTTGTTGGAACAGGAAATTTTAATTTTTGATTTAGTTTAGGTTTACTTTGTAAGGCTTCCGTAATTTTTTTGAGTGGTTGAGCAATGCTGCCGGAGAGTTTTTCAGAAAAATAAATTGTAATTCCAAGACCAATCAGGAAAATAATAAAGGCTAAAAAAGCAATTCGTTTTGAAAGTGAAATTTGATGGTTCAGAGTTTGAGCAACATCCACTTGATTTTCAGTGATAAGACGAATAAGCAGCAAGCGCATTTTCATGTAATCATTTTGATTAACAAGAGATAAACCTTTTTTTACTTGATTTTTCCACAGTTCATCAATTTGCTTCACAGTAACTTCTTCTTCTACTTTTAAAATATATTTCTTAACTTGATCAAGTGAAGACTGAAATTTTACTTCTGGATTTAGAGATTTTAAAGAGGTTGTTAGCTTTAAAAAATCCCATGCTTCAAGCATATTGATAACTTCATTTGTTACTTTATGGTTTTGCGCAATAAGTGTTCTTGGGTTAGAATCGCTTTCATGGATAATAACAAGCAAAGAAAAACCCAAACATGCAAATAAAAAAACAATTTTTATAAATTGTCCGAGAACTTGCCTGCGAAGAGGTGGTAAATCAAAAGCCATGGGTTTTAGTCTCCACTTTCTGTGTTAACCACATGCACATCAACACCAACGGCATTATGAATAAATTCAAGTAAAATTGAACCACGAATGCGTTCACGAATAGGAGTTAAGCGTGATTTTCCAAATACAGCGTGTTTAATTTTATTTTCTAAGGCAAAATTGACGAGGGCATCGGCAACGCGTTCAGAATGCAGCATTTTCACTTCGGCTCCCAATCGAATGGCGAGATCAAAATTTTGCTGCAATTTTCTTTGTAATTGAGAATCAATATGAGATGGATCTTCTGATTTTTTCTGCACGTAAATGATATAAACTCGACTAGAAAGGCGTGCAGCCATTTTTGTGCCCTTGCGAATTAACACAGCAGCATTGGTTGGATCGGAGCTCAATGAAACCATGACGATTTCTTCTGCTAACGACTCGTGTTTTTCTAGGAGGTCATTTTCTTCTAAGCGTTGAAATTGGTTTCCCGCTACTTCTCGTAAGCAAAGTTCACGCAAAAATGCTAAGTTGTGGTAGGTAAAAAAATTCATTAAAGCGGTTTCTGCGCGTGACTTATCATATATTTTTCCAAGTCTTAAACGTTCGCGTAAGTCCTCCATACTCACATCTGCCATGACAATTTGTTGAGCAATTTGTAAGAATTTATCAGGAATACGTTCATGAATTGGAATTTTCGTGGCTGCGCCAACTTTATCTGCAATAGATTCTAAATGCTGTACATTCAAAGTTGTAATGACATTAATTTGTGCTTCTAAAATTTCAAGAACATCCATATATCGTTTGGTATTTTTACTGCCAACAGCATTTGTGTGTGCAAGTTCATCGACAAGTACAATTTGCGGTGCGCGTGCAATAACGGCTTCCACATCCATTTCGTAAAATATAGTTTCGCCAACTTTAATTTGTTTTGGTGGAATTTGTTCAAGACCTTCAACAAGAGCTTGCGTGTCATTGCGCTTATGTGGTTCAACATATCCAATGATGACATCAAAATCTCTTTCTTTTAATGTATGAGCTTCTTTCAGCATGGAATAAGTTTTTCCAACGCCTGCAGCATAACCCATAATAATTTTTAGTGAGCCTTTTCTTTTATTTTCAAGAATTTCATCAAACGTTCTTGCTACCATGTTTTCCTGTTCTATTGGTTTGCATCAAGTGCCAAATTTAATTCTAGGACATTTACAGTTTTTTCCCCAATAAATCCAAATGTTGGATAGTGTGTTTGTTTATCCACAAGAGATTTTATCACACTCGCATCTACTTTTCTTGCTTTTGCAATTCTTGGAATTTGAATAGTCGCTGCAACAACCGAGATATGAGGATCAAGACCACTGCCTGAACTTGTTACTAAATCTATAGGAATGTCTTCTCTTTTAATTGTGGGATTTTCTTTTAACACCTGTTTAATAGAGGCCTCCATTTTGTCCAGCAAAGCTTGATTGCTTGGCGCTAAATTTGATGCAGCAGAATGAGAAGCATCGTATCCATTTCCTGCACTGGAAGGGCGGGGGTGAAAATAAATTTCTTTTGTAAAATTTTGTGCAATGAGTTTTGAACCAATAGGTGCGTTGTTTGCATAAACAATAGAACCCTCTGCTTGGTTTTTAAATAATAATTTACCCACAAGCGTAGTGACAATTGGATAAATTCCCCCAAGTAAAATAAATAAAATTATAGTTAATGAGATAGACTGGTAAAGAGTTTTCTGCATAATAAGTCCTTAAACAATATGAAGAGCATTGATAACGAGATCAATTAATTTAATAGCAATAAATGGAACAGCCACTCCACCAAGACCAAAAACTAATAAATTATATCGGAAAAGAGATTTTGCGGAGCGGGGTCTGTATTTTACTCCCTTTAAAGCAAGTGGAATTAAAATAATAATAACAACTGCATTAAAAATAACTGCGGACAAAATTGCGCTATTTGAGCTTTCAAGGTGCATCACATTTAAATTATTCAACTCAGGTAATGTGGTAAGAAAAAGAGCAGGAATAATGGCAAAATATTTTGCCACGTCATTGGCAATGCTAAATGTCGTCAAAGCTCCGCGCGTAATAAGCAACTGTTTTCCAATTTCAACAATTTCAATTATTTTTGTGGGGTCGGAGTCGAGATCTATCATGTTGCCAGCTTCTCTTGCAGCTTGCGTTCCTGTGTTCATTGCAAGCCCAACATCGGCTTGTGCTAGAGCGGGAGCATCGTTGGTGCCGTCTCCTGACATGGCCACCATGCGCCCCTCTTTTTTCAAAGTTTTGATAAGGGTGAGTTTATCTTCTGGTTTTGCTTCTGCTAGAAAATCATCGACGCCAGCTTCTTTTGCAATGGCTGCCGCAGTTAATTTATTGTCACCGGTAATCATGATGGAACGAATTCCCATGGCGCGAATGCGCTGAAAACGAGAGCTGATACCTGCTTTCACAATATCTTTTAAATGAATAACACCAATAACAGATTTTCCTTTTGTCACAACAAGAGGCGTTCCCCCTGTTTTTGAGATTGCCGTGACATTTGTTTGCAAGTCTTGTGGCATGACAACCCCTTGAGCAGCAAGCCTGTGAGCAATGGAATCATAAGCGCCTTTGCGGTAACTTTCTCCATTTAAATCGACACCACTAATGCGGGTTTCTGCGCTAAATGGAATGCCAACAACGTCGGCTGGAGCAACAAAGCGAACGTTTAAATCATTTGCTAGTTTTACGACAGATCTCCCTTCTGGAGTTTCGTCAAATAAAGAGGCAATTAATGCACATTTTGCAAGCTCTTCACGAGTATGATTTCCTGAGGGTAAAAATTCAGTGGCCATACGGTTTCCAATGGTAATGGTCCCTGTTTTGTCGAGTAAAAGAACATCCACATCTCCAGCAGCTTCAACAGCTCTGCCAGACATAGCAAGCACATTGCGTTGCAAAACTCTATCCATTCCAGCGATACCAATTGCAGATAGAAGCCCGCCAATGGTTGTTGGAATAAGACAAACAAGAAGTGCAACGAGACTAACAACATCGACGGATATTTTTTGAAATAGACCAAATGGCCTAACTGTTACAACAACAAGTAAAAAAACAATGGTGAGTCCTGAAAGTAAAATATTGAGTGCCACTTCGTTTGGAGTTTTTTTTCTTTCAGCACCTTCAACAAGAGAAATCATTTTATCTAAAAAAGACTTGCCAGGTTCTGCAGTGACAAGAACAATAATTTTATCCGAAATGACAGTTGTGCCGCCAGTGACAGCAGTTCTATCGCCACCGGATTCTCGAATGACAGGAGCGGATTCCCCGGTAATGGCCGACTCATCAACGGCAGCCATGCCTTCCACCACTGTTCCATCGGCAGGAATAACTTCTCCAGCACTGACAACAACATGATCA
>JAZKEW010000181.1:0-4425 GCA_040386785.1 Bdellovibrionota bacterium
ATGTTTAGCCTTCAACTCAGAGAATGAGTATGCCTTTTTATTTATTCTTGTTATCTTATGCTGATTGAGAAAATTGAAATCAATATCTTCACTTGGTGCATCCGTACATAAAAAAATTTCCCCAGAAAAAAAACCTCGTAGTTGCAGCATAAAAGAGTAAAAATCCATTTCTGATTTGGAACCAAAATGAAAATCAGAAACAATAAGACACTTTTCGTTGACAAAAAGAGGTTCACTTTTCATTTGAGAAAAAAAATCTTCTGGGGTCAGAAAACTTACAACCTCGGCATCTTTAACAAGTCTTTTCCAACTTCTCCCAATAAAAATATCGTCATCTATCAGAATAATTTTATCTTTATTCTTGTTATGACTTATTGTTCTGAAATCCAAATTCAACGCATTTCCTTTTAACAGTTGAGATGTTTTAATTTGAGAGCAGGAAGAATTAAGACCAAGGGGCAACGTCATCACAAATTCAACTCCCATATTTGCTTGTGAACGACAGTAAATTTGCCCTCCATGCAATTGAATTATTTTTTGCGCAATAGATAACCCCAGACCAGTGCCATTTTTTTTATTTTTTGTATAAAATGGTTCGAATATATTTTTAATTTCAGTTTCTGGTATAAACGAATTATTATTTCCAATGACAACTTCCGCAAATTCAGAGTTATATTCAGATGCATAAACCCAAATTTTACCCATAAAGTTCATAGCCTCTAGTGCATTTAAAATAATATTTGTAAAAATTCGCACAATACGAAGCTCATCAACTTTTAAACCATGTTTTAAATTAAGTTGATATTCAACTTGCACTTCACAATATGAAGGAAGAGAAATATTATTTGAAAATGATTTTAATAAAATATTTTCTAATTGCACTGAGTCTGAAAGCGTCAGCCTCGATGTTCCCGCTTCCATGATTTCTCTTAATAAATGCTCCACGTATTCAGTAGAATATGTGAACACCGGTTTAAAATCTCGTGTTAGTGCAATGACTTCTTGCAAGGATTGCATTTTTTCCACTTGTTCTAAAAACAAACTCATACCAGAAAATGGTTTTCTTAAATCGTGCGTTATAAAATGAGCAATATGCCCAACAGCTGCGAGTTGGGACGATTTTTCAATTTCATATTGTAAAAACTGAATGTATTTCATGTATTTATTAAATGTGGCAGAAAGATCATCAATTTCATTTTGCATTGATGGGTTTTGAACATCAAACTTAGAAGAAACCTGAATATCATTTAACACCCTTAAAGTGAGTAATTTCAGTTTATTGATAATTTTTTCTTGTAAAAGTTTAATTCCAAAATAAACCGCCAATAAGTTCAATAATACAAAAATAAAAATATAAATATAAAATGCGTTTATTAAAAGTTTATTTTGCGGAGGAATATTAAATTCTGTTTTAAACTTTAATGCAGATAAATCCTGCGGAAGATTTTTAATTTCTTTTAAGTATTTATATTTTTTTTGAACAAATGAGACAGGAATTTCTAGAGTCACATACGCATAATTTTTTTTAATTCTTGTGCCAGCTGAACTATAAAAAAGAGGGCTTGACAACAAAATAAGATGTTCTTGTTCATAAAAAGAAGCTCCATCTAATTTTTTTATGTCATAGGTTTTTATTTTTTCATTCTCATTTGTTGAAAATAAAACATTTCCTCGACTGCCAAACACAATCCAATTCATATTTGCGTACGGAATTAAGGATTTTAAATAGTGTTTTAGCCTACTGCGATAGAAGGCTTCTGTCTCACTATTTGAGGAAAAGTACTCGCTCATTTCAACCGATTGCGATGCCCTGTAAACATCCGCTGTGGACTTGTGCAAAGAATCTAAAATTTCAAGTTCTTGTGTGTGTTGAAATTGCGCATTAGAGCGCTGAATTTTTTCTTGAGAATCTTTTAAAATAAACCAAAGGAGAAAAATAGAAATTAAAAACGGAATAAAAGAGGAAAGAAATACAATGGAAATAAAGTCTTTTTTAAGCGAAGATTTTTGTAAGTTAAAAAGAATAGTTTTAACTCCAACTAGAGGGTTGTCCTGTTGCCGCAAGCACGGAAAGCCAGAGGGAATCATTCACGTCAAGATGCTTTTTACCTTGCGAAACCATGCTGAGCGGGACATGGGTAAACCGTTCATGAGTATAACCAATCATACATCCAGTTTTACCGGCCATTGCCGCATGCACGGCATTCTGGCCAAGATTCGCACAAAAAACAGAGTCATCTGCCGTTGTGGTTTGAGCCCTCAGCATATAGCTGGGGTCAATATATTTCAGGGTGAAATCCACTCCCCTGTTTTTAAATTCATCGGAAATGGCTTTTTGCAAAAATTTTCCAATATCCTTTAGTTTGACATTTCCACTGGCGTCTTTTTCAACCTGACCACCAACAATAAGGTCCTGACCAGCACCTTCTGCGACAGCAATTGTGATGTAAGCTTTCTCCAATACTTTCCTAACAATGGCGTTTAAAAAACCATTTTCACCTTCTAGCACAAGAGGAACTTCAGGAATAAGGACGAAATCAATGTCATTCATAGCCACAGCAGCCGTTGCCGTTAATGCACCAGAATTTCTGCCCATAATTTTCACGAGGCCAATGCCGTTAAAAGCACTTCTTGCCTCCGATTGCGCACAACGAAGGGCTTCAACCGCTTTGCCCACGGAAGATTCAAAACCAAAAGTCTTGCTAACCCATAGCACATCGTTGTCAATGGTTTTTGGGATGCCTATTAGGCTAATAGGAATTTGTCGTTTTTTAATTTCATTGTGAATAGCGTTGGCTCCAGCAAGAGTTCCATCGCCACCAACTGTAAAAAGAACATTAATTTCACGTAGCATAAGTGCATCAACAATTGTGGAAGGGTTGGAATGCCCTCTTCCTGTTCCAAGCACACTACCAGCTTCAAAATCAATATTTTGAACAGAAAGGGAATCGAGCCTGCGCCAGCCAAAATGAAAACGCTTTGTGTCTGGATCGTGGGTAAAACCCTGATAGCCATAAGGAACGCCATAAATGCTGCGAACCTTATAGCGTTCATGCAAAAACGTCACCAAATTTTGTACAACGTTGTTCAATCCTGGAGCCAAACCACCGCAGGTGACAATGGCAACTTTTGTCTTTTCAGGATCCCAAAATATTTTTTCACGGGGCCCAGCAAGCTCAAAGGTAGGGAGAGTTAAACGAGAATGCTCGGACTTTTGGCTGAAATAATTTTCAATATTTTTATAGGAAATATCTGCTAAAATTCGATCTTTTATATCGTCGACAAAATTCTTATTAGAAAAAGAACTCACTAAAGGAGAAAGGTACTTTGACTTACCGTAGTGCTTTGTCAAACTTTCTATACGAAACGAGTCATGCTTTATTGAGTCCACACAAGCTATCCTTCAAATTAAACCAAAGCGGCATTCTGCTCTTCAAAAATTTCTTTCAATGAACTCGAAGCACAGTCAAGCATTCTGTTCAATTGATCCCGAGTAAATGGACGTTTTTCTGCTGAGCCTTGAATTTCAAGCAATTCACCACTGGCAGTCATCACAATATTCATATCGACTTCTGCGCGAGTATCTTCACTGTAATCGAGATCGACAAAAATTTGGTCTTCAATAACGCCAACAGAAAGTGCTGCCACAGCGTCGCGAATTGGATTGGTTCTAATTTTATTTAGTTTAATAAGTGCATCAATAGCAAGTCGAAGTGCCACATAACCACCAGTAACGGCTGCTGTGCGTGTCCCACCATCGGCTTGAATGACATCACAGTCTACGGTTATGGTCCTTTCGCCGATTAACTTGAGATCGAGAATTGAGCGCAAAGAACGACCAATTAATCTTTGAATTTCGTGTGTGCGGCCAGAAAGATTCTGCCTTTCGCGCCTGGAGCGATCGGATGTGGAACCTGGCAGCAAAGAGTATTCCGCTGTTAACCAGCCTTGACCACGAGTTCCACGCAACCAACCGGGAAGGGAATCTTCCACGCTCGCAGTACAAAGAACTTTTGTTTCACCAATTTCAATTAAAGCAGAGCCAAGCGGATTGCTTGTGAAATTTGGAGTGATTTTAATAGGGCGAGATTGAGAAATGGTGCGGTTATTTGAACGCTTATTGTTTGCCATGGTTGAACCTCAAAAAATATAAAAAGAAGACAATCTTCCTACTTTTTATAGCAGGAGTGGAGTTTAAATCAAGGAAAAGCTCTAAAAATTATAGCCCAAGCCAGCCACAGACCCAACGACAAATTGCGGGGAAGATTTTGGAAAATTAATACCACCACTTAAGCCCAAATTAAAAATAAAATTATGGCCTAGCACCACATCTAAACCTGGAGCAATTCCAAACCCAAAAGCCGTGTTTGAATAAGGGTAATTTCCATGAGTATTCATAAACGTTACGTTTGCGTTGGCTGCCAC
>JAZKEW010000181.1:4451-4922 GCA_040386785.1 Bdellovibrionota bacterium
TTTGGGTTTGGAGTGTAAAACAATTTTTTTATTCCTAAATTTGGTCTTACAAAGTACCCATTTTGTGACTGATTTGATGCTAATGTTGTTGTGGTTTTTGTTCCATCGTCATTTCGAGTTGTCACATCTTGATACAAGACAACATTTCTGTGTATTGGAGCAACGTCAATGCCGACAAAAAAACTTTTATATTGCAAAGATGTTGTAGAATAAACAATGGATCCATAATGTTTTCCTATGTTTGTTATGTTTGCATTTTTAGAATCACCCGTAAAATAATTATAACCAATGCCTGTAGCAATGGTGTATTCCCTATCCTTATTTTTAGCCTGTGGCACTGAAACAACAACCTCTTTGTCAGTCTCTTTTTTGGTAGCAGCAACATTTTTTTTCAACACATGCTCTTTGTAATTATTCTCTTCATAATTGGTAAAACGAATAAGATATTTTGACTGCGCATTTTCAGACTGA
>JAZKEW010000181.1:4932-7040 GCA_040386785.1 Bdellovibrionota bacterium
GAATTTTAAGAACTGCAAAAGTATTGTCATTGCAATAGGAAGAGACATAATAAGGTAAACCGGCGGGTGCTAAAAATGAAATATTATTATTTATTTTATAGCCGTTGACATAATTGACACATTTTCCCTTACGAATAGAATTGTCTACAATATATTCTGTGGTTAAAAGACGTTTATTTTCTTTTAATGCATAGGCAAGTTTTTCGGCGTAGTCATAGGTAATGTATTCCGAAAATTCTTTGTGAAAAATATCGTTATGCCCTGTAGCTAAAAAAGACTGTAAAGAAGATAAATTATTTTGTACGAGTCCATCGAGCAATAAAAAAACATCGACTCTTGCGCTTTTGTTACCATTTTTTAATTCGGTTTGAATAAATTCTTTTATGTCAGAAAATTTTTCATAAACTTCTTTTTTTACAAAATAGTCGTTTGAAGTCTCATTTAATTTTAAAGTTTGTTTAGCCAGAGTAATGATATCATCTGATGCATGAGCAAAAAAAGTAGTCCATAAAGAAAAAGCAAGAATAAAGTATCTCATGATCACCTCAATTCTAAAAATTTAATTCCTAAAGGAAGGTTAAAGATGAACTGGCTTTTTTCGCTGCAAAATAGAAGACATATAAGCTTTAAACTGCTCACGAGTCATCCCCTTGCGATCTCTTTCAAAAGCCCTTTTTTGCATAGGCTTTAGTGATTCATAAAACTCAGAAACGAGCACAAGAAATTCATTGTCGGCCACTACTGCAATGGATTCATTTTGAACTTTACAAAAGGAATCAGATGGAATTGGAGCTGGTTTAGGAACCGCAATTGGCGGACTTTTTTTCACAACAATGCCATCATCAAACAATGTTTGGGTTACCACTTTTTTGCGGACTCTTTTAGGTGCAGACTCTGCTTTTGTCACAGCTTTTTTTTCTGCATTTCGAACTTTTGCAGCTTGTTCTTTTTCTTGAACTAATTTTTTAAACTGCCTTTCTTCTCTCGCTTTTTTGAGCTCATCTTCTGGGGGTTCTGGAAACAAAGAAGCCTCCAATGTTTCAACACAAACTCCAGCCTGCTGCATTATTTTTTCGCTAATTGCATTTTCAATTTCATAGGCTTCTTTCACTTGATCAGACAACTGCCATGAGCAAATAATTTCGTGCCTATGACTAGGAACTTTGCTCATTTCCTTAATATCCGAAATTTTTTTATTTGGAGCACAATTGTTCCAACCAAGCACACCGTGATCATAAAAAGAGGGTGCCGTGGATAAAAAATCTTTATGAAAATGACTAATTTTTTTGCAATCAATACGAAATGAATTCCAATTAGAATTGTTAGAGTAGCTTTCTTGTTTTGAAAATTCTAGAAATAAATAATTCAATATTTTTTTTAAATTTGCTCTGACGCCCATGGACTGAATAACAATTGGACTAATACTCACAATGTTTTTTGATTCAAGATGAATGCTGTTTTTTAATTCAGGCGGATAGCATATTTCTTGAAAACTATTTGTTAAATTTAATGTTAACCAAGCACCATCCACATCATTTTCCAGTTGGGCATGACGAATAAAGTTTAAGCTGCCAGTTTTTGACATGGAAAACGTTTTCGACTTTTTTGCGGGCTTAATTTCAAATAATTTTAATGGGGAAGAAAATATATTTTCAATTTCTTTCGATATCTCATAAATATCTTTTTTTGTGCCACTAATATATTTATTAATTTGAAGTTTAATTGTTGTTTCTTTAGAGTTTAAACAAAACATTTTTGAAACAAGTTCGTGCCACACCAAAAAAAATGGAACTAAAGTTTTCACATTGACATTACTAGGACAAGCAAATACTTTTCCTAACCTTGAACAAGCAATAGATTCAAACCAAGGTTCTTTTGTTCCCAGCACAAGCAAAACACCTTCAAGTAGCCATGTGGGTATAAGAAGTCTCTTCTTTAATGCGTACATCCTAGAATCACAAATAAGGTTATTTTCAACCGCGTGTGTCAGTCTTTGTTCTTCTACAGATTTCACTTGTTTTTCAGCGCGCACACTCTTGTAAAGTGTTGGTATTTTTTTACTTGTCGGTTTTTGTGTGAATTCCCTTCTGGATTGCGGATGTTGAATC
>JAZKEW010000182.1:0-1140 GCA_040386785.1 Bdellovibrionota bacterium
TACGATGTCCATGCAAAAAAGTTTTACACTGCGTATAAAATGGATATAAGCAACGAAAATAATCGTAAAAATGCAGGAAACGAATTGGTGAAATACTTAAGAGACATGAGCTACAAAGTTAAATCAACTACTCCTATGCCCAAAACAACAACTCACACAGCAATAAAGACCGTATCTTCTTCTTCAGAAGTGAAGACAAATTTCAACCGTGACAGAGACTGATAAAAAATTTTAACCAACAAATACTTGCTCTTTTTATTTTTAACCATTATAGAAGGACGTACTCAAGACGAATGGTGCTGTGGCGGAGCGGCTACGCAAACGATTGCAAATCGTTTTCACATCGGTTCAAATCCGATCGGCACCTCCATTTTTTCGTCAAAATCTTCCGCCCCTAACGCATTTCTAAACAGCCATTCAACTTATATCTAAGCGCATCGGCATACGCTATAGCCAGAGCATCTGTTGCGTCAAACGGCAACTTCTCCATTGAAAATCCAAGCAATTGACTCATAATTTTTGCAATAGCAGATTTATCTGCTCTGCCATTTCCTGAAATCATTTTTTTCGCTGAAGTAGCGCTAATTTCTGTAATAACGAGTTTATATTGATACGCTTCAGATAAAATAACTCCACGAGAATGTCCTAAAAACAGCGCCGTTCGCGGATTATCTGCCAAAAAAGACAATTCTAGACACAAGTGTGTTGGCTTATAAACATCGAGCACTCGTCTAAATTCCACAGCTAAGGTGCCAAGACGCGCCGGTAAGGAAGACTTTTTTTTATCGTCGCAAACAGTTTCTAGTTTCCAAGCACCCGCGGCTACGGGAACAGGATTGCTATGCGGTTTGCAATCAATCACCCCGTAGCCTGCAATTCGAGTTCCGGGATCGATGCCAATAATACGCATTTTATTTCCAATACTAAGGTGTCACATGCAAACGTTTGCGTTCAATAGCAACAATTAAACCAACGCAACATAAAGCAGTAATCATGTGCGTTCCTCCGTAACTTACAAAAGTCAACGGCACACCCACCACCGGAAAAACACCAAGCACCATACTGATGTTAATTAAAAAATGAAGAGAAAAAAATGCCCCAACTCCAACAGCAACAAGAGCTGAATAAGAATCACGAGCT
>JAZKEW010000182.1:1150-24159 GCA_040386785.1 Bdellovibrionota bacterium
ACACAATTAAAAATACACAACCAATAAAACCGTGTTCTTCTGCCCAAACGGAAAAAGCAAAATCGGTGTGTCGCTCGGGTAAAAAATTAAGTTTTGCTTGTGTCCCTTGCTCAAATCCTTGTCCTGTGAGGCCCCCGCTGCCAACAGCGATAAGACTTTGAATGGAGTGATATCCACTTCCACGTGGATCGAGCATAGGGTTTAAAAATGTTAACACCCGCTGTTTTTGATAGTCGTACAAAATAAAATTCCAAGCAACTGTAATTAAAGTCACAGCGAGAAAAAAAAGAGATAAAATACTTTTTAGACGAATTTTTACTGTAGAAATTTGTAAAGAAGCAATTAAAAGAACAAGACTTGCTGTTCCTAAATCAGGTTGCATGACAATAAGTAGAAAAGGAATAGCAATGAAAATTGCCTGTCGCCACAACTGCATCAAACTAAATTCATTGTAATCTCGCATGATGTTAAAACTTCGTGCCACCATGAGAATAATAACGAGTTTTGCAAATTCACTGGGCTGTAGGCGAACTGGCCCAAGAACAAGCCAACGCTCAGCACCCTTGGCATTTTTTCCAAAGATATCGACTGCCAACAGCAAAAGACACACCACAATATATCCGAAGGTGCTCAAACGTTCGATGTCTTTTAAATCAAGCACAAGGCCAATAATAAATATACAAAATGTGCCAGCGAGCACAAAAATAATTTCATCATAAAATTGTTTTGGATTTAAATTTGCCCCAGTAGCACTATATAGGTTATATAAACCTAATATAATAATGACATAAACTGTGAGCAACATGCCCCATGGCACACCTTTAAATTTATCTTTGATGAACGACACAATATAAAACATCTTCTTTTACCTTACTAGTAGAAAGCGTACATTTAATCAGATTCTTGTTCTGTATTTTCAATTGGAATAGGAGCAGGTGAGGAATCTGTTAACGGAATATTCATTTGTTCTTGAGTCGTCAGCGCATCGCTTTGAATATTTTGTTCTTGTTTTATAGCTTCTTTTTTTGTAGCACTATTTTTCTTTTGAAATTTTTCTGGAAATTTTTTCTTCCAATAGGCTTCAACAATTTGTTGTGCAATAGGAGCTGCATTGGCTCCGCCACCCCCGCCATCATATTCGCTAAACACAACAACAGCAATTTCAGGAACATCGCTTGGACTATAGCAAGCAAACCACGCGTGATCGAGTGCTTGAAAAGCGATGTCATCGTGGGGAATGCCTTTGGTAAATTTCAGTGCTGATGTTTGCGCTGTCCCTGTTTTTCCTGAAACAGAAAAACCTTCCACGCGCGCTTTTCTTGCTGTTGGTGGAGAACCATTGACCACATCGTAAAGTCCTTTTTTAATAACGGCTAAATTTTCAGGCTTGATTTTAATTTCTCTCACAAGGGTTGGCTTTTCTTCTAGAATGACTTTTCCCTGTGTGTTTACAACGCGTTTTAACAAATGTGGTTTAAACAATTTTCCACCATTTCCCATGGCAGAAAAAGCACACAGCATTTGAATTGGCGTGTATAAATTATAACCTTGCCCAATAGAGCAGTTGATGGTGTCACCACTCAGCCATGGCAGGCCTTTTGTGCGGAGTTTCCATTCACTAGAAGGCACAATTCCAGGGATTTCCATATTTAAATCGAGTCCAGTGCGTTCTCCTAAACCAAAAAGTTTTGCCCATTTTGCAATGCGATCAATGCCCAATAAATTTCCAACATTGTAAAAGTAAACATCGCAACTATTTTGCAATCCCTGTGATAAATTTACGGAGCCGTGCCCTTTGTGTTGCCAACATTTCCATCGTCCATTTCCAAGGGTAAAGTAGCCAGGGCAATTAAAACGACGTTCCGCAGTAACGACACCTTCTTCAAGAGCTGCAATGGCAGTTATAATTTTAAATGTGGAACCTGGAGGATAAGCGCCACCTGTTACTTTATCAAGAAGTGGTTTAAACGGGTTTGAACGCAACATTTGCCAATCATTATTTGTTAAACCATCTTGATAAATAGAAAGCTTGTAATTGGGGTTAGACAAATAAGCAAGAATTGCACCCGACCGAGGATCCATCACGCAAACAGCGCCATTTTTATTGCGAAAGGCATCCATGGCAATAGCTTGTAAATCGGAATCAATGGTTAAATGGACGTCATTTCCCCTTTCTGCAGGTTTACTCATATTCAAAGCAAAGCTGTAGTCGGAATCAACTTGTAACCGACCAAGTGCATCGACAAGAAGTGCATCTTTCCCTTCGCCACCTCGTAAAAAACGCTCATACTTTTTTTCTACGCCCGTTTTTCCAATAATAGAACCAACTCTATATTGATAGTCGGGAGAAATGGAATTTAAAATATCAAGTTCTTTAAGGGTCACTTCACCTAAATAGCCAAATAAATGTGCTGCTTCATTGCCAACGTAATCGCGTCTTGGAGCGGAATCGACATCCACACCGGGAAGAAAAAATTTGTTAGATTCAAGAGTGGCCACTTCGTGCAACGATAAATTTCTTTTAATGCGTACGGGTACGAATTTAGGATTTACTTGTGATTCAAGCAGTTTTTTTTCAATTTGTTCTTGAGGAATGTGAAACAAATTGGATAAAATAGAGACTGTTTTTTCTTTATTTTGCAAGTATTGCGGAATGATAATGAGATCGAAAAATAGCCTATTGGAAAGAAGAACTCGCCCTTGTGTGTCGTAGATAAGACCACGAGGAGCGGGTCGCGTAATTTCACGAATTCTGTTCCGAACAGCAGCAATGGAAAAATCATCACCACGAATAATTTGTAAATACCAAAGTCGTCCTGTAATTGCAGCAGTCAACGCAAAAAAAGAAGACAAAATCATATTTCTTCTTTTGGGGTCTGAGACGATATCTTGTTTAGAACGATTATCTACCATAAAATTTACCGTTTTTTTATAGAACCAGGAAGTACAAATAAAGCATCATAAAGTAACAATAACTTGTAGAACAAAAACGCTGCAATGCAAGTGGCTGCGTATTCTTTCCAATAATCAGAAAATATTCTGGAGACACCTATTTCTAGTCTATTATTTATACTAAAATAAAATAGAATATATTTTATAAAATACAGAAACGAAAAAATAATAATCTTAGAAATGAGAGAATTAACCACAAAAAGTTTTGAGAGAGTATTAGATAGAACAACAACAAGCATAAAATAGAGGATAAAGAAAATATGAGGTGAAGACGAATTCATTTGCATAAAAGCCCCTGCTAAAATGCCCTGAACCGTAGCAAATAAAATATGATGTTCTAAGCATAAGTAAGCAATAATGATTGAAATTAAATCAATATGCAACCATGGAGTGCCTATTTGTGCAAAAAATGTCGATTGAATATTTCCACAAACATAAATCATGAGCGTTAAAAAAATAAAATAGATAAGTTGAGATTTAAAAAATTCGTTTTTAACCACCGTTTTTTCCTGCATTTGATTCAATAAGTTTTTTGATCCAATCGCCACCACCTTCTGTTTGAATGATGTCGACCTCCCGATTTGGCGTCAGCAAAACAAGTGCTTCTTTAAAGTCAGAAAAATCGACAGCAGGTTCCACTTCAACAATTTGCGTGACGTTGTCTTGGCCTGAATTAATGCTGACAACTTTTCCAACAGGAATGCCGCTTGGAAATGCTCCTGTTAAACCGCTGGTGACTATTTCATCTCCAATTAACAAATTATTTCCGCGTTCAAAATACTTAAACTGCATAGCGTAAGAGACGCCTCCCTGCAAAACTCCGCGTCTTCTGTTACGTGCGACAATAACGTCAATGTTGCTGTTTGGATCTGTGAGCAGTAATACGTCAGAAACACTTCCATAGACACGAATAACAACGCCAACAACTCCCCTTGTGGTGAGAACGCCCATGCCGTACTGCACGCCGTCATTTTTCCCTCTATTAATTCTTATGTTTTTATATAAAAATGAAGGGTCAGATTGTGCAATTTCACAGCTTAATAGCTTAAATTGTGAGCGATCTTTAAAGTCAAGAAGTTTACGCAAGCGATCATTTTCAATACTTGTTGTCGCAAGAATATTAAGTTTGGCTTTTAATTCCATATTTTCTTTTTTGAGAGCACTTGATTCCTGTTTTGCATTTTTTAAATCAATATAAGATTCATAACTTGTGACAGTCCATTTTTTTCCATAATAAAAAGCCATTTCTATAGGCTTGCTCGTTATGTAAACTATTTTTTCTATAAAGCTCAAATCTCGATTTACAGACTGAGTAGAAGAAAAGAAAAAAACCGCTAGGGCAATTGTAAATACGGATATAATCCAGAACGCGTGTCTTTTGATAAAATTCATTCATTCCTCTGAGGGCAAATTTGACGTCTACCTTAGCTTATAGATTATTTTTCTAAAAACAAAGAGTGGCTTCTCGAAAATTTTGAGAAGTCACAGAATAGAAACTAGAAATAATTGAAAAAAAATGAAAACAGTGAGAAAACAATGTATCCTTCGGCTTGTCTAAGGGACAGCAGAATACCCATTGGAGAATATAAAAAAATGCGCATTGGTACCCGAATATTTTCATCCGTCAGCACAAAATCGTTGGTTTTTGGCGTCGTCATTGTTTTTGCTTGTATCGCTTTCATTTTCACGGGCTTTGGCAGTTTGCGTTTCGGAAATCTTGGCGCCATGAGTCCTTCCACAGCAGCCACTGCTGGTTCTGTCAATGTTGAAATGAGCGAACTCATTAATTATATGAATGAGCAAGGTCTTTCACGTGTGCCAGAAGCTCAAAAAAAATATGCTGTGGCACAAGTCCTCAAGCAACTTATCTCGCAAAAAATTCTTGCCAATGAATCACTCAAAATAGGTTGGCAAGCAAGTGATGGCGAAATTGCCTCCGCCATTAAAGCAGTTCCTCAATTTCAAGACACGCAAACTCACGCCTTTTCGCTGCCACTCTTTAAAAATTTTCTTGCCAATCAACAAAGTTCTGAGGTTGATTTTTACAATTACTTGCGTACGCAATTAGAAATTCAAAAAATGCAAAACCTTGTTTTTATGCCCGTTGTCATTCCTGATTCCGTCGCAAAGCTCCAGTATAACATGAACAATACCCAATTTAATTTGCAATATGCGGTTGTTAATCTGCCTGAAAATATCTTGGAGCAAAAGGTCGCAGAACAGGCTAAAAAATTTGTTGAAAATAAAGCAAATTTAAAGCAGCTGCAAGACGCCTATGCCACTCAAAAAAATAAGTTTAATCAAAAGGAAAAAATTCGCGTTCGTTCTATTTTAATTGGCTATAAAGGGGCTAACCGAGCCCAAGGTTCTGCCCTTGAGCGGACAAAAGAAAATGCTTTGAAATTAACTCAAAATGCGTACACTCAAATTAAAAAAGGATCTAGTTTTGCTACGCTAGCAAAAGAAAATAATGATGATTTAACTGCACAAGAAAACAAAGGTGATATTGGTTTTGTCGATGATAGCAGCATAGACTCCGCTTCACTGAAGGCTATTTCTGTTTTAAATAAACAAAATCCACTTTCTAATATTGTGGACACACCTTTTGGTTATCGGATTTTTCAATATGAAGAGACAAAACCAGCTGTTCATAAAAATTTTGAAGAAGCTAAACTTGAAATTGCAAAACAAATTGTCGGAAACAACATGAGAACGACAGAAGAAAATAACTTTCAAGTTCAACTAACCAACGCCGTTGTTGCGCAAAATATCACGCAACTCAATGCCCTTCTCACAAGTAACGGTGTTGCATGGCAATATTTGAGCAAGCCTTTCAAGGTCACAGACACTGAGCTTGCTGGGCTTGGTAATGCAAGTAAATTGGCCGAAGAAATTTTTAGTGTGAAAAAAAGTGGGCAAATTATTTCAAAAATTATTGACTTTGGAACCAAAAAAGCTCTGATTAAATTAGATTCCATAAGTGAACCGGCTTCACCTAATCAAGCCGATTTAGAGACTCTGAAACAACAAATGACTTCTAGCCAAGTACAATTATTTGTGCAAAACACCACACAATATTTGAATAAAAATTATGAAAAAGAAGGTAAAATAAAAATCAACCCCATTTTGAATGAATGAATTGGAAATGAAAAACCTCAACGAAGACGAAGTCGACGTCATCATTATTCAAAAACAAACCGCCCTTGAACGTTATACAAAACGTCATTTAAATATAGATTTTCTCGATTATTTGAGCCAAGACATTCAAAGCAAAGAACAACTCAATTCTGCCCACCATGCCCATGTGGAAAGTCGAAAAATTTTATTAGAATGCTTGCGTCATTTAAAAATGAAATCCATTTTACTCAATTTAGATGAATTAAAAGAAAGTAAACTACATTTTTTTCAAGAAAATAAAATCAACTCAGGCTTTGCGCCAAAACAAAATATTGTCATTTCACTTGGAGGAGACGGCACTCTTCTGCATGCAAGCCATTATGTAGGTGGAAAAATACAACTTCTTGGCGTGAATTCTTGTCCTGAAAATTCTGTGGGACATTTGTGTGCAGCAAATTCCAAAAATGTTCACGAAATATTGGAACAAATTTTAGTGGAGAAAAACAGCAGGGCAAAATCGCTTAAAAGATTGAGAATCAAAGTGTCCAATCATAAAAATATTCCGCTGGCGCTGAATGATATCCTAATTAGCCACTTGCATCCTGCAGCTACAAGCCGCTATCAAATTTCAATCTTGAATAAAGAGGCTCAGGTAACACAATGCGAAAAACAACTTTCCAGTGGATTGTGGATTGCCACCGCCGCAGGAAGTACGGCTGCCATTTCTGCCTATGGCTTTCCTGCAGAGCCTCTAGAGTCTCATAAAATACTTGCGGCCTGTCGAGAACCCTATGCAGCCAAAGGAGAACCAATTCAATTAAATAAATTGACACTGGACGGCAGCAAACAATCTCTTGCTATTTTTTCTCGTATGCGGCAAGGACTTGTTTGTCTCGATGGCCCCGATTTCAGCATTCAATTTGGCTTTGGAGAGACAATTGAAGTATCCTCTCCTGACGAGGCGTCTTTACTTCTGGTACAATAAAACGGAAACCTAAAATGTTGGAGAAAATAAAATGAAACATCAAAATTATGGCAATGAATTTTACCTCACGACGAAACAAAAAGAACTTGTTGGTTGGGCGCGAAAAAATTCTTTGTGGCCTTACCCTTTTGGAACGGCTTGTTGCGGTATCGAATTTATGTCCGTCATGGGACCTAAATACGACCTTGCGCGCTTTGGTGCTGAAGTGGTTCGTTTTTCGCCAAAGCAATCGGACTTGCTTATTGTGGCCGGCACTATTACGGAAAAAATGGCACCTATTTTAAAGCGAATTTATGATCAAATGCCCGAACCAAAATGGGTTATTTCTATGGGAGCTTGTGCTTCTTCAGGTGGGTTTTATCGAGCTTATCATGTGGTGCAAGGTATTGATAAATTAATTCCAGTCGATGTTTATATTCCAGGTTGCCCGCCTACGCCAGAAGCAGTTATTGATGGGGTTATGCAATTGCAAGATAAAATTATGCGAGAAGCTCAAAGTTAGGTAAGTGGTTCATAGTTAAAGTGGTCCCTTTTGGTGGACAAAAAATTTAATAGTATTTAATGCTTGTAATTTCTTAATTTCATGATATAGTATCCGATACTAGTTATGAGAGGGGATATGAAACGCACTATTGTTTCCTTGAGCGGTTTTTGGACGGAATGGACAAATCTTAGTTTAGACGACGATGATCTTTCTGAATTTGAGCAATATTTGATGTCGAATCCAAATTCTGGCGATTTGATTAAAGGCTCAAATGGAATTCGAAAAATAAGGTGGAAGTTACCAAATCGTGGAAAAAGCGGAGGGATCCGAGTATTTTATCTTGATCTAGAAAATGTTTGTGTGCTTTTTCTTCTTACTCTCATATCAAAAAATGAGAAGGAAAATTTGACAAAGTCTGAAATTTTAAGGCTTGCAGAGTTCGCAACTGCGTTAAAGAAAGGAGTTTCAAAATGACGTTATTTGAAAAGCTAGAAAAGGGTTTGCAAGAGGCTATCGAATATCAAAAAGGAAATACTACTGTTGCAAAGCGAATTCATCATAAAGAGGATGTAAAATTTAAACCAATTCAGCAAATGAAACCCAATGACATCAAATCTCTTCGACTATCTTTGGGGCTGAGCCAAAAAGAATTTTCAGATGCCCTCGGTGTTTCCTACGAAACGGTTGCCAAATGGGAACAAGGAGGAAATAAGCCTCAAGGCATTGCTCTTCGCTTTATGCAACTCATTAAGGAACATAAAAACATTCTTGAGGATATTTCCGTTGGGAAAACTTACTACGCGAGGTAAGTTTTCAGAAAAAGGCTTCTTAAGCCCCGTTAACACCACCTACCCCTAGTAGGCGTGTACCCATATCTTTGAGCAATTGATCAAAAATTCTCTAGCAGTTGTCATACTAAATTTCCCTTTTTATAAGAGCCTCAATTGAGGATTTTAAGGACACGCTTTAAGGAACCACAATCCTTTTTATCACATTTAAGGCCTGGCTTCGAATAGAATCAACTTCCATTAAAATTTCGTGCCGCGAATGTTCACACACAACTTTTTTAAGCATTGAATTAGAGCCAATAAAAATATCCTGCGCACTATTACGTACCACAGTGTCATCTTGTGCCTGCAAAATAGTTGTAGGAATGACAATTTGAGAACCTCTATAACGCAACTTTCGTGAAGCAGAAATGGCTTGATTCAGCCAACCAAAGGTAGGACCACCAAGCTGCATTTCTTCAATTTCAGAAATATGCTTTCGCCAAGTAAAAAATCGAGATTTTGAGTGGGTGACATCATTAGTGTCAAAAGGAAGAAAAGGCGTGCAATTTTTTTGCCCAAATGCATAGCTTTTTGCAAAGCCCAAAGTTGAAGCTACTTTTGCTAAACAAAAAATAGCTCCTTCTAAAACATGCCAAGGGGTAAGCATAACCTCAAACATAGGCGCCGATAAAATGGCTGCCGCAGGATTTATTTTTCGGCTGCATAAAGCACTTGCAATGACCGCCGCGCCCATGGAGTGTCCAAGCAAAAAACATGGAATACGTGTATTATTATCTGCGCCCATCATACGAAAAACGGTGCATAAATCATCTACGAGATTGGGAAAAAAATCCACATAACCTCTTTTGTTTTGATTTAAAAACCTGCCGGAATAGCCTTGCCCCCTGTGATCGTAGCAATACACAGACACACGCATATCGTATAAATTTTGAATGAGTTCCGCATATTTTAAATAAGATTCATTGTACCCAGTGGCAAGCAAAATTTTTGCCACTGGATTGGGATGACGAAAAAAACAACAGGAAATAGGAATGGTTCCTTGCCCAAAAAAACGACTTACCTCTCCTTTGTTTTTAAAAAATGGGTAAATATTATTTTGGTAATTCCTTATTCTCTCCTGAACAAATTCTTCGGAATTTTCTTTTTCCAGGCTCTTTAAAAACAATTCTGAATATGCTGACACCACAATCCCTTTCTATTTATAAGAGTGTGCTGTAATTCGATGGGGATCCATATATTTCATACTATAAGTCTTATAAAAATAAAAAACACCAAAGGAAGTCGCTCCGAGCAAAGATCCTTTGTTTAAGTATTTATAATTCCTAATATAACACATGTAAGAATCTCTCACTTTCATATACTCTTTTATCGACTTCTTTGGCATATTTGCTTCCCTCCAAACGCTTTCACCATATTTCCTATCGTCAAAAAATCTGCACTGTGTAGAGTGATGTTCAAAATAATTTAGTAAGAAAAACTTATAATAATTCTCTTAAATCGTTCGATGAAGTATGTCATGAGGACAGCTATGGCAAAAAGTTTCAAAACCAAAATGATACGACACCCCGTTTTATTGGGTTCTGTTTTTACGGCCATTGTTGTGGCATTTATTTTTGCAATGACATCGGTTGTTATTACCTTTAAAGCGCAAGGAGAGCAAAGCGATTCTCGAAGAATTTTATTGCAGGTTTATCGCTCCCTTTATGGTTATAAAACTGAAAATGGTGAATTTCCAAATACTGCGGGAAAAGCAAAAGAGTTCACAGAACTTTTAGAACTCAGACCTTATGTCAGAAGCACTGAACAATGGGATGGAATAGAAAATGTCAACTTATCCATTACGAGTGAAGAAGGGCATTTTATAATTTTATTGCAAAAGAAGTTAGCTAACGGTAGCATAGACATTCAAGTTTTAAATTCAAAGAAACAGTTTTGTCATCAACATGATGGAATTAAAAACCAGTCTCAAAATTGTTTTACTTCATTGATGAGTGCTTCTGTAGGGTAAAATGGCACGTTGTACATGCCTTCCCTTTGCCCAATTTTTGCGTGTGCAATTTTTTCAACAATATCCATTCCAGAAATCACTTTTCCAATGACCTCGTATTCATAATTCCCTTCTTGAGAATTTAAATAATTGTTGTCAGAGAGGTTGATAAAAAATTGTGGAGAAGTGATGGCTGAATTGTCTTTTCTTAGAATAAGCCCCACACTTCCATAATTATTTTTAAATTCGGAGTGTTTAAAGGATATTTGAGACTTCAGCTGCACTTCTTTATTCTTAAAGCTGACGTCGTAGGCGCCGCCTTGCAAAATAAACCCTTCCAAAATACGGTGGAAAATAAGTTTATTATAAAAGCCAGTTTCCACATATTTTAAGAAGAATTTAACAAGGTCCGTATTTTTTTGACTAAAAAGCTCTATTTGAATAGTGCCACGGTTTGTTACAATATCAATAATTTTATCCTCTTTATTGTCTGCAAAAGCATTCGTAACAAAAAATAAAATTAAAAAATACAGTATTTTTTTCATGTTTTTTTCTTTTTCACTCGACCCAAAGAATCATTTTTAGGGGCTGTCTTCAGTGCCGATAAATTTAAGGTTTGAGGGTACACCGTAGAAAGTAAAAAACGCACACCGGTGACGTAGTTACTGCCTGCATTTCCACGTCCAATACTTGGTAGTGCGGGGTTTAATTCGGTTGTTGCTGCATTCCACAAAATAGAAGGCACGTTGGACTTTCTGCGAATATTCGCAACCACTTCCGAATATAAAGAATGGATAGCAAGACAGCGTGTGGCTGTCAAATTATCGAGAATAGAAATAACTTGTTCGTCTTCATCAACGGGGACTAAGCAAACATCAGGTCCAAAAAAAGCATTGGATGCATAGATACTTCGAATGACTTTGTCTGCAGCCATTGCGTGCACACCTGGTGAAACAAAATAGCCCTCTGTTGAGTTATCAATAGATTTTCCCCAACGCAAAGTTTCGTCTGCTTCTCGCGCTGCAATGCCTTGAAAACGAAGGTAACGCTCCCAGGCAGTTGTGCTGCACAATGGTTCCATGACGTGTAAGTCTGTGCGGTTTAAATCTTCCCTTGCTCCAATTGGCATTTTTTTTATGGCCCCAACAAATTTATCTGTGAATTCATTTACAATTTTTTTAGAAAGAAATACCAAACCCGTAGATTCTAGCCGCTGTCCAGCATCTAGGCAGCTGCCATAAATAATTTTTTGAATGGATTCGTCGATGTTGGCATCGGCAGTTACGTAAGCCGCATTTTTGCCGCCACCACAAAGAACCAGGCGGATATTTTGTTGTGTGGAGGTATCTCGTCTGAGTTGTTCTAGGCTTTCTTCACCGCCAGTATACAAAACAGTATTGAATTGATGTGTTAAAAGAAGTCTGCGAAAAACTTCAAAATCACCATACACGACCTGCACAACTCCTGCAGGAAAGGACGCTTGATGAAAACCACTGGCAAGCAAACTTCCTGACAAAAGACAATGGGAAGAAGGGCGAATACACACGGCATTTCCAGCAACCAGTGCAGGAAGCACGCTTGAGAGCAAAGAGTAAACGGGTAGGGCAATATTCGAAGAAACAAGAACCATTCCCAAGGGGGCATAAAACCATTCCCACCCCTCTTCATCGCGTTTTACTTCCAATGTTTTTTTGCAAAACTCAGGTAACAGCAAAAATAATTTTTCACACAAACGCCATTCATCGTCTACCGAAACGCGAGAGCGAGACAACTCCAACATCATATGACTTTTTATTTCATCTGAGTTGTCTTTTAAAAAACCGATTAAATTTTGTACAAATGCGAGTCTTTCATCAATAGAACAAAGTCGAAATTTTTTTTGTGCTTCTTTCATACCTGAAACAACGGGATCGATGAATTCTTTGCTCCAACCTGCTTGCGCTACAATGTCGTTCGGATTAGCGGGATTATGAGATTGAAATATTCGTTCTGGTTTGGACAAAGGAACAAAGTGGCCATTGATATAAGGGGGAATAAAATTAATATGGGCCATAATTTCTCCTTGAAGACGAATAAACTGTGAAATAAGTTTATTTTAGGATAGGGCCTTCAAGACCTTTTGGTCAAGGGATGAGGAAAGTTGTTTTTTTAATTCTGCCAATGGAGTCCATTGCATTTTATTGGGAAGAGAAACGGAATGAGAAAATTCCGAAATTTTTTTCTCATTCCAATTGCTTTCTAATAAGGTAACAAAACCAGTGATTTTATGATGGGTAATTTGATGCTGAAATGTTTTTTGCAAGGTTGTCATTTTCACAGAAGAAGGTGAAAAATTTTTTAAAATAGATTGGAGTGAAAATCCATCTTTTTGTGCAAATAATGGAAAGCCTAGGGTTTTAGATAAAAATCCAGAGTTTCTTTCCACAAGTAAATACGATTGAGTTTGTTTGTTGATAAAGACCAGTACAAAAACTTGTTCACTTTGAGTTGCATTTCGAGGTTTGACTGGAGGGCACAATTCAACAATATTTTTTTTGAAAGCAATGCAGGAGTTTTGTAAAGGGCAAAGTCTGCATTCTGGATTATTTTTTTTACACAGCATGGAGCCTAAATCCATAAAGGCCTGATTAAAATCTCCAGGAGAGGCGTTAATAGTGGGATCTTTTGAGGAAAAATAATTTTGCATTATTGTTTCCATAAATTGCGCTATTTTTTGAGCGCCTTGTTTTTCCCACACGTGTTCTTTTAAACCGAGTAGTCTGCTGGCCACACGAATCATATTTCCATCAATTGCAGGAACGATTTCTGAAAAACAAATGCTAGTAATAATGGAAGAGGTGTATTCACCACAGCCAGGAATTTGTAGCCATTCTTTTTTTGTTTTTGGAAACTGGCCTTGGTAATGCTTTAGAATAAAAAGAGCGCCGTTTCGTAAATTACGCGCTCGAGCATAGTATCCCAGGCCAGACCACAAATAACGTAACAAATCATCGGAACAATTAGCTAGAGCGGCAATGTTAGGAAGTTCTGTTATGAATTTTTTGAATTTTGGGAGGACGACAGAGATAAGCGTTTGTTGGCTCATCACTTCACAAACCCAGGTCTGATAAATCCAATCATTTGGATTAACATAAACTTGGGTTCGCCAAGGGAAATCTCGTTTGTGAAAAAAGTACCACTGTAAAAGTGGTTCACAATTTAACAACGAATTAAACCGCGTTATCTTCAACCATAGGCATGGAATCAGAGGAGTTGCCCTTTGATTTCTTTGGACGACCGCGTTTCATGGATTGTTTTAATTTATCCAATTTGCTTGGACGGCCGCGCTTTTTAGGGGAGGCTGAGCCTGTCGCTTTCTTTGGACGACCGCGTTTTTTAGCAGCAGCAGAAGCAGGACGACCGCGTTTTTTTGCTTTAGTTGTTTTAGCTACTTTTGCTTTAGCGCGTTTAACTGGTTTCTTTTTTGCAACAGTTTTTTTTGCAACAGTTTTCTTTCCAGCTTTTTTTACAACCTTCTTCTTCACTGTCTTTGCGGCAGTTTTTTTAGCTACAGGTTTCTTTTTTTTACCTACAACTTTTTTTGTTACCTTCTTACCAGCGGCTTTTTTAGCAGCCTTCTTTACTGGTTTCTTACGTTTAGTTTCAGCCATGAAACTCTCCTTTCAAAAAAATTAGCGAACAAACCGTTAAAAAATTTTTACCTACGGTCCGTTTTTAAATTTAACCTAAACAAATTAAAAATGGTAGTGCTAGAAACATATTTTTTTAAATTTTTTTAAAAATTTGTTTTGCATGTGGGGTATGTGTTTTTTTGTGGTAAGAATATGGTCGTTCATTTTTGTGTCAAACTCACAACATGATGAGAATAAAATTTAACTCCATAAGGGAAATTATGATTAAAAATTCAAGTTCGTCTTTCATCGGAAAAACACTTGGCTTTGTGTATGATGTGCCTGGTGAACTAAAAAATTTCAGCTTCATACAATTTCCAGATGATGCAACAAACGAATGGGAAAATAAAAGCACATTAGACTCCATGGTGCAAACGTGGCAATCACTTGGTTTTGAAGTTATTCTATTTCCGCTAGACCATACTTTTTTTAAACAATGGGAGAAATACTCCACATCTTGTGACCTTATTCATTCTGTTGTCGAAGGATTTGGCTCACTTGCAAGAGAAGCTTGGATTCCTTCGCTGTGTGAGTTGAGTGGAATTGCATATATTGGATCCTCTCCTTTTGCACACTCATTGTGTATGAGTAAGGCTCATTTAAAAAATATTTGTGAGCGTCTCAATATTCCCACGGCGCCTTATCACCTCATTCAATCTGAACAAGATTTTTTAAACATCGACACCAATTTTTTTAATTCTAGAATTTTTTTAAAACCAAATGCTGAGGGATCTGGAATGGGGGTTGATGCCTCTATTTCAATTTGTGATTCTTATGTCCAAGCGCATCAATTTGTGAATCAATTTCTGCAAAAATATCCGGAAGGAATCCTTGTTGAAAAATATCTGCAAGGAGATGAATACACAAGTGCAATCATTGGCACACCACCGCAATTTTTGCCTATTGCGCAAATTGAAGTCTGTGATGGCGTGTATGGTGCTGCAAATAAAGGAAAAGATGCCATGAATGAAAAAGTCACTTTTCCAAAATTGAATGAAAAAATAAAAAAAATAATGGTAGAGGGGACACAAAAATTATTTGCCACCATACCTTTACACGACTTTGTGCGAATGGATTGGAAATGCGATGAACAAGGTGAGGTTTATTTTTTAGAAGCCAATACCCTTGCGGGATTATCGTATAATTACAGCGTTCTTCCTTTGATGGCGAAGGAAGTTGGAATTGATTATAAAGAGCTATTTAAAATATTATCGGAATCGGCTCTTACGCGAGCACAGGCAAGAAATTTGTGGTACGGCAAAAGCAGATTACACCAATTGTAATAAATCAACCATTCTATTGCTAAATCCCCATTCATTATCATACCAGGATAAAACTTTTACCATGTTATCTCCAATAACAGTTGTGTATTCAGCATCAATAATTGAGCTCAATGGGTTGCCGTTAAAATCGCAACTCACAAGAGGAGCCTCGCTAAAACCAAGAATTCCTTTCAATGATGATTCAGACGCTTGCTTTAAAGCGGCATTTACTTGTGCTGCTGTGGTGTTTTTTTCTAATTCAAAAGTAACGTCAACCAAAGAAACATTTGGGGTTGGTACACGCACCGCAAAGCCGTGTAGTTTACCTGCAAGGGCAGGGATTACTTCTGAAATAGCCTTAGCTGCGCCTGTTGAAGTTGGAATCATACTCAATGCTGCAGCACGCGCTCTGCGTAAATCTTTGTGTGGGAGATCGAGAATGTTTTGATCATTTGTGTAGGAATGGATTGTGGTCATGAGGCCTTTTTTAATACCAAAAGTTTCATGAATGACTTTTGCTAGAGGGGCTAAGCAATTGGTTGTGCAGGAGCCGTTGCTAATTAAGTGGTGTTTTGTTTTATCGTACTCTTTGTGGTTAACGCCCATGACAATTGTTTTATCAATATTTTTTGCTGGAGCACTAATAATTACTTTTTTAGCTCCACCCTTTAAGTGCGCAGCAGCTTTTTCACCTTCTGTAAACAAACCCGTGCATTCGAGAACAATATCAACACCATAGTCTTTCCATGGAATTTCTGCTGGGTTGCGAATAGCAGTGATATGCACATTTTTCCCATCAATTTCTAATTTATTTTCGCCTGCTTTTACTTTTTGAGAATTGAGGCCATGTACGGAATCATATTGGTACAAGTGCGCGAGCGTGTGGGCATCGGTTAAATCATTGATAAGAACAACTTCCACATTGGAATAAGTGCTTAGAGCACGCAAAATGCAACGACCAATTCGACCAAAACCATTGATTCCGACTTTAATTGTCATAAAAAATAACTCCTTATAATAAAAAATTAAACATGAAGCATTTCCATAAATTCATCTAGTGAGCTGCATTGTGAAAACTGTTTCCCAACAAATTTGCATCCAGAAATTTTGACCGGTGTTGAGGCAACAGCTTGTATTTGACTGAAAGAGCAATCTTTAAACTCACAATTTTCAAACTGAATGCCCTGAATTTCACAATTCTCAAATTCACAATCTTTAAAATTAACTTTAGAAAATTCTAGTTTAGAAAGACGGCTTGCATGCACCACAATTCCAGAAAAATTACAGCGGTTTAATGTATTTCCAGTAAAATCGGACTCTGTTATGCTTGCGTCTGACCACGTTGAGACAGAAAATTTATTTTGCACAAAACAAGTTTCCTGTAGAGTAACATGACTCATACGAGATAAACTAAATTGTGATTCACACAGGTCAGATGCACTCACTGAAAATTCAGTCAATTGCATGGCCATAAATTTATTTTGTTTTACTTCACAGGCTTGTTTAATATGCACTCCAAACCATTGACTTCCAACAACTTGATTTTCTTGTACGGTATTGTCGGCTGATACTTGAATAGAACGAAAAACAGAAAGCTTGGATTCAATGCCCTCTATTTTAGACGAAAAACCAATTGGAGAAAAATTTTCTTGAATTTTTTGAGGAACATTTTCACATATTTGATGAACAAATTGAGTAGATATTTTCAATATCTCGTCAATAATTTCTGTTTTTTTAAATCGACCAAATGTTTTTTTCATAGATTACTGTCCCTTATCTAACTTTCTGACTAAAATAAAACTCAACACACCAATAAATATATTCATAAACCACGCAGCAACAATTGGATTTATGATCCCCTTAATAGCTAAATTTCTAAGAGATAAATTTCCAAACCAGTAGACTAACGCTACCGCAAGGCATAACACAATGCCAATGTAATTTTCTTCTTGCCTTTCTTTGCGTAATGCAAAAGGTAGAGTGAGAAACACAAACAAGAGACTTGCAAAAGGACCACTGAGTTTCAGTTGGAGATCGACAATTCTATCAGATACATTTGTTCCTGCAATCTGGGCTTCCTTAATTAATTTTTTTAATTTCCAATAGCTCAATTGTCCAGACTCGCTATTTTGCTTTAACACTTTTGGCGGCGCGAAATCAATATCAGTGACAAACAAAGGCTTGACTTCAATATTTGTGACTTTGGAATCTTCTGAGAAATTTGTGACTAAGGCGTAATGAAAAACCCACGCTCCCACATTTTCGTCAAAATGTGCAAATTTTGCTTGAACAATTTTCTTTGCGACTCCCGTCGTAAAAAAAACAAAAATTTCGGGCTTTTCTAAAATTTGTTTTTCTTCTTCGTATTCATCATAATGGAGAATGGTAGAGGGCGTTCGCAACCATTTACTTTCGCTAAAAATGTTGTCACTTTTTTTCCTATCTATCACATTGTTTTTTATTTTTAAATACTCTGTTGATGTGTATGGAATGACAAATTCACTCAAATAAAATTGTGCAAAGGAATAAAATAAACCAACGCAAATGAGCGGAATTGAAATTTTAACCATGGACAAACCAGCTGCACGTAGTGCTGCAATTTCTCCATTTTTTGCGAGAATCCAGTTCGTTACAATACCACCGATAAGCACCGTAAACGGCAATAAGAGAATTGTAATAGATGGCAATTGCCAAAAATAGTAGAGGAAAATTGTTTTTGAAGTGACGTGGCGACCTGGAAAATAATGTTGGCTTTCTTCCATATAAGTTAAAATAAAGTACAACACCAAAGCAAAAAGCAAAACAGCTAAAATAGATTTAAAAAATTGAAAAAAAAGGTAGCGCCATATAACCATTAGAGTGGCCTTTTATGAATGAACAAATATTTTAATTTTGAATAGTCATTGCTTATAAATTCAAAAAAACCACAGGAAGGAGGATACCGAGAACGCCAGCGCATTAAAACAAGAAGAATTAAAATAAGGACAAATGGCGTGACAAAAAGCATGGAGTAGGGGCTAACAACAAATTTAAGTGCTAGTTGTTGGCACAAGGAAAGAGAAGAGTATAAAGCAAAAATAACAATTCCAATTCCAAAATAAACGGAAATTTGTTTTTTTCGCGGATCTAAAATACCCAAACATACCCCAATTAAAGGTAAAAAAACTGTTGAAACAGGAACGGAAATTTGTTTCATAAAAAACAATATTTTTTCAACCACATCTTCACTTGTTTTCCAATTTTCTTTTTTTTCTTTCTCAGCTGTCAGCGCAGTAAAGTACTCTTTAGGATAAAGTTGGTCCATTTGGTTTGTGGGGTTCATTTCTATTTTAAACTTATCTTTAAAAACACTGACAAGGGATAAGTTTAAATTTGAATATTGTGTCACGGTCCAATCAGAGGGAGTTGGATATAAATTCAATTCACTCTTTGGAATATTTTTATTTGGAAAAACATAATGAGACGCTGGTTGCTGTTTCATTAAACTTGGAAGAGAGTTTTTTCCTTCTTTATAAGAGTAAATAAACCCTGTATTCAGTTTAAAAAGATAATCAGGGTACCCAGAGACGAGTTCTTTACTTAATTCGCCTGTTTTTGCGATAATATAGGAAGAATAGAGACTGTTTGGATCAGAAAAAGCAATAAAAACATCTTTCATATGTGTTTTGCTCGAATTCACATTTCCAAAATATAGAGATAATTTTGCAGCGTCTGTCATGAGCAGATTTTTAGAATCGCGCAAATCATAAATAAAAGATTTTTCTTTTAAACTGTTTTTAATAAAGGCTTCCACAAGACTTCTTCCTTGCAGCCATTTGAATTTTTCCCATTGTTTGTTGGAATAAGGTTCAAAATAAAGGGAGCTGGAAAGAGAAATAAACATGACACCAACACCAAGAAGTGTTGGCATAAAGGCAAGCCGAACAATGCTGACGCCACAGGACATCCAAGCTTCCAATTCTCTGTCTGCGGACATACGCATAGTGACAATGGCACAAGCTAACAGTAAAGAAATAGGAACAGTCAATTTTAAAATAGACGGAAGAATATAAAGTAACAACATGAGAAAGGAAGTGAGGATATCAGGCGCAGAAAATAAAAAATCAGCATATTTCGGGAGTTTTGCCATCATCATAATAGAGCTCACACCAGCTGTAATGACAAAGGTTAGTGAAATAATTTCTCCGGCAAGAAGTCTATCTATTTTCTGAAATAACGCCATATGATTATTCTACGGAAGAAAACATACCAAGGGTATTGTAGCCGCAATCAACGTGCACCACTTCGCCCGTGACACCAGAAGAGAGATCAGAAAGCAAATAAAGAGCGGAACGTGCAACATCTTCTGTAGAAACATTGCGTTTCAAGGGAGCAAATTTTTGTGCATTTTCAAGCATTTCTTTAATACCAGGTATTGCACTGGATGATAATGTGCGAATGGGACCTGCACTAATGGCGTTGACGCGAATACCAAATTCACCTAAATCAAGGGCTAAATATTTTGCACAAGATTCCAATGCTGCTTTTGCAACGCCCATAACATTGTACCGAGGCACTACTTTTTCTGCGCCGTAGTAAGACATAGTGACAATGCTGCCACCATTTTTCATAAGAGGAGCAGCTACTTTGCTCACAGCGACAAGCGAATATGCAGAAACATCCATGGTTGACGCAAAAGATTCGCGAGACACGACCATAAATTTATCTTTTAAATTTTCTTTGTCCGTATATGCAACGGAGTGGATTAAAAAATCAATACCATCCCATTTTTGTTGAATGGAATTAAAAAAACTGTCAATTTCAGAATCTTTAGAAACATCGCAAGGAAACACAAGTGCATTTGGAAGGTCTTTGACAAGTTCACGCACACGCTTTTCTTGAGCATCGCCCAAATAGTTGAAAGCGAGCTCTGCACCTTGTTCAAGGCACATTTGTGCACAGGCCCAAGCAATAGATTTGTTATTTGCAACACCAAGTACTACTCCGCGTTTGCCTTCTAATAATTTTTTCATATATCTATTCTCCATCACATCATTACGTATTCAAATCACAGCAATCGCGACTAGACTACTGATTATTTTGCACGACTGCAATAAATCAACTCCACAAATTATTTCAATTGTGTTAAGTTGGAAGCAGTTTGCTCCCTCTTGAAAGGATTTCCACATGAACGTAGGTCCCGTTGAACACAAAAAAATTCTTATTGATAATTCTGTTTGTAAAAGGCGATTTCATCTTGTTTACGAAAATAACCCAGCCGTACAAGAGCATGTAGTTGTGAAATGCCCCCATTGTTCTGTTACTTTATTTGAACAGGATAGCCATTCACCGGTTACTCTCGCTCGGGAAGAAAATTTAGTGTACGCACCCACAGGTGATGCTCAAATACTTTCTACGTGCAATTTTCTCAAACAACACGACTAAAAAATTCTTCAATGCCAAAAGTTATTATTGGTAAGGCAGTGTCTCAAGTCCCACCATTTCGTATGAACTGCGAATTTGTTTTCCTGCATTTTCAGTAATAATAAGTTTGCCAAATAACCACACTGGTCCGTAAGACATTTTTGCCATTTTTCCTGAAGCCATTTTTACATGAATAATTTGATTTGGCGGTGGTGGTGGGACGTGAACACAGGCCATAGGAGATGGTACAAATAAAAATTCCTGAACCATATCTTGATTGTCTTCTAGCGGGATAATAAATCCAGGAATTTTAATTTCCAAACCGTTGATAGCTCGTAAATCTTTCGGAATATCACCGCTTGTCACATCGAGAGAGCGAAGGGCATCCCAATCGACAGAAGCCGCATCCGCTTTTGAAAGGGAGCTACTTGTGCTTTCTGTATGGTAAAAAAAAAGAAAATAAACTCCTCCACCTACAAAGCAAAGAACAATGGAAAGTAGAACAATAAATATTTTCATGATTCCAACCAGTTTAATAATTCAATAGATAAATATTGATGTGGATTTTTTTGTAGCCGCATTTCCATTTCAATTTTGGCAGCGGAAGTGAAAAAAGAATTTATTTTTTCCGCATTTAAAAAAACCAGAGCTTTTTGCAAGCGAGCTTGTGCAGGGTAAGGGATTTTAGCCCTTTCAAAGGCTAATTTTAAATTCTTTGTTTCTTCAAGGGCCATCAGCACAAAAGCGGCTTGTTTTAAAAAGTAAACAATGGCCATAAAAACGCTCGAGGCTTCTTGCCCACAGTTGGCACTTTGAGTCATGCGCAATTCAATCAAATGTTTGTCTCGTAGCGCTAAAGCTTCTGCCACATGAAAGCCGTTGATTTCAGGGTTTCCAGCCAATGCAGCAGAAAAAGAAAGGTTGCCTTTTTCCATACGCGCAAAATGCATATCACAAGAAACTAAATCTCCAGAATAACTTTCTAGGGAATGACGTACGAGTTCTTCTTGTTCTGGCTTACTTTTTTTAGATAAATTTGCATAACGTAACAACAGAGCCTGTGCGCATTTGGAAAGATCAACGTCATTGGGTTCGTAGCATAAATAAAACGAAGTTCCCTTTGTAAAATCAGTCTCTTTGAGCACATTTTTTGCGCTGGTAGGGGCAAAAAAATAGGCAGAAACTTCCAGTGGAAGTGGAATTCGTAAAAAAGATTTTTTGATTTCATTCCAGAGCTTTGCAGTTAATTTCTCTGGTAGTTCAATAAGACTTGGTTTTGCAATTTCGAACATGCCGCATGTGGCAAGGTAGTTTACGTAATCTTCCAAACTACTTTTGCCCATAAATAATTTTGCTTTTGTTTGAAATTGACGCTCCAATTTATCTTCAATAACTCTTTGAAATATAGGGTTGTCAGCAAGAATAATAAAATGAGTTGGCTGTTTTTCAGGTGATGAAACCTGTTGAATGAGTTTTGAGGCGTCAATTTTGAGCATAATACAACTTCCAGTAAGTCGTATAAGCGTACTTAGTCATCAGACGAAAAGCTGTCATCGGAGCCACCAAAACTGTCGTCATCGTAGCTTGAACCACTGTCGGAAGAAAAAGTGTCATCATTATTCATAGGAGTTGGATTTTGTGAAGCCTGCGCTTCATTGCCCTTAAATTTGTCGTACAAAGAATTTCCAACCACAGCGCCAAGAACGCCACCAGCAAGTCCGCTCATAAATGTCCCTGCTCTACTGGGCCCTTGCTGTTGTGCAAAACCACCATTTTGAGGATTGTTTGGATAGTTGTTTCCTTGCGGGTTATTTGGATTCATTCCACCAGGCAAATTGTTTGGGTTATTATTGTTGGGATAGTAAGCTTGTTGTTGATTTCTTTTTTTAAAAAGAAAGCGGAATAATAAAACAGCAACAACCACGCCAAGTATTACGTACAAAAATGAAAAATGGCTTCCCTGTGCTTGCATAGGAGCAGGTGCTTGAGCTTGTGAGGATGCTTCTGTTCTGGATGTCTGTGTATTTTTAACAAGAGCCATATTGTTAAGAACGAGTTCAGGCACACCATCTCGTTTATTAAAATGAAGAAAAGGGGCTTGGTTGTCGCTAACAACTTTTAGTTCTAACTTTTTACTTGTAAAAATTCCCTCGGAGCAACCAGAAGGTTTGTTAGTAAGTGTGAGCTGATAACTCTTATCAACAGAGTTAAAAATAATATTTTGAACTTCATAGGACTTGTGTTTACTGAGTGAGCAATTTACCATAATGAGTTGTCATCCTTAAAAGTGAGTGGTTCAATGTGATAGCTTTCACATACTGCATCGATCATAATTAATCAAGTGGACTCTTTGCAAG
>JAZKEW010000182.1:24169-31783 GCA_040386785.1 Bdellovibrionota bacterium
TCCCGGATTGAGACGAATTGAGAAGGAGTACGAAAAGAATTATGGAAAATTCATGTGAAATTCAAGGTATCGACCCTGTTGACAAACGCCCCTTGTTGGTTCTTGGAAAAAATCCAACACTTCATTCTGTCACAGAAACCGTGGCGAGCAAGGCAAATCGTCAAGTAGGTCCTGGCTGGTATATTGCAACGGGTGTCTCAGGTATGGGTGTTCTTCTTCTTATGGTGGCTCTTGGCTACTTATTTTGGGAGGGAATTGGTGTTTGGGGCAACAACAATCGTGTCGATTGGGCTTGGGATATTACCAACTTTGTATTCTGGATTGAAATTGCCCACGCAGGAACTCTCATTGCGGCCATTTTACTTTTATTTAGACAAAAATGGCGCACATCCATCAACCGCATTGCAGAAGGCATGACTATTTTTGCGGTGCTTGCGGCGGCCATTTTTCCTGCAGTTCATATTGGGCGGCCTTGGTTTGCCTACTGGTTATTTCCGTTGCCAAATCAAATGTCCATGTGGACCAATTTTAAAAGCCCATTAGAGTGGGATGTGTTTGCGGTAAATACCTACTTAAGCATTGGTCTAATTGTCTGGTATGTTGGTATGATTCCTGACCTTGCAACTTTACGAGATTACTCTAAGAATAAATTTGCAAAAATTGCATACGGTATTGCATGTCTTGGCTGGCGTGGCAGTGCAAGACATTGGGTCAATTACGAACGTGCGTGTATTATGCTTGCCGCTATTGCAACACCGGCTGTTTTTTCAACAGCGGGAATCGTTTCTCTTGACTTTGCAACCTCCATTTTGCCTGGCTGGCATTCGACATTTTTTCCCCCATATTTTATTGCTGGTGCTATTTTTTCTGGTTTTTGCCTGTGTTTAAATTTACTTATTATGGTTCGTTCTATTTTTAATTTTAAAGATCTTGTCACTGACAGGCATATTGAAATTTGTGCAAAATTTATTTTGTTTACAAGCATAATTATGGCTTATGTTTATATTGTTGAATTTTTCACAATTTATTACAGCGGCAACCCCTATGAGAAGTTTTGGAATTGGAATCGAATTAATGGACCTTACGGTTGGGCGTACTGGACTATGGTTATTTGCAATATTCTTATTCCACAAACTTTTTGGTTCAAGAAAGCACGCACCCATGTTGTTTGGTTATTTGTTGCAGCTATTTTAATTAATTTGGGTATGTGGCTAGAGCGTTTTGTTTTAATTGTAACTACGTTAAGCAGAACTTTTGTGCCGTCGTCGTGGGGTTATTTTATTCCTTCGTTCTGGGATTTAGCAATTTTTCTTGGATCTGTTGGTTTGTTTTTTCATTTGTTTTGTTTGTTTGTTAGGTTTTTGCCTATGGTGAATATGGTGGAAGTAAAGACGGTGATGCCGGAGGCGGATCCGCATTATCGGGATTAACTAAAATTTTTCATAAAACAGCTTGCCAACTCTATCAATATGTTCTTTCAAATTTTTATTTTCAATGGAATTATAATTTAAAACATCAAACTTATATGGGGTTGGCAATTCTTCAATTTCACTTTGAAGTTGTGTGAGAATACTTTCACAATCACCAAATACAGCTAAGTCGATATCAGAGCCTTCAGAATAGTTTCCCATTGCGCGTGAACCATATATCTTGACAGACTGAACTTGAAAAAATTTTTTAAAAAATTGGTGAATTGTCAGAATAGTCTCATTGGTTAAACCAAATTTTAAGGAATAATTATCACTTAATTGAGTCAAAATAATCTCTCAATTCTTTTAATAATACCCAGTATTCAGAAATAATATTATTTGCAATAGACTCAACAACCTTGTCATCATAGGTGTGAGAAGTCGCATTTCTATCATTCATCATGTTTATCCACTGTTGACCATTTTTTAAAATACCAACACGAAACCCCTCTTTTAATACCTCTCGGGGGAGTTTTAAATCAACCCCTTTAAACTTTAAATAGTCCTTTACAGTTTTCCATGCAAGTTCAAATGTAAATTCAAAAGATTGAATAAGGGCCATTTGAAACAGAATATTATTTTTATCTTCTGTATAAGCTGTATGAGCTAAAGTAAATTTTTCAAAAGCATTGCTGTAATTTTGAAAGCGTTGTTGCCACCGAATATCATCCACGGTTTTCAATCCTTTTGTAATTAATATTCCTTACAAGCGTACATATTAAACCGCAAATCAAAATTATTTTTTTCTTCGGTGTTCAACACTTTTCTAAAATTACACTTTCCATGGCTCACCAAAATAACAATAGACTTTGAGACAGGAATTTTTACGTTGGAAAGCGGCGTCATTTGCTCAGTTAAATGCGCGGCAGGAATTTCGATTGTTGCAAAAGGCACTGCGTTAATAGACACATTTGCAAGAGCAACACTTGTGTGTGGTGCTGCTTGCGCCTTTTCAAATGCAGCAATTTTAGCAGGAAGTTCAGTCGCAAATTTAGGTTTTTCAACAACCACCTTTTCAGTCATGGCTACTTTTGGTTTTTGTTCTGCGGGTTTTTTGGGTGCCGCAGGTTTTTTGGGTGCCACAGGTTTTGCTACAACAACGGCTGTTACAGGAGGAGGCGCTACAACAGGCACCTGTTTTTTTGGTATTGGGGTAGATGCTGTAGTAGCTGGAACAGAAGGAGCCGCTGCAGCTATAGCAATAGGTTCTAGTTTCTTTGTATGGTGGGTTAGTTTAACCGCTAAAACAACAATGAATAGAACCCCTGCTGCAGCTAAAATAGCTCCTATAAAATTTTTATTCTGCAAACTGAATAATTTTTTAGGTGGAAGCGGTGGTGGAGAAAAGCGAGGAAGTGCCATTGTTTCAGTATTATTGAGTTCTGATTGAGGCGCAGATGTTTTTTCAATTTCGTTTGTTAATTCCTCTAATGGGACAGAGTTAACGAGTTCTTTTGGCGTAGAAAGCACAAGTGTCTTATTAAATTCTATATGAGGAGAATTTGATTTATCTTGTTCTTGTTGTGTATAAAAAACTGTTTTTATATTTTCTTGAATGTCGAACACCCAATATTGTTTTCTGAGATAAGCGTTTAAATCGGAAATAAATAAAGCAGGCGTTTGATAGCGTTCGTTTTCGTTTGGATGCAAAGCTTTTTTGAGTAATTTTAATAGTTCTTCGTTTAAATTAAAAGAATTTATTTCTTCAGTCAGCTTTTCATTTAAAAACTCGTACAACTCTGGTTGTGTGAACGTTTTTACTTTTTCACGGTAGAGAGGAGTTAGCAGGTCGAGCAAAATTAAACCAACGCTAAAAATGTCACTTGCAATTGTAATAGGTTCAAAATTAATTTGTTCAGGAGATAGGTATGTGGTTGTTATTGGAAGGACGGCGGAGTTATGAAGGCACGCTCTCGAATAAAGACCAATAATTCCGGTATCTGCAAGAAGGACCATGCCAGTATCCTGGGAAATAACAATTTTATTTGGCGTTAAATTCCCATGAACAAAGCTACTGCTGTGTTTAAATTCACTTTGGTTCGCGTATAAAGACTCAAGCGCTTTCAAAGTTTCAATGACACAACTCACTGCAAATTTTGTCGAAATAGGTTTGCTTTCTCGTTCCGCAATAATGTTTTCTAGGGTTTTCCAATCAAAAAATTCATGCACCGTAAACGGAATGCCATTCCATTCATTGTACTCGTAGCAGCTTAAAATAAGCCGGCTATTGAGAGAAAGAGTGTTTCTAATCTGCTCAAACAGGCCTTCTTCTATCCAGTTTTCGCAAAGAATTTCTGGTTTGTACATTTTGAGTTGAAAAAAACGCCCCATGTTTGGATTATTTAAGTACTGCTTCACAAGATAATTTATGGAAAGGGAGTCTTCAGAAAGTTTATTAATAACGTCATATTTCTCATTAATATTCAGTCCTGAACAGTTTTCGGGAATTAACCAAATTCTATGGGCGTCATTGCTGTTAGCAGATACTTCGGAAGGTCGTTCTTGTTTTGACTGGGGGTGTTCTAGCATAATCGTTCCTACGGTTTTTACATTCCAACCCGAATGGATTAATTGAAAGGTGAATATACTTAAAAATTCATTAAACACAAATAGTTTATTGCATTTTTATTCTTATTTATTTATGACTAAACAAGTGCAGAATTCAGTTCTATCCGAGGGCACGGCCACACATGACAGAGCACACTAACATTGGTGAGTATGAAATAACAAGTCAGCTTGGTGCGGGCGGCGTGAGTAAGGTTTACAAAGCTAAAAAGCAAGGTGCCTTTGGTTTTTCTAAAAATTTTGCCATAAAAGTTTTGCTTTCTCGCTCTGAAGAAGAGCGTTCTCAATTTCAGCCTTCTTTTGTCTCAGAAGCAAAAGTGCTTTCTTTTTTCAATCATCCCAATATTGTGCAGGTTTATGAGCTGAATGCAAATCAAGAAGAAATATTTGTGGTTATGGACTATATTGAAGGAGCAACACTTTCTCAACTGCTAGAAAAAAACCAAGGTCCTTTCCCAATTGAGGTGGCATTGTGTCTCACTCAAGAAATATTGAATGCCTTGCAATTTATGCAACATCATGACTTAGGTGGCAAAAAACTTACCATTGTGCATGGAGATATTTCTCTACAAAATATCATGGTTCAAAATAAAACTTTTATTGCAAAACTAAATGATTTTGGTTTTTCTCGTGCTGTTGAGTTTGGGAAAAGTGCGCGGGTGCAACCACCTGTTATTGGCAACCCCTACTATATTTCACCTGAACACATGCGATGCGAGTGGATTGATCATCGTTCGGACATTTATTCATTGGGAATTGTTCTGTACGACTTGCTTTTTAATGAGCGTTTGTTTCATTACGATTTAGATGAAATTAAAAATTTGGCAAGAAGAGGGCAAACTATTAATCGAGATAATTATGTTAAATTGCCTTTTGAAGTCTCAAAAATTATTTCAAAAATGACTGCTTTGAATCCGGACGTACGATATCAAAACCCAGATGAAGCTCTCTTTGATATTGAAAATTATCTTGCCAAAATACAGTCTGTTTGTTCCGTGCGGCGTTTAAAAACAGAATTTTTACTCAAGTTTGCTACTGCAATTTAGCACTCACTAGTATTGACGTAATATTATCTCCCACTTTTCGTTGCAGGGAAGTGTGCACAATGCAGTCGTTAATGTGGTCAATACGCGTGTGGGTTGTCATCAACTCCTCGACTTCTTTTTCCATGAGACATTTTAAGCCACCATCGGAACAAAGCCAAAAAACATCGTCACTTTTTATTTCCCCACTGACCGTATCAATATTCAATTCATTTTTTACGCCAACAGCTCTTGTGAGAATATTAGAAAGTTTATTTTGCGTCGCATATTCATCAAACGTCACGCCAGTTTCTACTTGTCTTTCAAATTGGGAATGGTCTTGGGTTAACATTTGTAGTTTACCATCACGGAACACGTAACAACGGCTGTCACCAACCCAAAAAATATGATACTGCCCAGCATAAATATATAAAACCACGGCCGTGCTTGCGATAGATTTTCCAGTAAGCTGATTTTTTGCCAACTGATAAAGATATAAATTTGCTTCCACTAATTTTTCTGTAATTTTATCGCAGGAATTTTTTTGTCGAATGCAGGCAAAACTTAAAGATTTAAGACTATCAACAACAACTCGGCTTGCCGTTTTTGCAAGGCTATGCCCACCAACGCCATCGGCTACTGCCCACAATCCAATTTCAGGTTTGTCGAGAAATGCATCTTCGTTGACGTCGTGCACCGCGCCAGGGTGGCTGACTGCTGAGGATGAAATTTGTAATGTGATGGTTGTTTTTTTTTCTTCTGCTTCTTCTATCATAACAATGTATGCACTTCTTCAAATATGACTAGGACATCTAAAAGTAAAAATAGACGGTTTGGAAAAAGGATTATTTCCTCCCTGTGTCGGGTATATATCAAAAGTTGCGTGTTTTCCACCAATTGACAAATTAAATGAAGTACTTCCCGTATTTGGATTAGTGGAAACATGACTTTGTTGAATGAGTTGAAATATGGACCAGAAACCTTGAACGGATAATCGCAAAGGTTCTCCTCCATCGACAGTATTAAAAACAACTGTTGTTGAGGTAGATCCATTGGTATTCGGCCACGAAAATTGCATAGGTCTTTCTGGGCCATGCGCATAATCAAAAGATTGTCCACTTGTGGAGAATTGTTCTGTAAGCACACTGCTGTCAAGAAAAACTGGTTTCACGCTAAAGTTAAGTTGTAGATTTTGCGTTCCTGCTTGAAAAAAAGCGTCGCGAATTCGGGAAGCCATTTCAAGTTCTTTTATTCCTGAGGAAAAATTTTTGGAATCGGTTTTCCATTGCCACGGATAAACATCAGTTTGTGCAAGGTCTGCTAAATTTGATTTTAAAAAGTTATCAATAATTCCGTTGTAGCCAAATAGTTTTGAAAAATCAGCTGTAGATACATATGTAGAACAGTGTGAACAAAAGGGATATTTATTTTGTATGGCTTGCACACATTGTGGAAGAATTTTTTGCCACTGTGCATTTAAATTTTTTGCAGTCTGTTTTTTTGAAACATTTCCTGTGTAAGAAACAAGTGAAGTCAGCCAATTATTTACAGGTGCAGGGGTTTGCCCCGAAAGAGTTAAAATTTTTATTTCAAGTTCTTTGGGGACATTTGCAGAGCCACTGGAATTATTTTGCTGTAATTGTACAAGAGATCCTCGAATTTCTGCAAACAGGGCAATAATATCGTCCAATGGGATTTTTCCAGTTCCTTCGTCTTTTTTGAGCAATTGGTTGAGACTAGCAAAGGTAACGTCCACTGGATTTTCTTCGCCCAGCGCCGTTATTTTGTCTTTTAAAAAGGAAGAATTTTTGGAGCCGTTGTTATTGGTATTATTTAGACTCGGTGAGAGCGTGGTGTTGTCTGCAGTCGCAGCTAAAATAAAACGAATAGGTGATTGCTCTCCCGAAAGCACGCCTGTTATGTTAATTGCTTCTTGCAAATTGGGCATATTTTTGATGGAAAGAGTGTTGAGATAGGTGCTCCACTTCTTAATGTATTCCTCTAAGTAAAGTTTTTTAACCTTGTTGTAAATTTCATTTGAATTACGAACGTATTCTAAAGGTGTGGATATCCCTTGTGTTTCTCCTAATATCCAATTTTTTTCATCGAAAGCTGATTTTCCAAAATACTTTAAACGCTCTGTGTAAAAAAAGTTCATGTAGCCCAATTTTGTGTAAGTATTTGGGATTGGCATATTGAGTGGAAGGTCATTGGAGCGTTCAAAGGCCATTTTTACTTTTTGTTCTTGCAGTGCAGTGAGGTGAAAATCGGGGATAAATTTTAAATGAGCACGTTTGATATTTTCAAAGATAAAAGCTTCATCTGAGAGTTGCCTAAGCAGAACACGGGATTGTTCCACTAAATTATTATCAATTTTTGCTTTATACAATTCTTCAGATAAAACAACTTTTAAATTTTTTTCAAGCTGTTCTAAAAGTTCTTTTTTGTTTTGTTGATTTGAAAAAGTTTGCTGCCAATAAGTTGAAAACCAGTTAAAAACATTATCGGCATCGAGATGTTTGTTATCTTGTAGCATAAGATACGTTTGTAAAGTCTTG
>JAZKEW010000182.1:31820-32366 GCA_040386785.1 Bdellovibrionota bacterium
AGAAAGTTGAATTTCAAGAATATTTTTTAAGTAGGGGATAAAATGCCGTTGCAAACTTTTTAAATAAATATCTTCTGCTGCTTTGTTGAGTTTATCGCCTTGATAAAGGCCCAGCCCTGTGATTGGGAAGCCAATACTAGCGTTAGCGCGTTTGTCATCGTAACCCTCAGGTATTCCGCTGAGTTCATGCAAGCCTTGCAAGAGTTGTATTGTTGTTGATTGCGCATTTGGGTCTAAATTGTTGTTTGTATTTAACAATTGAGAAAAATGCTCTGGGCTGTATTTTGACAACTCGGAGTCCAGTGAAAGCACATAAGATTTATTTGAAAAATAGCTTACGGACCAAAGTATTGTCGCTAAAATAGTCAGAGCAATAGAACCCAAATAGGCAAATTTCCGAATAACAAAAATTTTCTTTTTGATATATAAATTAGGAGCGGCAATTTCCTTGTCAGGAATGATAACTTCGGTAAATAATTTTTTAACGAAGTAAGCATTGGTATTCCGAATTGATGTTTTGTTTGGAAAAATATCGAGTTGAAATGG
>JAZKEW010000183.1:0-5658 GCA_040386785.1 Bdellovibrionota bacterium
TTTACTACAATAAAATAAAAGTCCCTGCACCAAAGACACATTATATTTATTTAAAAGTTGTGCTGGGGTAATAGGTTTTAATTCTGTTACTTTATGAAATTCAGGTAAGTCTGAATATAAAAAAGATTCCACCTGATTTTTTGTATACACTTCACTAGAATGAGAAGACATTAAGTTTACCACAGCATCGCGATGCTCTTCCATAGATACTGTAGATGCCCCTGATGACAACATATCCATAGAAGCTTGAAAAACCTGCTGCCGAAATTGTGCCGTTTCACCAGAAAGCAAGCTTTCAAAGGTGAGTAAATCGAAGCAAAGTTTTTCAAGCCCCCGTGCAAGTACATTATCAATATCAAATGCAGCAATAAGTTCAGTGGACTCTTCTTCAATTTCTTTGCGTGTTTTTCCATGACTTGTTGCAAATGCTTCACACAAAGCCTGAGAAAATTCTTGCAATGATTCATTTTCTGGATCAATAAAACAGGGGGCCATTTTGTCTTTTAATTTTTTGTATTTAAGAAGTTCTTTTTTTGTCAACATTTTACTGCTCTAACTCATGGTGTGAATTTTTTGTAAGCATCGTGATCTCTTCTTCTTTGGTTTATAAAATACTCCCCTGTATTTGCAGAAATAATTTCATACAAAACAGCTTTTTTACCTTCTTTTGCACGCAAGATACGACCAAGACGCTGCACATGTTCACGCACGGTGCCACTTCCCGAAAAAACAATGGCAACGCTTGCTTCAGGCACATCAACCCCTTCATTTAAAACTTTGGACGTAATTAAAATACGATACTCACCTGTGCGAAAAGCCGTTAGAAAATGTTCTCGCTCTTTGACTTTTGTGTGATGCGTCAGCACTGGCAAAAAAAATTGCCTGCCTAAGTTATACGCTGTCTCATTATCTTGTGTAAAAATAAGAATACGTTCTTTAGGGTGATTGCAAAAAATATCCCACACAGCTTGTGTTTTATTTTTTGACGATTGTGCAATTTTTTTTTGGACTAAATAGGCTTTAAATGCTTCTTTACCAGCAAGTGTGCGATGAGTGAGACGAATAAAATTGTTCCATGCAAAAGCTTTGTTGTCATGGCGAAATTCAATATGATTGTCTTTTAAAAATGTGGTGTAAATTTGCCTGGCTGTTTGATAATCATGTTGTTCCTGCTCTGAGAGTTCAACTTGTTTTGTTATAATTTCATAGCTAGAAAGCGTGCCACCAGCAAGCTGGTGAATATGAGATTGAAAACAAAAATTTCCACAAATTTCATACAGAAGTTTTTCACGCACCTCATTGCTTTCTGGCGTGGCTGTTAGCCCTAACCGAAATGGCGCAATAGAAGAAATAGCACTGTATTGCATTTGTTCGCTTGGTAAATGGTGGCATTCATCAAAAATTAATAAACCAAATTGATTGCCCCTGTATGGCACGGACAACACGGCGGAATCATATGTAGAAACGGTTATGGTTTGAATATCTTTCTCACCACCCCCAAGAAGTCCTATGGGTATGGAAAAATATTTGCTCAATTGTTGATACCATTGATGCATGAGATCAATAGTTGGTACATGGATAAGTGTTGGTCGCCCTGTTTGTGCTATGGCAAGAATAGCTAAAATTGTTTTGCCAGAGCCCGTAGGCAAAACGACAACGCCTTTAGAACCTTTTGAAAGCCAGGCATCCAGTGCAGCTGTTTGGTGAGAACGGGGTTCAATTTTTTCTTTCAAAATTAAATTGCAGGGAGAAAAATTTTTTGCACTGTCTGTGTAAGTTAATTTATGAGAGCGCAAAGACATAATAAAATCACGATAAAAATATGCTTGCGCCCTGTATTTTTGAATACGATTATCCCACTTAAAATAAGGGAACAGAGGTTCTTGGCTCTTTTCAATGCCCGTTGCTAAAATAGTCCCTCTGTCAAAATAAACATTTATCATCATGTAAACCTGTATTACTCAGCGCTCTCAGAGGGAATTGGAATATTTTCAAATTCACTGGCCTCTTCAATAAGCATTCTATTTCGTGCATCGAGAGGTTCGCGCATGAGGGTTTTCCACAAACGTTTTGCTTGGGCCGCAATTGCAGGTTCAAGTTCATCGAGACGAGCACAGCTTTGCAAAAATGTTGCAAAACGGAAAAGCACATTCATGCAATCCCCATCAGAAAAATATTTTGAGCTGTGTTCTGCCACTAAGTCAGACCACTGAGTTTTTGGATTTAACCAGTGTTTTACAATAGAAGCCGCACCAAAATTAAATTCACGAAAGACAGGAACAACCGTGGTTTCTTCATTATACCTTCGCACTTTGACTTCATCATACAGTTCAGGAAAAAGAGAATAAGGATAATACTTTTCAATAAGGCTTGGTAAATTTAACGAATTTAAAAAATTCATGTCGGCATGGGTTTGCGGAATTTCTTTAAAATGTGCTGAACCAAATGTTGCCATGGCTTGCAAGTAATCAAAAAATGTTTGGTTATTCAACACCCCTTCTGCAAGCCAATTGGCAATAATTAAGCCTCCTGCCTGCGGAAAATGCCTTGCAATATTTCCCATTTCGCTTGGCACAGCCCCATTAAGAGCGCCCACAGTTTGCAAATGATCAACAATTTTATTGATAGATGAGTTGCTTTTTACAGAGAGTTTGTCGCCAGAATTGCGCATAAAAAAAGATTTTTTATAAAAATCGAATAAGTACTCAATATTTTGATGTTGCCCTAAAATTCCAATAATGGTTGTGGGGTCAAATTTAAGCGAACTTTTGCAAGCCTCCCTTGCTCGTGGACGCTGTGATGCATAACGCCCTAAACTAAACCACAAAGAAAAACCTTGGGTATCGTGCCCTCGCCTGCCCGCTCTACCAAGCATTTGCATAATTTCAGTATTTGTATACTGCACTTCTCCATTTTCACTAGGACGAGATTCATCGGTAATATAAGCACTTCTTACAGCAAAATTCACCCCTAAACTAATTCCCATAGTACCGCAACAAACGCGCAACAAGCCCTCTTTTAACAAAGACTCAATAGCGACACGGCTTGGAGGAATCATACCACTATGGTGGTAGGCTATGCCGTAACGTAACACCAGTTTTTGTAATTCAGGAGGCACATATTCCCAACCGGACAAGGTTTTAATACGTTCAAGAAGTTTGGTATTTTGTTCTTGCAAATGCTCTTTTTTAAAGTAACGAGCAAAAGAAAGTGCAACGCCTTCGACGTCACCACGCCTACTTGCATACACAACAATAGGACCTAAGTTGAGATCAAGTGCTAAGGAAACAGGTTCAACGTGATCTTTATAGGCATCTTTCCCTCTAAAACGTGGCTGACGCTTTTTAATGTAATAGGCAAGTTTACCAAGTTCTTGCAATTCATTCTGTTGCAAATTTAGTAAATCACAGAGTATCCAGCCATATTTTGTGTGTACAACATGCACAAGAGGAACTGGACGCTTTGCAACCCTCACAACTGCAGTTTGTTTGCCTGTGAGATCGGTTATCCAACTAGCAAAGTCTTCGCAATTGGGAACACTTGCGGACAATAAAATTAATTGACTGCCTTTTGGTGTTAAAATAAGAGATTCTTCCCACGCACTGCCACGACTTTCGTCTTGCAGATAATGATATTCGTCGTACACAACCACGCGCCTACGCATATCGGGCTCAATGCCGAGCAAACTATTTCTATATGTTTCAAGCGTGGCAAGAATAATTGGTGCACTTAAATTTTCTTTAAAGTCACCTGTGTTAATACCAACATTTTCGCGCCCATATTTTTCAGTAAATTCTCGATATTTGTCATTACTTAAACTTTTTACAGGACTCGTATAAATTAATTTACCACCTTCTTTCATGCGATAATCAAGCAGGGCTTCAATAACTCTTGTTTTTCCAGCAGACGTTGGAGCGTCTACTATCACGTGTTTGCCTGCAAGCAACGCTTGCACGGCTTCGTGTTGCCATTCGTCGAGCTTTATTCCACTAGGAGTGGTGTGTTGCACCACGTTAGGGATTTCTACGGACTTCGTTGCTTGCTGGTTGACTATTTGAGGCTTTTGTTCTTGCTCTGCACGGAATTTAGCAAGGGCAAAACCACGAGTAGGAATAGGTTTATTATTGGGCTGTATTCCTGTTTTTACCGCAGTCGTGGCGCTAACAGGTTGAGCATTTGTTGAAAGCATTTCACTTATTTTTTTTGCAGATTCCTGAACCAATTTTTGAATCCCATGGGAACCGTATTTACGTTCTAAAACAGATTCAAACGGAATATCTGCAACAGGCGGCATAAAATTTTTTTCATAAGTTTTTTTTGCCGTAAAAGGCTTTTTCGACGTTTCCGAAGAAGAGCTCTTTTCTTTATATTTAGACGAACGCGAATTTCTCGGGCTCTCTTCTTTTTGCCTTGATGACTGGGAGCTAAAATTATTTTTTTTCATATTTTCTCAACAATAAGGGCAATGCCTTCGCCTCCACCAATACACAGTGAAGCCAGGCCATATTTTTTATTTTGTGCGTGTAATGCATGTATAAGTGTTGTTAAAATTCGTGCACCACTTGCTCCAATTGGGTGTCCAAGGGCAATGGCACCTCCGTGCACATTCACTTTGTTGTGCGGAATTTCCAGTTTGCGCATAGCTGCTAACGTAACAACTGCAAAGGCCTCGTTTATTTCAAATAAATCAATATCATTTATTTTTAAATTTGCTTTTTTTAGCGCCTTTTCTATTGCAGGAGAAGGCGCTGTGGTAAACCATTTTGGATCCTGTGCGTGGCCAGCAGAACTCACCACCCGTGCTAAAGGCGTTAAGTTATATTTTTTTACGGCGTCTTCGGAAGCAAGCACAAGGGCTGCAGCGCCATCATTAATTTTAGAAGCATTCGCCGCAGTGATAGTTCCGTCTTTGTCAAACGCAGGACGTAAAGAGGCTATTTTATTTAAATCGGCAGCGTGGGGTTCTTCATCTACCTCTACTGTATTTGTTACTTTATTTTGAGTTACTTGCACGGAAGCAATTTCGTTTTTAAATAATCCTTTTTCTTGCGCAAATTGCGCCCGTTTATAACTTTCTAGAGCAAAAGCATCTTGTTCTGCCCGTGTAAAATTAAATTCTTTGCTACAAGCTTCTGCACAACTTCCCATGTGTAAATTATTGTAGGGGTCCCACAGGCCATCAGTTACCATGGAGTCTACAATTTGTTTATCACCCATGCGAAGGCCTGCGCGCGCTAAAGGCAATATGTAAGGAGAAAGGCTCATATTTTCTTGGCCACCAACAACTACCACTTGGGCATCGTCACATAAAATAGAATAAGCGCCAAGCACAACAGATTTTAAGCCGCTACCACAAACTTTTCCAATAGTAAGAGCTTGGACGCTATTTGGCAGACCAGCATAAATGGAGGCCTGGCGGGCTGGGGCTTGTCCTACTCCCCCAGTTAATACTTCGCCCATAATAACTTCGTCAATTTCATTGGGAACAATACCGCTTGCTGCCACGGCTGCTGCAATAGCCACTGCGCCAAGCTTGGGTGCAGGCACATCTTTAAACACGCCCTGAAAGCGGCCGATGGGAGTTCGTTTCGCTGCGACAATATAAACTGATTTTTTATAGCATTTCTCCATCCACCAATTTTTTAGTATGGGTAAAGA
>JAZKEW010000183.1:5668-12039 GCA_040386785.1 Bdellovibrionota bacterium
GTTCCCTTTCAATAATATTATAAATTATAACCATATCTATATTCTCTTCACTTTGCAAACAATCAACGAAGAAAAAAGCTCAGTATTGTTTCTTTCAGAAAGAATTGTTAGAGTTTCATAAAAGTGGAATTTGGAAAAGCTTTTAAAGGAATAAAAATGAAACTTGTTATTGCAAATCGAGGTGAAATAGCCCGCCGAATTTTAAAAACAGCAAAAGCTAGAGGCTACAATGTTGCTGTTATTGCCACTGTTGATGACAAAAATTCCCTTGTCTGCAGAGAGGCAGACACCGTTATTGAAGTCAGCAGTTTTTTAAATGCAAAAGAAATTGTAGAAAAAAGTAAAATATTTGACGCACAACTTATTCATCCAGGCTATGGGTTTCTTTCTGAAAATTCAGAATTTGCCAGCTTAGTCGAGCAGGCTGGAATTATTTTTGTCGGCCCTACCAGCGCAAATATGAAAGCCATGGGTAGCAAAGAATCGGCAAAAAAAATGGCTCAAAAATGCGTGGTGCCTACTTTAAATGCACTTCTTTCTTATGAATTAAAGTCAATTGAAAAAACACAATGGAAAAACGAATTAGACAAAAAAGGAATTTTGTTACCTTATTTAGTTAAAGCCAGTGGTGGCGGTGGTGGACGTGGCATGCGAGTTGTTGAAAAATTTGAAGATTTAGAACAAGTTTTACTACGTGCAAGCGAAGAAGCAAAGTCTGCTTTTAACGACGAAACTGTGTTTGTGGAACGTTACCTGAAAAACCCTCGACATATTGAAATTCAAGTGTTTGGTGACGGCAAAGGTGGTGGCGTATTTTGGGGTGAGCGCGAGTGCTCACTGCAACGCAGACATCAAAAAGTCATTGAAGAAGCCCCCAGTTCTATTGTGGATGAAAAATTTCGTGAAAAAATGGGAAGAGCATCGCTAGAGTTGGTTAAAGAAACTCAATACAGAGGCGCAGGAACCCTTGAATATTTAGTGGACAGCGAACAAAATTTTTATTTTCTAGAAATGAATACTCGCTTGCAGGTGGAACACCCAGTAACAGAAATGGTGTATGGAATTGATTTAGTTGATGCACAATTTGAATTAGCGTGTGGCAAATGGCCCAGTTGTTTTCCAAACCCCAATGAGTTTTATTTGCCAACACCAAAAGGTGTGGCCATAGAAGCCCGCATTCTTGCTGAAGACACACAAAATAATTTTTTGCCCACACCTGGAAAAGTAGAATATTACTTAGAGCCCCAAGGAGAAGGTGTGCGTGTTGATTCCGGTGTTACAGCTGGTGATAGCATTAATTCTAATTTCGACTCCATGATTTCAAAACTGATTGTACATGCTCCTTCACGGGGTGCAGCAATTCAAAAAATGATTCATGCGCTTGAAAATTATCCTATACTCGGGTTTACAAATAATATTGCTTTTTTAAAAAATATTATTTCTCATCCTGACTTTCTAGCAGGAAAAGAATCCACAGGTTGGATTGAACAAAATTTAAACGATTTAAATAAAAATTTAATTCCAGAGCAATTATTAAATTTATTTCAATCTTTTGGCTTTCGAGAAAAGCTGTCTTTACAACTCACAAATTTGTGGAACGCAACTCCTATTGAACAAGTTTTTTCCTCTTCATTTGAAAAAATAACAGAAAATTTATATCATACCGCAATCACATCTCTCACTGAAATGCAATTGTTTTACCGTGGACAAACGATCACACTGGTAAACCCTCGCCGCATAAAACGAGAAGCGGGCCAAGATGCCTTAGCTCACGGAGAAATTAAGACCCCTATGCCCGGCAAGCTATATGATGTACTCGTTAAAGAGGGGGAGTCTGTTGGTGTCAATCAGGTCCTTTTTATAGTAGAGTCCATGAAAATGCAGCTCGAAGTCAAAAGCCCAAGAGACGGAGTTGTTCAGAGTATTTATTTCGAAAAGGGGCAAAACCTCATTGGTTCCGATATTATTGCAACCATCAACAAAGCAGGGGGAAAATAAATGTCTAACTTTCACAGCAGCGCACAAGAAATTCGTGAAGTCACTCAAACCGTCAGAGCTTTTGCCGCCAAAGAGTTAGCGCCTTACGCTGACGAACTGGACAGAGATGAGCGTCTGGCCCCAGGAATCTTTAAACGACTGGGTGAACTTGGCATTTTAGGCCTCACCATTGGAGAGGAATTTGGCGGCGCGAAACTAGGTGCCGTGACCGTTGTGGCCGTTATGGAAGAGCTTAGTTATGCTTGCCCTGGAACATGCCTTTCCTATCTTGCACACTCTTTGCTATTTGCTCATAACCTTGCCAATAATGCTTCCCCTGAACAACTTATAAAATATTTGCCCCGTGCCGTTACAGGTGAAATTGTGGGAGGCATGGCTATGACGGAACCAGGCGTAGGCTCTGACGCCGTTGGCATGTCCACTCGAGCCACTCGCAATGGCGATCATTACCTTATCAATGGCTCAAAAATGTTTATTACCAATGGCCCCATAGGCGATGTATTTTTGGTCTATGCACGCACTGGCGATAACAAAACCGATCTCTCCACTTTTATTGTTGAGCGCGATTTTCCTGGCTTTTCCGTTGGAAAAAAACTTTCAAAAATGGGGATGCGAGCAAGCCCAACGGGCGAGCTTATTTTCACAAACTGTAAAGTTCCTGTGGAAAATCTCGTTGGAGAAGAAGGCGCCACCGTAAAACACATGATGAAAAATTTAGATATTGAACGCATTGGGCTTGCAGCTATGTCCCTAGGTATTGCCCGGGCGTGTCTCGATCACTCTCTGAAGTACGCTCAAGAACGTCAGCAATTTGGCCAAAGCATCATTCAATTTCAGTCTGTCAGTGAAAAAATTGCTAATATGTATATTGGTTATAGGGCCGCTAGAGCCTTTGTTTATGAGGCCGCCCAAGTGGTTGAAGAGGGCAGACGAGCGAACCAAGAAGCTGCAGCAGCTAAGGTTTTTGCCTCAGAAATGGCCACAAAGGTTGCACTAGACGCTATACAAGTTCTTGGTGGCTATGGATATATTCGAGAGTTTCCTGTAGAGAGACTGATGCGCGATGCAAAACTTTTAGAAATTGGAGGTGGTACCAGCGAAATTTTAAGAGGTATCATCATAAAAGAGTTTATGCGCAAAAGTGGCAAATAATGTAAAGTATAACGGGGTATGTTCTCTTGCAAGATAGTTCTACGCATGTTCAAATTAAAACACTGCCCCCGTCCCATGAGCGTCTCCCTCTATTTATTGTTGGAGATGTGCATGGCTGTTCACACGAACTAGCCGACCTTATTGAAGAAGCAAAAAAGCATATTCAAAATTTTCAACTTATTTTAGTTGGTGACTTATTTACAAAAGGCCCCGATCCTGTTGGGGTGTACGAACTTATTCAGGAGCATTCTGCGCTTTGTATTAAAGGAAATCACGACTGGGCATTGTGGTCTGTGATTCACCAAATCCAAAAAAAAAGTTATTTTCCCGTCTCAGAACACACAAGGCAAACGCTACACTTAATTCGTTACCATAAAAGAGCTATTTTCGATCTGTTATGCTCTCTACCGCACGGTTACACAACAACAGTTAATTCCCAATTAACAAGAAATCATTGGGAAAAAGAATATCCTTTAATTATTGTACACGCCGGCATTGATCCCACCCAAGGTTTGTATGAAACCACTGAACGAATGCTACTGACAGCGAGATATGTACGTTGGGATATGAAAGGCACAGAAAAAAAATTAATGTTGTTACCTTCTGGATACCGGACAGAAGCTCTCAACCCCATTCCACTTATTTCAACCGATTCTTCTGGCATTGGAACTGAAAAAGAACGTTTTCGTTGGCATGAACTACACCATGGACCAGAACTTATTGTCTTTGGTCACGATGCAAAACAAGGTTTATTTCGCAAAACATTGCCATCAGGAAGGCCAATTTGCGTTGGCCTTGACACTGGTTGCACTTACGGAAATAATTTAACAGGTTACTTTCCTGAAATTGATCTTGCTGTTCAAGTTCGTGCTCAGAGAAAATATTTTGATATTAAAAAAAATATTATTATACTAAAACCCTATAATCCAAGGTCATCAGTGTCTTAATTCTCAAGTGGAGCGCAAGGTTATTGTGGTAGAAAAAAATGAGACTAATTTAAATTCTCTTGAATTATTTGCTGAAAGTAAATTTTTCTTTGATTTGCTTTTAAAATCTTCTGTCCAAGTGAGTCATGTCGTTGCGCGCACTTACGTTAATGGAAGCTGGACTCAATTTTCTGGCCATGATTTTTGTGCACATCTTGCACGTGCCGTAGACTATTGGCTCGATCTATTTCCACTTGAAAAAATTGAACCAGGGCAAAGCGTTATTTTGTTGAGTCGCAACACTTATAATTCTTTTGTCTCTTCTATTGCAGCCATTTTATGTGGGCTGGACGTTATGTTTGCGCCACTGCAAATGAGTAAAAGCGATATTGCCTGGTGTGTTAATTATTTTAAAGGCGTCGCTATTGTCACAGACATGGACGAACTTTCTAAACACCTTGACGGATTTTCTATTCCAGTCATTAGCGTTGCTCAAGCTGCATGGGCTCCACAAGACAAACATCCTGAGCCAGGGCTACTAAAACTTTATCGAGAAAAAAAACTTTCCCGCGCTGAAAATAATTCTATTGACCCCAATTCTCCTTGGCACAAAGTAAAGCCAGGACGTTTTTCTTTTGTCTCCTTTGGTCATGACGGCTTTCAAAAACCTGAAATTTTATCTCTAGATGCCATGGTTATTACTGCACAAAATTTTTTAATTCACGCAGAAATTCCAAAAAACATTTATTGGAAAAGCCTCGAATTAATGGTTCCATCTACTCCATTTGTACACATTAGTAAAATTTGTGTGTTGTTACGCAATGGCATACTAGGTTTTCCAAATCATTCTGCCGATTGGGAAACGAATTTAAGAATTCTACGTCCAACCTTTTTGTTTGTTAGCTCCCCTGAGTTGACGCAAGTTTGTAACTTTGTAGAAGAAGTCATCAAAAGAAAAAACATTGATTATCGTTTAAATTTAAGTACAAAGCTTGACAAATTAAATCAAATTCTTTCCTCTTCAAAAGTTAAAATTCCTGAAAATACTTTTAATTTCATCAAGCGCACATTAAGAGTTGGTGCACGCACACTTGCAGGAAGTGTCTTTTTAAAAGAATCTGTTGAAGATTTACGATTTGTTGTCCATGGTTTGGCACCCGCACAAGAGTCCCACGTCGCGATTCTAGAAAAATTAGGAATTCCTGTTCTTGAAACTTATGGCACAACGCAAGCTGCGGGAATATTATCTTCCAATAATTTTCACACACCCCATTTAAACACTATTGGCACACCCCTACCCCACGTCAGTTTCCGCCTGGGGCATCAATCTATTTTAGAATACCGTATTTCTCTTTCTGCTTTTCGCAACTATGGAAAATGGGAAGAAACTGGCGATGTGGCACAAATGACTCCGTATGGCTTTATCATTACCGGCAGAAAACGCCATTTATTTGTTACCTTAGGTGGCGTGGTGGTTTCCCCCGCAAGACTCGAACAACTTTTAAAAGAGGACGAAATGATAGCCGATGCTTGCGTCATTGGTGACAAACTCCCCTATTTATCAGCACTTATTATTCTAAATCACGATGCCTTTTCGAGTTACCGTATCTTTCAACAAAAAATAAAAGATCATATTCAAGAAGTTATCGCTAAAATAAATGAAACTTTGCCTCGAAATGTCACTATTAAAAAATTTGTCATTCTTGAAAAACCATTTACAGAAGCCAATGGAGAGAAGCTTTCTAACGGGGAAATCAATCGACTTAAAATTCAAGAAACTTGTAGTGCAGCTATCGCTTCTTTATACTCATAAAGACCTCCCTTGCAATTGTTCATTCCTTTGTTAGAATAGAGTAACAGATACGCTCAACAAACCATGTTACTTTAGGAGAATTCATGCTTCGTAAAATTATACAGACTCAAGATGATTGCGCTGTAACGGTTGCTCGTTTGATGCTTGGAATTGTCATGTTTCCCCACGGTGCACAAAAAATGCTGGGCTGGTTTAGCGGTTACGGTTTTTCAGGGACTATTGGCTTTTTTACAGGATCCATGGGCATTCCATGGATATTTGCTTTTCTTGCTATTATGGCTGAATTTGCTGGTTCTTTAGGCCTTATTTCAGGATTACTTGGCCGTATTGCAGCACTCGGCATTGCGGTTAACATGTTGGTTGCTATTGTTACGACGCATTTGCATGTTGGTTTTTTCATGAACTGGTTTGGGAAACAAAATGGAGAAGGATTCGAATATCACTTACTTGCACTTGCTTTAGCAATTATTGTGATGATACGC
>JAZKEW010000183.1:12049-13655 GCA_040386785.1 Bdellovibrionota bacterium
GTCGATTGATAAATTAATTGAGTCGAAATGTTGTTGTACCAAATAATTTAAGTAGGCGTATACTGGAGAACGGCTTGAATAAAACCTCTAAATGTTTCTTCTAATTGAGTTTCAATTATACTTTCTACAATTTTAAGATCTATATTCTTATATTCATGGACTGCAATATTTCGAAAAGAAACCATATTTTTTAAATTTTTTGCGAGATCTGTGTGGATTATTTTTTTCTCCCATAATTTATCAAAAACATCGCGACTATCTTTTGGCACCCCTAATTTCAATTCACGAACTAAAAACATACCCATATCAATAGACAACTGACAGGCTCTTTCAATATTTAAAATAATAGCGTCTTGAACCATAATATCATCGAGAGCGTGTGAATTATTTTGATAATATTTGGCAACACTCGCAATACAACGTTCAATACTTTCACATTTGGAAAAAATGACGTCATTAACCATAGATAGAACCTCTTTTAATAACATCAAGAACAATATCTTTTCTTTCTTCATTCAGCCGGGCATATTGTGAAAACAAACGTATTTCAAAATTAGACACACTATATTTATCGTTATTTAAAATAATTTTCCCTGTATCAATAATGTGCACAACAAAAACATTATTTGTTGATTTTAGATCGATACAATCAAAATCTTTATTTAATTGCAATGAGAGTTCTGTACACAAACTATACATTGTTTTGGAAGGATATTTTTGTTCCCCCAAAAAAGCGAGATCAACATCACTATCATTTTGCTCTAAACCAAAAGCATATGAACCAAAAAGGTACACTGCTTGCAAATTGGTCAAAAATTTCTGAGCAATTTCTAATATTTTTTTTGTATCTAAAGTAGACAAATTCGCATTCCCTGTTTTTACCCGCCGTTCCACTGAATAAACAATATAAAAAAAATTTTTAAAGGACAAGCATTAACTGGCCAAACAGACTATACTTTCTTTGTTGTATTTGTTACGACCTAGAAACACCCTTATGTGGAGTTTACTGCATGTCAAAGCGTTCTTTTTTTGGTGGTCTAGCTGTTTTTGCTATGTTTTTTGGCTCTGGAAATTTAATATTCCCTCTTATCATTGGCCGCGATGCCCGTGAACATTGGTTAATCTCAATTTTTGGGCTTGGTATTTCTGGCGTTTTATTGCCACTGCTTGGCCTTATTGCCATGATTTTTGTAAAAGACGGTATGGAAGCTTTTTTTGGCACCGTCCTGAATAAATTTGGCGCTTATATAGCAGCTCTCATTATTTTGCTACTTTGTGGCCCACTTGGCGTTGTTCCAAGGTGTATTACGGTTGCGGAAGGGGCTTGGCATACTTTTTCACCGCACAGTAACAATGTCTTTTTTGTCGCGACTTGTTGTGCTGTTGTTTGGTGTTGTGTTTATTTTAAAACAAACTTGGTAGACTTAATTGGCAAATATTTCACGCCATTTAAACTTATAAGCCTATTAACTATTATTTTTAGCAGCATTTTTTTTGCAGTAAAAACCAACCCTACAAACATTCTTCCACCGTCAACAAATGCTTCTTCTTCCTTAATGTCTGGCCTTATTAACGGCTATGGCACCATGGATTTATTTGCAGCACT
>JAZKEW010000184.1:0-5634 GCA_040386785.1 Bdellovibrionota bacterium
GCCCGAATATGAAATTAATAAAATAAAATTTGATGCCTATCAACTTCCTGCACCAGGAAGCGGAAGCCAAACTTTCGACCCTTTCACCGCCCCTCGAATGCAAAGTCAACAAAATATAACCAACGTGTTTGGTATGGGTTTTATAGATTATAATTTTAAGCCTACGAATAACCTTCTTATTAACCCAGGCGTGAACTTTTTAAAGGGACCTCGTCATCAACAATTCAATGCCGATCCTCGTCTTGGAATTCGTTATGAACTTATTCCAGGGCAAACAATTAAAGCAGCGGCGGGCTATTATAGCGAACGCCCTAGCCCACAATACGATGCTTCTGAATATGGAAATCCGAACCTTGAACTGGAACGCACAACGCAAGTTGTGCTTGGCTACGAAACAAAAATATTGAGCGATTGGTTTATAGACATTCAAGGTTGGAACAAAGAAAGCCGTAATTTAGTTGGGCCTGCCGTAAATAACCCTGCGAATAAATACGAAAACTCGGTGCACTTTAGAGCTACTGGCCTTGATTTCTTCTTAAAAAAACAATTTATTGGCCGGTTTTACGGGTGGCTGAGCTACAGCTATAGCAAATCTGAAAAACAAGACCCCAGAAGTGGAGTTTGGCGCTATTCCGACTACGACAGAACCAACATTGTAAACTTAGTCGCCAACGCTAAAGTAACAAATAAATGGTTGATTGGATCGCGAGTACAATACATGACGGGCTCTCCTTATAGTGCTGTTAGCGGCGGAGTTTTTAATCAAAATACAGGGCAATATCAGCCAGCCAGTGACGGCCAGACGTATTTAATAAATAGAAACGATGCACGCTTTCCTGACTTTTTTCAAATAGACCTGCGCAGTGACTATGACGTTTTATTCGATAATTGGAAATGTGATTTCTATGTAGAAATTGACAATATCACCAATCAAAAAAATGTTGTGCAAATTAATTATGGGAGAGATTATTCACAACATCTTAACGTGTATAGTTTTCCTATTTTGCCATCTATTGGTGTAATTGCTTCTTTTTAATTTTGGAGCCTATAGAAAATGAAATTAAATTTATTCTTCATAATAACGACTTTTTTATTTATATCCTGCAGTGATAAAGGTGATCCTTATTATGTTGTAGACAAAATCAGAACCCCGACGGCGCAAGTTTATTCGCAAACTTCGCAAACAGGACAAGGCTGCGTGACAGGTGTGTTTGACACAAACACATGGTGCCAGCAATTTCCCATTCGCCCCGCAGGAACTGTGAATGCAGCGAGCACTGGTAAAGTGAAACTTCGTTTTTTAGCATTAGCTCCCAGTGGTAACCCTGTTACCTTAACGCTCACGCAATTAAAAATATTTGATATGAGCCTTGTTAACGGCAGTTCTGGCGACGGCGCTCGCGGGATAAACCCAAGCACCCCAGCCACTGCAATTTCTATGAATGATTTTTCTTTTAATTTAAACACAAGTTTATCCGCAACAGTGCAAACAATACCCATGCAAGTACAAACTATTGTGTTTGATTTAGAGCCGCCAACGTTAAATAAGCTTATTCATTACGCTCAGCAAAATAAATTTTTTCCTGGTTTTGTTTTATTTTACGAGGCAAGCACCCCCAATTTAAGTTATGTTGACCATGGCTACTTCACTTTCTATCTTCTTCCCGATCCAACAGACACATCTTCTTGGGCAACTTTAAATGCAAGCTTGTCTAGCTTTGTAAGTAGCGACGTATTTGCACAAGCATTCAGGGTATCTTACCTCAATACGCCTATTCAAATTAACAACGTGAGCCCCGCTAGTGGAAGCACCATTGCGGCAGAAGGCAACAATAACATTTCTGCACAATTAACCTATAATCCAAGCGCATTCTCCTTTTCTCCTGTGCAGTGGTATGTGTCTTCTGGAACGATGGACAACGACAGAGCCCTTTCCACAAGTTGGAATCCGAATAAGGACGGAGCTGTAAGTTCATTGTTTGTTGCACGAGATTTATTAGGTGGAGTAGATTATATGTTGAGCAATTACACAGCGCAGTAAAATTACCTCTGAACGACCCATTGCAGACGTTTAATAACTGCAACCGTTTTCCCGTCTTTTAGTGCAGGTTGGCACTTCATTTTTTTTGCAAACTCAATAACATTAGAATCAATGTGAAAGCCTGTGCCCTTTAAAAGTTTTGCAGTTGTTACTTTGCCATCAGCGTTAATTTGCACTTCTAAAATGACTTTTCCAGAAGTAATGCCAGCGTTGGCAGCATCTTGTGTAATTGGAATTTCCGGTGTTTGGCAACGTGCGGCTTTGTCTGCGACGGCTTCAGCAACAGCGGGAACAGAAACATCGTTTGCGTCTGCTTGTGCAGATGTTGCCGTATTTTGCGCAGAATTAATTTGTGGTTTTTCTTCTGGCGGCTGTTCCACCAGTGGAGCTGGTTTTGTGGATAGAGTTTTTGAAACCAGTTTTTTAATAATTGGTTTTTTAGGCAATTCTTTTGGTTGCTCTATGGGCTTTGGTGCAGCAGCTTTTGGAGCTGCTGCAATTTGCATATAAATGAGGTTCTTATTTTCTTTTTCGGTATGAGTTGGTTGAGAATGTAAGAAGAAAAATAAATATGAGAAAATGAACGCGTGTAACAGAGTACTAACGAGGAAAATAAAAAAAACAGAGGTGTTCTTTTCTTGATAGACTATGGCGTTCATTATGGAATTAACGTTGTTTCAAATTACGCATTTTTCTTTTGCTTGTTTTTTTGCGCTCTGGAGATTTTAAAAATCTTTCCAATGAATTTAAAGAAGAGTAACCCGCAAGCGCAGCCACTTTTTCATTGTCAAGACCTTTACCAATCCAGCGTAGAATAGCGTGGTTGCGCAAGCTTTCAGAATTGTAAGGAACTCCAAGAATATCTGAACAAACTTCGTAAACAACAAACTTAATACCATGACGATGTAAGAAGTCTGTGCGAGTTTTGCGGCTGACGTTCAAGTAACCGAAGAATAATTTAGAAGTTAAATTTGTGCTTAAGTTTAAATTAGTACGAACTTCTTTTAAAAGAGTTAATGCTTGTGCAACTTCTGCGGAATAAGGAACAAGGCGCTCGTCAGATCCCGATTTAATTCGCAAACAACCCGCAATACTAGGTGATTTTTCAAGTTTTGGTTCTTCTACTTCTGGCCAAACATCACCCCAGGTGAGGTTTGCAATTTCAGAAGCTTTCAAACCGCATTCACCAAGAATTAAAACTAAAGTCCAATCGCGAATAGACTTGGAGTCGCCGGTCATGGTTTTTGTTTTTAGCGTGCGGCAGAGAGTTAAAAATTTGTCGTGTGGAACAGTGAGAAGTATATGTGCTGGCTGTTTTGGAGATTTTAATTCCAAAAAAGGAGATTGGCTAATAACTTGCTCAGAGACGAGGAAGTGTAAAAAAGAACGAACGCTCATTTGCGCTCTTCTAACGCTTGCTTGAGATTGTCTTCCATTTTCTTTCAAGAAATCAAGCCAGAGTTCTTGTGCAGGCAGTGTGTAGTTGTCTGGGTTAATTTGTTTTTCAGTTAAAAATTCACAATAAAGCGTGAGATCATTTCTGTATGCACTGATTGTATTTGAAGACTTTCCTGTTTTTTTCATTTGGTTAATGAAACGAATTAGCAAAGACGCAAGTCTTTCAAAAGAAAAATGTTCATCGGGGACGATGGCATTTTTTGTGAGGGCCATTGGTTGTGGCGCAAGTGGTGACATAGTGGGTTTCACTAAATTTTCTTCCATGAAAAGGCTCCTAAAAATAATAAGGGTTAATAAAAAACATCCAAAGTTCTTGGCAACGGATTGCTCTCTGATGAACTGCTCAAAACATCTCTTATCATATTTGGGGGAATAAGGAATAGGGTTTTTATATTTTTTGGAAAAGATTTTTTTTTCAACATAGTTTGCCTATCTTTTGGACAAAATGAAACACAGGGATTTGCATTAAAGACAATACACAACAAGCTTATTTTCGGTAAGTACTCAATATCTCTGGCATCCAAAGACGGATCATTCGTTAAAAAAGTGCTTTAACTAGCGGTGACATCGCCATATTTTTGTTCGAGCGAGTGGACGTGTTTTGAGAGAGAGGGTTATTTATTTGTTGACCTCCAAAATCATCACAAGCAAGGCACCCGTCCAGGGTTTACTTTTTCTTTAAGGTTATCACGCGAACGTTGAGTTTCTGTTATATAAAAAACGAAAAACTCCGTGAGGGGGCTTTTCGTATTAGCATTCCAATTTATGTATAAATGCTCAAATTATATAACATACCAATTAATTTATTATAAACTTTGAAGCCCCCGTTTGCTTTCATGATAAAAACATTTTTAATTTCTCGACTTCGAAACAAATCGACGGAAGGCATAGATAACCAAATTTTATTCGCTGTAAATATAGATTGATGTCAAACATTTTTCATGCTACCTCAAAATTTCGCTTATTCTTTCCAGGAAAGAATCGGTTTAGCGCCTGCATGGCTTTGTGCGCTTTTCTTGTTTTTTCCTATTTCTAGAACCGAACCTTAGCAAAGGTTTCACCAAAAAGGAAGTTTTCCATGCACCTAACGCCAGAACAGCGCGCAGAAATTGTTACAAAGTTCAGAACTCACGAAAGTGATACCGGTTCACCAGAAGTACAAGTTGCGCTTCTTACAAGCCGCATCAACCACCTTACAGAGCACTTTCGCGTGCACAAAAAAGACTTCGCAGGCCGCCGTGGGTTGCTTTCTATGGTTAGCCAACGCCGTAGTTTGCTTGACTATTTAAAGAAAAAAAACGTGGAGCGTTACCAAAAATTAATTGGTGAATTGAGCCTTCGTCGCTAGTTCCCTATTTAGTAGCCACTCTTCGGAGTGGCTTTTTTTTTAGCTTGACAGCTAAAATTTTTTAGGTTATCTATTGCGGGTTCAAATTTTGGACAGGGAGGTGTTTTGCCTCTTAGGTTTGTTTTATTGGAGAATATGTATGAAAATGACTCAATTTAAAGGTTTTGTTTTAGCGTCTTTGGTACTTGGTTTAGCGACTGTTGGTTGTGGTAAGAGCAACAAAGATGATGATTCTCAACCTGCAGGTGGTGTTTCGAATAATTTTTTACATAAATTTGAGAGCTTAGACGGGACAATAGCCATAAAAATATCCAAGGCTAATCCTTATTCTGTCATGATTGTAAATAATTGGTCCATATGTGGATCAGACGCTTTTAACCTAAGTTCTAAATCAATTGGCAATAATCAAGAAGAAGTTGTTGGAACTGCTAGCTTTGGTGCGTCCTCTACCTACACTTTTGATGCTTCTTATGATGCTACAAACAACACACTAACAGTTAATCAAGAAAATTGGTGCCACACTCCAGCTGGAACTGTTTTCAAAGTTGCAAGTAATTAATTTTTAACTTGCAGCAGTAGTCAGTAGTTTAGTGAAAAAAGCCACTCCAAGGAGTGGCTTTTTTTGTTGAACCTTAATTAATGCACAACCACCATTTTTAGGTTAAATTAAGCGTCTAATTGTGAACGAGGTTTCTATGACTGCAGCTATGACCACAAAAGAAGAAAAACGCTCTATCCCTATTGGAGTCACCAATTTCAGAGAAATTCGTGAATACAACTATTGTTA
>JAZKEW010000185.1:0-10177 GCA_040386785.1 Bdellovibrionota bacterium
GAAATATAGTCTAACAGCCCAAGCTGCGATATGAGGCTCAGTATAAACTCAAATTCCTCGTGTATTGAATGGGGAATGGTTAAAGGTAAAAGAGTTTGTGAGGTAAAAATATCTCCGTTAGACATGGGAGCAGTTCGCGAAGCTAGTTCTTCGATGCATGTGGTAAAAATACACTTCTCGTTACGCTCATCACTCGCAAGCAGCAGCATGCTCGTTAACTCTCTCATACTGAACTGTGATAGTTCTCTTTTTCCTTGTTGAAAGGCATTTTTTAAATTTTCTGCTGCAGCTAGTTGCTCGGGCGTACCTACTCTCAGATTGCAGTAGCCTTGTAGTTTGAATCTATCTTGATCTACGTAAGCAATCATAATTGGTAGATTTAACTTTTCTAATACCAATGTAGTAGACGCTGAGTAGCTTGAGTGTAGTATAGAGCACAAACCTACTAATAGTCGTTCGTCCTGACTCGTATGTAAAAAAATGGTATTTAATGCGTCAATTGCTGACAATGCCTGCTTTTCATTGAAAGGTAGGCTGCCTTTTTTCCACATTGGATTGAACAGGGCACGGCCATAAATATTTTTTGCTGAAGAAATATACACCATATCCAAAATAGTATTTATTTTACAAATAAGATCATCTTTTGTAATTTTGGAGAGAACTTGCTTAATATCGAGCGCCGCTATCTGTTGTAGGAGCTCCAAACATTTCAAGGAGAACTCAGGATCTACTGAAGATAGATACAACTTGCACTGGTCGCGTAAGTTGAGCAGCGAATTTATTTCGGGAGAGAGGAATTTATTGATATCAAGTACCTGACCTCGCAGGTTTTGCTGATGGGTAGCAGGACAATAATCCTCTAAAATCGTTGGAGGGGAAGTACTAGGGCTTGTTGAAGGAAGAGGAATGCTAGAATTCATTGGAATTGGCTTCCGAGGGATTACTGCTGCTGGTCGATCTTCTTCCGTATCTGAATCTGAATCACGAGTAACAGTACTCTCTAGGCGTTTTGCTTCAGAGGCTGAAAACATTGATTCCCCTTCTTTCAAAGAGATCTCTAGCTGTTTTCTTTTTTTGCTTGCATCTGCTTGTGGTGGGGCACTGCCCACGGGTCTTGATAGGGGGCTACCTACGGGCGGCAATCCTGTTGTCATTACAATCTCCTTATTTAAGATAACCAAACATAACAGTAAAACTGTATTTTAGGCTTCTACTATGATGCTTCTACAGAATCAATAATTTTCACCATAACTGAGATACTTTCTTCACAACAAAATCAGTGTTATACCCTCGGTGAGTTTTTGGATTGAATTTAAAACCCGAAAGGAGCCTGCAATGCACAATGAGCCAACTTGGATTACTTTAAAAGACGACGTGAAAGAAAATTCTCTTTACTCACAAATTTTGCTTTTCTTAAACAATAAAGAAGAACTTGTTGATTTATTGAAAGCAGCAGGTTGTACCGGCGTATGCACCGGTCCTGGTGGTTGTAAGTAATGTATTCAGGTTTCTTGCATGCAAACTTTTTAACAGAAAGTTTGCGCTGTTACCTTGTTGAAAAATGCAGGCCTCAAGCTGAAGCGGAAACTATGCAACAAACAGAAGAATGCCTTCGTTTTTTGTATTTATCTCACTTAACAAAGGGCTCTATTCCAGTTTGCCAACAAGTGGATAATATTTGGCACCTACTTATTTTACAAACAAAAGAATATTTTGAATTATGTCAGAATATGCCCTGCAAAACATATATTCATCATTCAAGTGATATTTATTTAAAATATGCAAATCCAAATTACAGGGAAGTTCCAGAAGCTGAAGCAAAAAGACAACTGGAATGGCTTGTTTCTTATGTGGTCAATTTTGGCGATATGAGTGAAGAAAATATAAAATATTGGAGTTTTGCTAGGGGTATTTGCACTAAATTTAATATGTCGTTAGAAAACTTTAACAAAAAATTACGAGAACTTTTATGAATTTAAAAAAAATCTTTTTCCTTTCTTTATTTCCTTTCTTTGCAAGTGCGAATTCTTATGCTTGTTCTTCTTGCGGATCAAGTGCAACTTCTCCACTTGTGTTAAACCCAGGTGAAAATTTTAAAATGTATTTTGGGCTTTCGCAAAACTTTAACTACATTAATTATGGTTATGCAGGAGACAAAACAAAAAAGTGGACCGATCCAAACATCACAACAAAAGACACGGCAACTTTAGCTCTTGGTTATAGAACTTCTGAAAATTCGTTTATGACGCTGACGGGTTCTTACGTGCGAAATGAAGGTCCTACAAATGCGAATGATCCGAGTCAAGGAGTCAAAGAAAAATATTTAGTAGGCGACCCGTTGTTAGCAGGGCGATACACATTGATGGATATGGAAATAAGTAGCCCGAACAGACCTCAAATTGAATTGATGGCTGGCTTTAAGCCAAGTTTTGCAAAAAATATGGTTGATAACGATGGCGGCGAACTTGATACCACAGGGAATGGCTTCTACCAAACGTCCGGTGGAATTGATTTTTGGTGGGGGATGGAATTTATTCAATTTGGCGGCGCACAGTTTGTAACATATTCTTTCGATAGGCATCCCGATGTTTCTCTCGATTACAGAGGAAATCGAATTACTGAAACAAAGCGCACTCGCGAATTGCAGTACACCACCGTCCTTACGGTTGGGCACGCATTTACGGAACAAAACTTTCAGCTACAAGCTGGAGTTGTGCTAGACCACATTGGTCAAGAGCATCAATATTACGACGATGGAAATTCTTATACATTGCCATCACAGCAATCAAATTCTATTTTTACCACGGTGAATTGGAATATGACTAAGCTCGATTTAGTCCGCCTTTCTTACTCTTATGGTGGTGCTATTGAAAGTAATGTGGGGCCGTTCACAAACTCAGCTCAAACCACATCTTCTATGTTGCTTGTGGCCTATGAAAGAACATTTTTTTGAAAAAAATCTTTTTCTTTTCTCTCCTTTTTTTTCAAATGGTCCATGCTAAAAATTGCGTTCCTGTGAGCATGGATCAATTTAATACTGTTCTCGTCAAACGACATGAACCTGCTACTTTAATTTTTTTTTCAACTTGGTGTGCCGACTGTAAAATAGAGATAGAAAAAATACAAAAGTTGGATAATCAATCTGCTTTTATTCTTGTTGGTGAATTTGATACCATAGAAAGAATAAATCGCAATTTAAGCAAGATGAAAACGGCGACAGACTGCTATTTTGATGAAAGCGGTGAAATTAGAAAAAAATTTGGGGTAAAAGTAGTGCCGACAGAGATTGAATTAAAATAAAATGGTGCTCATGGCCAGAATCGAACTGGCACACCCTTGCGGATACAGGATTTTAAGTCCTGTGCGTCTACCTATTTCGCCACATGAGCATTGGGAATCGTATAAGACAGACACCTTAATATATGAGCTTTTGACTTCTGACAAGGGTTTGAGCGAAATTTTTTTTTCCTTAGTGCCTGTGCTATAGGTTGAGCCTTGTTTGTTATTGAGGAATTATTTTTTTAGTTTAAAGGAGTAACCTAATATGGAAAATGTAGCCCATAAAACCGCAGAGGCTGTTGATGTGTTTAAAGCTATTCGTGAAATTTATGCACCCAATTTATTTAGTGGAAAAACTGTTCTTGTGACTGGTGGGAGTCGTGGAATTGGCCGGGCTATCTCCATCGCATTTGGTGCACTGGGTGCCAAAGTCATTGTCAATTATGCTGGTAATATGGAAGCAGCAAGTTCTACCGTGCAGGAAATTACTACGCATGGGGGAACAGCAACAGCAATTCAATTTGATGTGTCCAATTTTACTTTAGTGCAAGACACCATTAAAAGCTTAGAAAAAGAGCATGGAAATATAGAAATACTTGTGAATAATGCGGGCATTTCAAAAGATAATTTATTTGTTAAATTTAAAGAAGAAGAGTGGGATGCCACACTCGACACAAATTTAAAAGGTGCTTTCAATTGTAGTCGCGCTCTTGCTATGAGCATGATGCGCAAAAGAGCAGGAAAAATTATCAATATTTCTTCCGTGGTTGGTCTTGCGGGAAGTGCTGGGCAAGCTGCTTATTCCGCTAGTAAAGCTGGGCTGTTTGGCTTAACGAAATCTTTAGCATTGGAGCTTGCATCAAGAAATGTGCAAGTGAATACAATTGCACCGGGATATATGACAACAGATATGACTGGTGCTCTAGGAGAAGAACTTGTGAATAGAGTTCTTGCAAAAATTCCGTCGGAAAAATTGGGAGATCCTGTGGAAATTGCAAAGGCCGTTGTATTTTTAGCAAGTCCTGCGGCGTGCTATGTGACCGGACAAGTTCTTGCTGTGGACGGCGGTATGACGATGCATTGATTTTTTAATGGAGGAAATACTGATAATGGCTAAGTGTGTTGGCCGTTATCATGATAAACGCAACCAGTGTTGGCGATTATCATGATAGTTGTTAATTATGTTTTTTTATAACAGCTGCAAACATCGTGTCTGCATTTTCAAATGGACTGCCCAATAAATTTTGTTCTACCAGTTTAAATTCGGGATGATTTTGTAAAAATTGAGCGACCACCCCTTCGTTTTCTTCCACTATCCAACTGCAAGTCGAATAAACAATATGCCCTCCAGCAAGAACAGCTTCACTGGCTTTTGATAAAATACTCAACTGGAGTTTGCATAAATTATTTATATTTTCAGTATGGACGCGGTACTTCGCGTCGGGGTTGCGGCGCCAAGTTCCCGTAGAAGAACAAGGGGCATCAACCAAAACCCAGTCAAATCCACCTTTAATTTGCACTTCTTTTTGAAATTGCGGCAGACTTTCTCCGTTCCAAGTTAGGCAACGGATGTTAAAAAAGCCCGAACGCTTTGCCCGTTTTTTAACTTCTTCTAGTTTGTATTCGCGAATGTCGGAGGCGTAAATAACCCCTTTATTTTTTAAAAAACTAGCAATTTGTAAAGTTTTTCCACCGCCACCAGCGCAGCAATCCCAAACATATTGTTTCGGTTCTGCTTTAACATGTAAGCCTATTTTTTGACTGGCTAAATCTTGAATTTCAAATAAACCATTGCGATAAGAATTTAGACTAAAAACGCCTTTTGCACCTGTTATTTTAATAGTGGCATGAAAATCTTCTACACTGTAGTTTTCTTTTTTGAGTTCTTGAATAACTTCATTTTTTCTATCCAAGTGATTTACACGCACCCACAAAGGAGGGCGGGAGTCTAAATTATTCAAAAATAACTGCATTTGTTGTTTGTTAAAATTCGATTGATTCAGTCGACCATTATAATAATCTAAAAACCATATAGGAACACTGTGGAACATTAAATTATCATTTAAATGAGCGACAAGTGATTTAAAATAATTTTTTTTATCTTCTGATATAGAATTTCTGTTGTCATGTGAGTCGTAGCGCAATGATACCCAGTCAAAGAAATCTTCAGGATTGGCCGCTTTAAAGCCAGCAAAAATGTCTTCCGGTGTTTTAAATTTATTTTTAAATTCTTCTACCAATTGATCTGTGAAAGGTCGAGGGTATATGTGCGTACACAACAGAGCAAAATAACCATGTCTTACTGATGCAAATAAAATATCGCTATACCAGCGTCTGTCTTTGCTGCCATATTTAGAATTTTTTGCAAATTCGTTGGAAAGCCAGCGATCGAATTGTGGAAAAATTTCTTGGCTTAAAGCATTTTTCCATAGTTGATGTACGTGATTCCAACGTCCGTTATAGTGATTCATGAGGGGCTCTAATCTTCGGAGTCGTCATCATCGAATTCAATTTCTTGCATTTCAGGCTCGTCGTCTTCAAAAATTTGTGAACGAATATCGTCATCAATATTTCTATCTCCAAATTTTTTTGAAGTGGATTTTTTGCCTTGTTCCTTCAGGTCGTCAAGTGAAAAACGCGTGCGTTCTCTAAAAATAATAGAAATAGGGACGTCGGTAAATTCAAAAGTTTCACGGAGAGAATTTTCAACGTATCTTTTGTAGCTAAAGTGCAAATCTTGTGGATGTGAACAAAAAATAACAAAGCGTGGAGGAAGCACGCCGACTTGGGTTGCGTAATAAAATTTTATGCGGCGTGATTTATTTTTAAGCATAGGTGGAGTGTGTTTTACAAGAACATCTTTCAGGGCATTATTAACCTGAGAGGTTGAAAAACGTCGATTGCTTTGATCAAAAAGATCGAGACATTGGGGAATGAGTTTACTCACTCTTAAATTTTCAAGGGCGCTTACAAAAATAAGGGGAGCATAGCGAAGATAGCGTAAATCAACGTCAAGTTTCTCTTTAAAATTCAGGGCCGTTTTTGTATTTTTATCTTCAATGAGATCCCATTTATTCACAACAATTAAAATAGGCTTGCGCATTTCAAAGGCGTAACCTGCCACGCGGGTGTCTCCCTCTGTGGCGCCGTCGCGAGCATCAATCACCATGATGGCGACATCGCATTCTTCAAGGCAAGTAATACTGCGAAAGGCAGAAAATTTTTCAAGTTTGTCTACCATGCGGCTTTTTTTGCGAATTCCTGCAGTATCAATGATAGTCACTTCGCGTCCATGGTATTTCAATTCTACGTCCACGGCGTCGCGGGTTGTGCCAGGTCTGTCGTCTACAATGGAGCGTGTTTCACCAACAAGTCTATTTAAAATAGACGATTTTCCAACATTTGGCCTGCCAATAATTGCAAGCTTTATGCTTGAACTGTCGTTACTTTGAGTATTTTGTTTTGAGCCATCTTTAAAGACCGCTGTGGCAGCGTCGAGTAAATTGTTCACGCCACGACTGTGTTCTGCGCTAACGGGAAAAACTTGATCAACGCCCAGTTTTCTAAATTCTTCTGCGAGGAAGTCGTCTTTTGGCAAGTCACACTTGTTTACGCAAACAACAAAATTTTTACCCGATTTTCGCAAGCGTTTAACCAGTTCAGCATCAATAGGATGCAAGCCTTCCCGGCCGTCAACCACAAAAATAACGCACTCAGCTTCTTCAATAGCCATTTGCGCCTGTTCAACAAGTTGAATTTTAATGTTGTCTTTTGAGGTAGGCTCAAAGCCTCCCGTATCACACAAATAAAATTTTTCGCCTTCGTGCTCGGAGCGGGCAAAAATGCGATCGCGAGTAACGCCAGGTTCGTCGTGAACAAGGCTTTTGCGTTCGCGAATGATGCGATTGAAGAGGGTGCTTTTGCCAACATTAGGTCTTCCAACGATGGCGATGAGGCGGGAGTAGGTGCGTTGTTGAGTCATTGTGATCCCTGAAGTTGTCTCTTACTTGCTTGTTTCGTTGCTTTTTGCGACGTAAACCTTTTATTGTACAGTTTTCAGAAAAGTTCAATGAAAATCATGATTTTAAATGGACTTAGAAAAGAAATTCTCTATTCCAACTAAAAATTCTCCTGCCGCTAAAAGAGTTTTGTAGCCTTTTCTTTTAGCTGCTTCTATATTTTTTGAATTATCGTCTATTAAAACAATATCACTGCATGTAGGATAGGCTCTACCTCCTCTCCTCATGTACTCACCCACAGCTCGCTCAATATGCATATTTTTATCGGTACTAAACCGAGTAATGATACAAATTTGTTCGAGAATCTTAGGCTCAAGCGCAACAGATTCTTCAAGAAATTTGAGCATAACTTTTGGATATTCATTGAATGAAACAATAGCAATAAAATGACCACTATTGACTAAATTTGTGAGAATTCGGCACCATTGCCCTTCTTCTCCAATAGGATTTACTTGCTCTTTGATGCTCGTAAATAAGTCAACGCGATCCTCGTAGCTAATTAATCCGCAAAGATCATGAATATTTTGATTTGTGATAGTCTTGTCAAAGTCAATACAAAATATTTTTCCAGTGGAATTGGATGGTAGAGGTTGGCTTGACCCATTATGAATCTGGCAGAAGGAAAATCCATAGGAAGAAGAAGATCGTGCTTCATTACTTTCGCCTATTTTCTGTCTTTTAGGAGGTCTAGGTCTAGGTGTGGGAGGGGCTGTGTATTTTCCAAATGTTGGACTGGGGGGAGGGGTTAAGAAAGTCATATGAGTGTAATGTTCTCCTTACGTAAGGTATAATGGCTATGTAGCTATTTGAACCCTAAATAAATATTATGAATAGTTCAAATTTTTGTGGGGAATTTTCTTTTTTATGATAACCAAAAAAATTTATACTTATTCCAAAATTCAGAAAACACCCATCTTCCTTGCAGCAAAAAAAATTTGCTTCAAGTTACAAAAATCTTCTTTTGAATCCTACTTTGTTGGTGGCTGCGTCCGCGACTTCATAAGAGCTCCAAAAAAAATACCAAAAGATATTGATATTGCCACGTCGGCATCTCCAGAAAATATAAAAGCCTTGTTTCCAGGGGCAAGATTTGTAGGCGAGGCCTTTGGAGTATGCCTTGTGCAAATGGATGGTTTTCGTTTTGAAGTGGCCACTTTTCGAGTTGACGGCGAGTATGTGGACAAACGGCGGCCGCAGTTTATTACAATGGGCAATATGCAAGAAGATAGTTGTCGTAGAGACTTCGCCATGAATGCTCTATATTACGATCCTCAAAAAAAAATAATAAAAGATATTCATGGTGGAATTCACGATATTAAAAATAAAATTATTCGTTGTGTGGGTAACCCTGAATTGCGTTTTGCAGAAGATGCTCTGCGCGTGCTGCGAGCCCTACGTTTTTGTGCCAATTTTGGTTTTGAGTTGGAAAAAAATACCCAAGAAGCACTGCAAAAATATGGCAACTACATTGAACATATTGCAAAAGAAAGAATTTTGACTGAGTTTAGTCTTGTAAAGAATTTTTATAAATTTACTCAAAATATAATTCAAAACTTGTCCTTAAAGTATTTTTTTCAGAACTCGGAATGTTTTGAACCACGCTTAGAAGTTACAAAAAATCCTTTTTATAACTTAGAATATCCGTTTATGAATTTTTTGTTGAACTTGACACTTTTTTATGAAATTAAAGTGTGCCAAAATTTATTTCATGATGTAAAATTATGGCCCTTAACAAGGAAAGATGCTTCTCTATGCCAAAAATATTTACAAATTTTTTTATTAAAAAATAGTGAAAATGTTCAATTTCAATTATTTGTACATTTGAAAAAAATATATAAAATATGCCCTAGTACTTATAAATGCATAGTAAAAAATTCTCTGTATATTTTTAAATCAAAAGAAATGATATTATTTATAAAAGGCTTTCAAGGAAAAGAACTTGATTTAAGCAATACTGAAATTTCAGGAAATATTGTGGAAGTTATGAAGGAGTATAGCATTCCAGAACGCTATACGCAAAAATTTATAGATTATTGCCACTATATAAATTTTATCATGACCAGCTGAGCACGCCCCCTTGTCCGCGACGCCCAAATATTATAGATAGGATTCTTGGTTTCAAGACCCCGAGTGAAGTCTAAAAAATATTGAGGCTTTTTTTGTGATTAAATATGCTGTAAAATTACTGATTCTTCTTTCCATTTTTGTTGTTGGTTGTCAATCCAGCACGACTGTGAATTCTGGTATTCAACCGGGTTTTGAGGCGGTCAATCCTGCTTCCATTATCGCAGTCCCTATTTTTATTCGACCCGACCCCTCTTCTGAAGTTTCTTCTGTGGACTTGTCGCTCCTCATTACAGAAAAATTAATTCCCAAACTTGAAAATACGATCATTGAAACAAATTTTGTGCATCAACCAAATATTAATGGCTATTCATTTTCTGCTGTTAAAAAAGCCGTAGAGTATAAAACGGCTAAAAAAGAAACTGTAAAAGGTGAAGTTAAAAAAGGCATTTGGGATAATTTAGACTCCACAATGAAAGATGTTGCAGATAGATTTTCTTCTCGTGACACAAAAACTCGCCTTTTAATTACACCAAATTGCTTAGCACGTAAAAATTTTGTAGAGTTTTATTCGTACTGTCTTGCAAGCGACCCTGCTTGGCTTGCTGCGCTTAATACTTTGTCTGCAAAGGTTTTAAATGCAGATTCTGCTCTCATCACCGTTGTAACGGACTTGCAAAACAAACTTGTGGGTAAACAATACCAAATTACGGGAGGAATTGCCGTACTGTTGGTTGATACAAACAATGGAAAATTAATTTGGGGAAATTATAAAAAAGAAGTTATCACCAATCCAATAGAAAATAAATATTTTC
>JAZKEW010000186.1:0-11151 GCA_040386785.1 Bdellovibrionota bacterium
AGAAATTTTGGTGTTCTCAATTTTTGAACGAAATATATCGAACTTGCCTTTTTATATCGAATTAACATATATTCCCACCTTGACTACCTTGAACGGAGGAAACCCATGAAACTGTACAACATCGAATTACCCGAAATATTTTACAACCCCGCCCCCGCACTTCTATATGAACACGCCGTCTTGTTTGAAAAGCAAACCCGCATCACTGAAACTGGTGCCCTTGTCGCTTTCTCTGGCGAAAAAACAGGTCGCAGCCCAACTGATAAAAGAATTGTAAAAGAAAACACAACCCAAGCAGACATTGACTGGGGCGACGTGAATGTTGCACTCGAACGCGAAAGCTTTTTGCAAAATAAACAAACCGCACTCGAGTATTTGAATTCTCGCCCACGAGTTTATGTCATGGATTGCTTTGCTGGCTGGGACGTAAAAAATAGAATTAAAGTGCGCGTCATTTGCAGCCGTCCTTACCATGCTCTTTTTATGCACAATATGCTCATCACACCAACAGCAAGTGAGCTTGAAAATTTTGGCACTCCCGACTACACCATTATTAATGCAGGTAGCACACAAGCAAGTACAACAGTAAAAGGCATTGCGACAACCACATCTATTTGTCTTGATTTTGAATTAAAAGAAATGGTGATTCTTGGCACCGACTACGCTGGTGAAATGAAAAAAGGCGTCTTCACCATTATGAATTATATTTTGCCTAAAAAAGATATTTTAACCATGCATTGCTCTGTGAATGAAGGTGATAATAAAGACGTCAGTATTTTTTGCGGTCTTTCTGGTACAGGTAAAACCACACTTTCTGCTGATCCCAATAGAAAATTAATTGGTGATGATGAACACTACTGGACCGAAGAAGGCTTATTTAATATTGAAGGCGGTTGCTATGCAAAATGCGACAATCTTTCTCAAGAAACCGAGCCAGAAATTTATTCCGCAATTCGCTTTGGTGCACTTCTAGAAAACGTGGTGCTCGATGAAAAAACTCGCAAGGTTGATTATAGCGATTTATCTATAACACAAAATACACGTGCATCTTACAAAATTGAAGCCATTGCCAATGCAAAAATTCCTTGCCGCGCTCCACATGCAAAAAATATGATTTTTTTAACCGCCGATGCCTACGGCGTGTTTCCACCCATTAGCAAATTAACCATTGAGCAGGCTATGTACTTTTTTGTTAACGGCTATACAGCAAAAGTTGCTGGCACTGAAATGGGCATAAAAGAACCCAAGGCGACGTTTTCTGCGTGCTACGGCGCACCATTTATGGTTTGGCATCCACAAATTTATGCAACGCTCTTGGCTAAAAAATTAAAATCTGCCGGCTGCTCAGTTTGGCTTGTGAACACTGGTTGGACTGGTGGAAAATTTGGCGAAGGCCACCGCATTTCACTGAAACACACCCGCGCAATACTTGACTCCATTCACAGTGGTGCACTTGAAAAAACACCTCTTGAAAATATTGAAGCCTTCGGCCTTTCTATTCCAAAAAACGTGGAAAATGTGCCCACAGAAATTCTCAACCCAAGAAAAACGTGGAAAAACCCCTCCCAGTACGACGAGACTTATAGACAGTTAAAAAATTTATTTGACGAAAATAACAAGAAATTTGCAAAATAATATTAAATTCGGATAACATCTTTATTGACTGACTCCATCTGAGTTAAATAAAGTTCTCGTTGAGCCTTGCGCAATTCAGAAAGTTTTGCTTTCATTTTCGATGCGGAAAACCTAGAACGAGTTTCTAATAGGGTTTTGCTGTTCTATTAATTTTTTTTGTTATTGGAGGAAACTCATGTTTTATAAATCGTCGGTCCAAAATATCCCTTCTTGTTTTGCAACGAGTCTGTCACAAAAAATTTTACTGAAAGACGCGGATGAAGATGACGACGAGGAAGACGAAGATGATGACGACGACTTCGATGACGAAGATGATCTCGACGATGATGATTTCGACGACGACTTCGAAGAAGACGACGATATGGATGATGACGATATTGAGGAAGACGACGATTTAGATGATGAAGATCTCGATGACGACGATGACTTTGAAGATGATGATTTTGAAGATGATGACGACGACTATGAAGATGATGATTCAGACGATGACGACGAAGATGACGATGAATACGAAGATGATGATGAAGATGAATAAGTTACAAACCGTTCTGAGCCCTATGCACCGTAAACGTGATTAAGTTTACAATTTCATCTATATCACAGTTGCGCGCCAGCACATTCATAGGTTTTTTCATCCCTGTTAATATAGGACCTATGGCCGTCGCACCACCAAGTTTATTAAGCAATTTATATGCAATATTTCCCGAAGTTAAGTCAGGAAAAATAAGCACATTAGCCGGACCTTTTAACGTTGAAAAGCTAAAGCTTTTTTCAAGCATTTCCCATGTTACGGCAAAGTCCGCCTGAATTTCTCCATCTATTTCAATATCTGGCCTCGCTTTTTTGACAATTTCTGTCGCAAGGCAAACTTTTTTCACTTCCGCATGTTCATTGCTGCCAAAATTACTGAAACTAAGCATGGCCACACGAGGTTTTTCGGTAGAATATATTTTTGCAAGGTCGTGTGTTTGAATGGCAATTTGCGCCAATTGTTCTGCATTTGGAGTGATATTCACCGTGGTATCTGCCACAAAAATGTTTTTGTCTTTCCAAATAAGCATATAAATACCAGCAAGAATTTGATCCGTCTCCGCGCCAATCACATGCAAGGCTGGTTTTAAAGTTTCTGGATAATTGTGATGAACACCCGATAAAAAAGCATCCGCATGACCTTTGTCTACCATCATTGCTGCAAAATAGTGGTAATCGCCGGCAATATGTTCAACAGAACTCATTCGAGTGATACCTTTGCGCCCTCTTTTTTCAAAAAAAGCTGCTGCATAATCTTCAATGAATTCTGATTTCGTGTGATCTATTATTTGTATATTTGCTAATTGCCGTTCTAAATTTGCTTCTTTAATAATTTCTGCAGCCTTAATAATTTTAGGACTTGTTCCCTCGGGCAAAACAACTTTTAATTTTTTATGTGTATTTCTATTTGTATCAATAACACTGCGTTTAATTTTACGAACAAATGCTTGTGCTGCACCAAGAAGTGATTCTAAATGATCTGGGTAAATTTCAAGATTGACTTTTTTCCTTGCCACACCAGTTTCCATAGCAGCCTTTGCAACTGCAGGAGCGACTTTTAACAAAAGCCTTGGATCGAATGGTTTTGGAATTAAATATTCTCTGCCAAAATTTTCAATTGCTGTCGTGCCATAAGACTTCGTTACACTTTCTGGAATATTTTCTTTGGCAAGCTTTGCAATGGCATACACCGCAGCCATTTTCATTTCTTCGTTAATTCGCTTTGCACCAACGTCTAGCGCTCCTCTAAAAATATACGGGTAGCCAAGCACATTATTCACTTGGTTCGGGTAATCGGAACGCCCTGTGGCAAAAATAGCGTCGCTGCGAGTGGCTTTAATATCGGCCGGATCAATTTCAGGATCGGGGTTTGCCATGGCAAATAAAATAGGATCTCGCGCCATGCTTGCCACCATTTCTTTTGTCACCGAGCCCGCAACACTCAGGCCACAAAAAAAATCAGCTCCTATCATGACCTCTTGTAAAGTGCGTTTGGGAGTATCATTTGCCAAACGCTCTTTGTATTTATTCATACCTTCTTTGCGGCCTTTATACACAACTCCCTTGGAATCACATAAAATTAAATTTTCTTTACGCACACCAATATTTATGTACATTTGAGCACAAGATAATGCGGCAGCGCCAGCTCCGTTTACAACACAACGAATTTCACTTAATTTCTTTCCAATAATTTCGCAGGCATTCATAAGCGCTGCTGAGCTGACAATTGCAGTGCCATGTTGGTCATCGTGAAAAACAGGGATGTCGAGTTCATCGCGTAGCCTTTCTTCTATTTCAAAACATTCTGGTGCTTTAATATCCTCTAAATTAATTCCACCAAAAGTAGGCTCCAACATTTTGCACGCTAAAATGACTTCTTCTGCTGTTTTTGCATTGAGTTCAATATCAAAACAATCAATATCAGCAAATATTTTAAATAAGACAGCCTTGCCTTCCATGACAGGTTTTCCTGCCAAAGGCCCTATGGCACCAAGCCCTAAAACTGCTGTACCATTTGTCACGACAGCCACTAAATTTCCTTTGGCCGTGTATTCATAAACAAGTGCAGGGTCTCTCACGATTTCTTTACAGGGCTCCGCCACTCCGGGCGAGTACGCCAAGGTAATTTGCCGCTGAGTTTTACATTCCTTCGTTAGTCCTGTTTCAATTTTCCCTTTTCTTCCCATGGAATGATATTCTAGAGCGTCTTCTTTTAAACCCATGTGGTCTCCTTTTGTGAAAACAATTTTTAAATTCGTCAGGTGATCTACAATGAAAATAAAGTACTCCGTTCGATCAATCCTAGCAACATGATAAACTTTTTAATATGGCTTCCATAAAAACAGGGAATATTTTTTGTATGAAATTATTAATTATTGATGACGACACAGATTTGCTTGACGTAATCGCACGCAGAATTTGTCGCAAAGGTATTCAAACTCTATGCGCAACCAACCTAACACAGGCTTTAGAACTGTTTTTACAGAACCCCGACATCTCCGGTATTATTTGTGATTTATTTTTGAAAGATGGAGAAAATGGAATTGTATTTTATGAGCAGCACGTGAAAGACAAATTTAAAGGAAAATTTATTTTAGCTACGGGCAACAGCAGTGCTGACGCCCGCATTGTAAAATATAGTAGAGAAGATAAATTATTTTACTGTATGGAAAAGCCTTATTCAATAAATGAAGCCGTGCAAATACTTAGTGTTTAAAATGCCTATTCCCAGTAAAAATCATACACAGACCGTATTTATCGCACGCTTTAATAACTTCACCGTCTTGCACACTCCCACCAGGCTGCACAATGTACTGGATTCCCGAATTTTGAATTAACTCTATGCTATCTGGAAAAGGAAAAAATGCATCGCTCGCTAAAATACGTTCCTGAAAATGAGGAGAATGCGGAGCGCGTTCAAATGCAGTTTTTGCTTTACTCAGCGCAAGTTCTACAGCATCTACCCTATTGGTAAACCCCCCAGCAATTGAAATAGACTGGAAAGCATTGGCAACAACAATAGCATTAGAGCGCACATGCTTTGCAATAGTCATGGCAAATTGCATAGCATTTAATATTTCTTGAGACGGTTTTTTAATTGTGGGAAAGCTCACATTTTTTAAATCGACTACCATGTCATTTGCACTTTGTGCTAAAAACCCGCCCTGCACATGGGTAAAAATAAGTTTATTTGCAAGAGGAGCTGTCGCATTATAGGTAACAAGCCTTAAATTTTTCTTTTTTTGCAACAATTCTTGCGCCTGTTCTTCAAATTCAGGCGCAATGACAACCTCCAAAAAAGTTTCCAGTAATTTATGCGCCAGTTCAGCCGTAACCTTAGTCGTTGTGCAAACAATACCGCCAAAAGGACTTACAGGGTCGTGCTCAAAAGCACGCAAATAAGCTTCTGTCAGCGAATTTGTAGAAATTCCCACACCACAAGGTGTATTGTGTTTTACAATAATAGCAGCGTGAGAACCTGTGGAATAAAACTCTTTTGTTAACCTCACTGCGTGTTCAACATCAAGCACATTGTTGTAGCTCAATTCTTTTCCATGAAAGCATTTGATATTTGCAAGGGAGCATGAATTAGCTGTTTCAATATCGGACATTTTATAAAATGCAGCTTGTTGGTGTGGATTCTCACCATAACGTAACGGCTGAATTTTAGACAAATTTAAGCTTAAAGAATTTGGGAAACTATTTATATTTTCCGTATTTTTATGTCGCACTGGCCCTAAATTTGAAGAAAGGCTTTGTGCAATTTCAAACTTTTGCGTAAGCGTTGCTGCAATTAATTCGTCGTAAGATGCTGTCTCACGTAAAGCTTTCAAAGCAAGCTCACGTCGCAAAGAAAGAGGTGATTTATTTTCATTTTCTTTTATTATTTTTATAAATTGAAAATAGTCACTCACGTCGCATAAAATATTTACAGTAGCATGGTTTTTTGCTGCGGCTCTTAATAAACTAACACCACCAATATCAATATTTTCTACCAATTCTTCTGCAGACGGACTTTTTGCCAACACGTCTTGAAACGGGTACAAATTACACACCACTAAATCAAACGGTTTGATATTAAATTTTTGCATATCATTTTGATCGGATGATAACGTAGGACGACCTAAAATAGCTCCAAAAATATTTGGGTGCAGCGTTTTTACCCTCCCTCCCAACATTTCTGGAAATTGTGTTAAGCTATCGGCAGAAATACAAGGAAAACCATACTCTAAAATGGCTTTGCAGGTAGAAGAAGTTCCCACCATTTCACATTGAATTGAAGCTAAAAAAGAACAGAGTTCTTTTAAATTTGTTTTATCGGAAACAGAAATAAATGCGCGATGGATGCCATAATTTGTCATATTGAATCTCCACTGTAAAATTTTATCGCAACAAGGCTCTTCCGTATTCTCTCATGGGCCAAGGAATACTCGCCATAAGAAGTATAAACGCAATGACCGCAAATATAAGCATCGTTTTATGTTTTTTTGTTGAATTAGAAGCACGTTTTGAAATGCTAAAACCCACCTGTATTAAAACAACAAAAATAAACAATGAAAAAGCATGCTCCACAACCCAATAACGCAGTACAATATTCTTCATAGCATCTTTAAAATTTGCAAGACCTTGCTGTACAATTGGACTCAAACCAAAATACAAAATAAGTCCAAGTAAAAATTGCAAATGCACCGAACCAAGCAAAGCAGAAGATAAAATACGATCGACTTTAGTATAATTTTTCTTTTTTAAAAGTGAAATAAAAAATTTCACAATAACGACAACAAGTAAAATAATAACAAGCCAACGCAACCAAGAATGAACAAATAAAAATTGAGTATACATACAATTTCCTTTCAAATTTCTTTTAAATTTTCTTTTATTGAAGACAATATTTTAACCATATTATTTTTTTCTTCTAAGGAAATATTTTGAAGTATTTTTGGCCTAATTTTTTCACTCATTGCCAAATTTTCCTGTAATTTTTTCTGACCATCTGGAGTTAAATTTAAACACTTTGCTCGTTTGTCTTTTTCATCATTTCCTTTAAAAATCCATTGTTTTTTTTCCATAGACTCCAGAGCTCTCGTTAAACTTTGCGGCTCCACCTCCATAATGGAAGCGAGATCAGCTTGGCGAATAGAGGGGTATCTGCCAATAAATACAATAATACGTAGCTCTAAACGACTCAAGTTATAATCCTTGGCAATATTTCCCAATCTATTTCGCCAAAGGTTCGACGTATCAATGCAAAGAAACTCAACTTGTAAGTCTATGTCGGGGTGTTCTACATTTACTGCACTCGTCATTTTACCGCTCCATGACCTAAAAATTAAAAGAACGAACAAGATTTTCTATGGCCCCTGAGGCCAGCAGGATGAATATAACAGGAAATATAAAAATCACGAGGGGAAAAATCATTTTGATTGGCGCTTCATTTGCTAACTCTTCCAAACGAGAAGATGCAATGAGACGAAAATGAATTCCTAAGTGGTTTAAAACCTGAATTAAGGGCGAACCCAATTTTAAGGACAGACTTAAATTTTCAAGGAGTTCTCTGAGAACTAATTCACAGTCTTTTTCTTGCAATATCTGCTTTAACGACTCTCCAAATGAAAAACCAAGTTGGCAGAGAGTTAAAATTTTTTGAGCCCCCTGCTTTAAAGCTCCAGGATGTAAATTATTTGATGCATGTAAAAAAGATTGTTCAATATTTGATCCAGCCTCCAAATTCAGCAAAATAAAATCAATAAAGTCAGCACATTCTTGTAATTGTTTGATACTTATTTGCGATTGGACTTTTCTATTCAATAAGTTTTTTTTAAAAAATTGTGTGATTGACATATTATCTAATTTTCAAAATTCTGTTTAAAAAATAAGCACCTAATACATTTAAAATAATCATGAAAATAAACAAAAACCTTCCAACGGTTTCTTGAAAGAAAAAAAGAATATATTCCGGTGAAACTAAAAAAATAATAAAACCTAAAAAGAAGGGAGATAAAATAATAACCAATGACTGTAAGCGCATTTGTGCTGTCGTCATTTTTAGTTTTCTTTCTAAATTTAACCTGTCCTGTGTTTTATATTTAACTTTCTCCAAAATGTGCGTCATATTTTCACCCGTTGAATAACCAAGACGCAGGGAAAGATAAAAAATACACAAATATTGATAAGATTGTTTTGTTTTTGTCAAATTAATTCCACAATAAAGACTTTCTTGAAAACTTTTTCCGTGGGCATAATTGTTGCAAATTGCAGAGAGAGAATTCTGAATAGGTGAACACCATTTTTTTTGTTTTAAAACAAAGGTCAACGCCGATGGTAACAATAACCCAGCCAACAAATACGACTTTATAAAATCAATCAGCGCAGGAATTTCTTTTGTTACTTTACGCTCCTCTTGAAAATTAGAGTAGAAATTTTTAATCACGTTAAAAAGTTCAATTAATAACAATACTGCAATAAAAATGCACGGATGAAAAATAAATAAGTAGTCTTTTTTACTTGTTCTCTTGAAAGAGATAAATGTAAAAAAATTTATGAAAAATAAACCAATTATCATTCGATTTCACCCTGACGTTTCCCATGGGAAAAAAGTAACTTAGTTATAAATTTCCCTGTGCTATCACATAGGCCAACGATTTCATGAATTTCAGTCACACAACGTTGTCCAGTGACAAGCCTCGATTGCTGCACAACATAATGCACAGCTGAAGTAATTTGCTCCCGTACGGCGCGGGATGGAAGGTCAAATTCGGCAAACAGAACCAAGGTTTCAAGACGCCTTAAAGCATCAAGTGGGGAGTTTGCATGTACAGTGGTCATGCTACCATCGTGGCCTGTGTTCATTGCTTGAAGCATATCAAGTGCTTCTCCCCCGCGACATTCTCCAACTATAATCCTATCTGGACGCATACGTAGGCAGTTTTTAAGCAAATCTCGCATGGTCACTTGCCCCTTTTTCTCAATATTTTCTGCCCGACTTTCAAGGCGAATAACATGGGTTTGTTGTAACTTTAATTCTGCGGAATCTTCAATCGTAATAATGCGTTCATGCTCAGGAATAAAATAGGAAAGACAATTTAATAGAGTTGTTTTACCACTTCCTGTTCCACCTGAAATAAGAATATTTTTTTTACTCACAACAATTTTTTGTAAAAAATGGGCCATTTCTGGAGTGACAGAACCCATTTCAAGTAATTTTTCTGGCGTAATTTCATGGCGTGGAAATTTTCTTATGGTAAGACAGGGGCCATTTAGAGCAAGGGGTGGAATAATGGCGTGAACACGGGAGCCATCTTTTAAACGGGCATCACAATAGGGCTGACTTTCATCAATACGCCTTCCCACAGAAGAGCAAATACGTTCAATTATGGAATACAAATCGCTTTCATTATTAAACTGTAAGGGGCTTAAAAAAAGCACGCCGTTTTTTTCAAAATATATTTTTTTCGATTCATTCACCATAATTTCTGATATTTGAATGTCTAGCAGCGGAAGAGTGAGAATACCGTGGCTGCATATTTGCGCCCAAAGCATCCAAATGTATTTCTGGTATAAATCTCGATTTTTTTTATCAAAAACATTGCACGTATTCCAAAAAGTAGAATCAACAACTTTGCATGAATTTTCAATGACATCTTGTTGAGAAAAAGTAAAATTATTTTGCATAAAAACTTTACTTTCACTCAAATTTTTTTGAATTGACATTAAATATTTTAAAAATTCTTGTGAAGAGTAAATTTCTTGAACTTCCTCATAACTTGGTATTGAATGAAAAATATTTTCACACGACTCGACTTTTTCTATCTTAAATTTTTGCCAAAAAATTGAGAATTCATATTTCAACACAGCCACAGAAGTTTGTTTTTCATGCACATAATAAATAAAATTTTTATCTAATATCAATTGAATAAATATCGTTTTTTCTTTTGAATATTCTAATACAATATCACAGTCATTCACATTCCCAATGTTCAGAATTGACTGTTCATTGACAAGCCTAAATTTATTTTTATTTATGTCCGTTATTTTCCACATAGTTATTATCACCAATTTTAATTTTTACCTTGAATAATTTTAAAAGAGTCATTTTGAAATATTTTTTGAATTTTTTCATTTTGAATAAATTTATTAAACGTGATTGCTTCATTATTCGACAAATTATTGTCGTTGGGGTTACGTAAAGCCACAGTAAATTGAGAATAAGATTTCATAAAGGAAATAATTTTAACTTCCTCTGGTGTGAGGTAAAAACTAAGCGTATTTGCATCCGTATTTATTGATTTTTCTTCAAAACTATTGCCAATACCAATCACTTTTATTCTATTTAAAATGGTTTCCGTTGCTCTACCGTAACCATCAATGTTCATATGCGCAATGATATCAACTTTATCCCCCACCTGTAGCATAGAAGCAATTGCACCTAAATCCACATCAAGACTATAAAATCTTTTTCCTGGTGGTATTTTTTCTGGCAAAGACAGATCTTGCATATTTTTAATGACAAAATCTTTTAATATAGGTGTATTTTCTTCTATGTTCATTTTTACTTTGTGACCAACGTATTTTTTGAACTCTTGGTTTAAAATAAATTTTTGCTTGCTTTCAGCTAAATCTAAATACACTAATTTTGTATTTTCTTCACTCAAAGTCTCTCCTTGCAGTATACTGTTTCTTGAAACAACAACAGCATATTTAGAATTTGAGCCCCCATTTTCTGGCATAACATGACATGATTTTAAAAAAATTACTTGAATTAAAGTTGAAATAAAAGCCAGCAATAAAACACTCAATAATTTTTTATTTTTTAAAAATCCATTTTTTCTTAAATTTGACGTCTTGGGAATTTCTTCTTCAATGACACTCCATTCAAAAGGTTTTTTTTCCATTTTATTAAAAACTCTCTTCATTAAAGGTTGTTTCCTTATCAATTGTCATATTTCCCCTAACCTTTAAGGCTTTGTCCGCGCCTTTTTTCGCAAT
>JAZKEW010000187.1:0-10057 GCA_040386785.1 Bdellovibrionota bacterium
TCGCAGTATCAAATCAAAAGAGCATTTCTGTTCTCTTTTTAAAGAGCGTTAACAAGTGCAACCACAAGCCAATCGCTCAAAATCCAATATACATAAATTAAAGTTTTCACCAAATATTGCAAAAATATCCGAAGAAGTCGCCTCTAAAAAAAGCTATGTGAGCGTTATTGATCTTTTTTTGGGAATCGGTTGGCTTTCAAAAGAAAATGTTGAAATCGGATGATTCTGTAACTTCAAAAAAATATTAATCATAAAAATTTAGCAAATATTAAATACAAAATTAAAGCATAAATAAAATAAAACAAAGTAAAAAAATATGCATACCTTCCATCATTTTTAAATGAAAATAAGAAAAATATATAGCCTAATATTGGACTTAATAACCCAGATAGGCAAAATGCTATGCTTTCTATTAAGTCAGGAGAACTTGACCAGTTTATATCAACTAAAGCAAAGAATGATATAAAAACAAAAGGAATACTGAATATAAATACAAATAAAAACAATGAAATAAGTATTATCAATTTTTTTCTTGTGATATTTGTCCGATCTATTTTTGTAATAAGCATTTCTAACCAAGAGACCTAAAAAATAATATTAACACAAACGTTATCAATTAAGCGCTTTAAAAATAGAGTAAATAAAATAAATACCTGGAAAAAACAACAAATTTACGATTAAATTATAGATAAAATAAAGAAATAAAATAAAATATGCGATTTTCGTTGTGTATCTGTACAAAAACGCAAGGAAAATAAAAAACACTACAGGAGACAATGCTCCAATAAAGAGAGCGGGTTCTTTCCAAAAGTCATGAGAATGATCATCCGAAAAAAACTGAAAAACTGACATCAATGAAATAAGATAATAAGGCAGGCTGAGAAAAAATATTAATATAAATAAAACAGCAATAATGTTAGCATGCTTTTTAGGAACTTTCGTTGGCTTTTTTTCAAACACAGCTGTACCCCTAAAAAGACATAAGCACAAATAATAAAGAAAAAACCTGATATATAAAATATATTAATAAAAAAATATAAGATTTTTTAGACTTAATAAATTTTGAAGAAAGGAACCAAAATACAAATACTAAAATAGCAGATATAAATATTAATGAACATGGAATTAAATTCTCTTTATTTTTAAGTGTTGAATCTAAAAAATAACCAAAAAAAAGATACGACGCAGGCAACAATAAAAAAAAGGAAGGCAGATATAATATTACATAAATAATTGTAATAATAATCCATTTTTTAAAATTAAGATTTTTCTTTTCCATAACAACCATTTTAAAATTCAATTTCAAAATTTTTGGTTTTACTTAATTTCATGGATTTAATAAGATTTAGCATGCTGTGTTCTTGCATTTCTATGAAACCTTCTCCTAATAAGCTTCCAATCCCTCCCCCAAGAGAGCCACCGACAGCTCCCCCCACAATCGCTCCTATAGGGCCTCCTATTGCAGCCCCAATTATTGCACCAGAACTTGTTCCTCCAAGAGAGCCTGTTAGCCCTCCTCCCCCTGCCAAAGCGACTCTTTCTAAAATTCTTGTTTTGTTATCGGTAGCAATGTTTGCCACCTCAATATAGCGTCCTAAATCATTTTCCTTTTTAAAATTGCCAATATCATCCCCATAGGTCACTATTGTCTCTACTTTTCTTGGATGATGTATGATGGAGTTTGGAACGTATTTTAAAGCAGCTTTAACGCCTGGAGAATTAAAAGCAAGAACTTTCTCTGCATCTCCCGTAATAGCAGCAGCCATTTTTGCTAAAATTCCTCCAAGCGAATGCCCTGTGATTGTTGCATACTGATACTCAGGAAAATGAACTTTTAAAGCAAACATATGCTTCATGAGTTCGCTAAGCTCTGGAATAAAAGCATACTTCATGTAGTTATCCATCAAAAAATCAAGATCAGAGACAAGATCAGGCCAATAGGCCGTTCCTTTAATCGCAAGTATGCATTCTTTTGTGGAAAAATTTTGATAAATGCAAGCTGATAAGCCTTTTTTTTCTTTTTCTTTTCCTGCAATTAACGTGTGCATCAATGGAACCCAGTTTGGAATATTCTGTTTCTGATATTTAACATCTAGGTCATAAATATTGCAGGCCATGTGAGCCAGTTCGTAATAAGAAGCCATTTTTGCCTCAAAAGTGTAGAAAAAAATTTAGAAACATATGTAAAAAATGCCGATTGTAAATCAAAATTCTAAAATAGAATTTCAAGTTAAAGTGCTTTTAGCATTTTAAAATCATAGCCAAAACTCGACTTTTCTTCGTTTGATTTTAAAGGAGGATTATAAGAGATTGTGAGAGTGGTTGCTTTAATAATAGTTTTTTCATAAATTTCACCCCTTTGTCCCAACATTTCGTAACTAGCAATGTGACCTGCATCTATTTCATAACGGGTAATTCCGCTTCCCACGCCCACAGCACTTTCTACTGCAGCTGCAATAAAATTATCTCCAGCTCCTTCTTCTTTTGTATGAATGACGTCAATAATAAAACGATGTTCTTTAAGCTGACAAAAACTTTTGAACATTTCTGGAGACTCCATACCAGTCGATTTTGTCAGTGTAATTTGAGAAATTGCCGGTGAACTACTGTGAGGTTCAATATTTTTTGTATGAACTTTATATTCAATTGTTCTTGAAGCTTGAAAATGAATGCTATTAATAGGAATCCAGCCGATGTGATTTGACTCTTTACTATTGCCAATAATACCATCAATGAATAAAAACACTTTATCACTCATAGGAATACTCCATTTAAATTATTTATTTAAGCTTCGACTAAATACGTGACCTGGTTTTTGTTTGCTTTTATTCGTTAGTGGAGAATACTCAAACTGAATTGCTCCGTAATGAATAGAAAACTTTTCAGTGGTAACTCCTTCTTTTGTGACCTCTGTTTGATAGGTATACAATTGTGCATTTTTTAAATTGATTGTGATTGTTGGATGCGCATCTTCAGAGGAGGATTTTGAAAAAATTATTGTGCAATCGCCAATATCCATAGCGTCAACGGCACCCATAATTTGACTTGAAGCATCATCAATTGTGCGCGTAATCATAATAGATGAATAGTTTGCTGGATTATTTCTACTCTGCAATTTTGCTCTTGGTTCATTCATAATACTAAAAGAATAGGCATCAATATGAAACCAATCTTTATAATTATCGCTATCTGCAGTGCCTTTAATTGTGGGAAATTTCATGTAACCATGTAATGTAAACAATTTTCACCTCCTAAAAAATGCTAGCCCCTAAGCTTAATTTCAGAAAAAAGTTTTATGGTTGAAATAACATTTTGCGACTGAAATCTAGGCTGCAAACTCATTTCAATTGAAAAAACCCCTATTTTGAGAGGAGATTCCTTCACAGAGACGTCAGCGTCAATAAGAGGTGCATGGCTGCTGAATTCGGCACCTGCATTTTGAATACGCTCTGTACCTTTAATATATCGTCCAAGCCATTTCTGCAAATAGTTTTCCACAATTGTCGCAGATGTTAAACCACCAATTTTATCTCTCCCAATCACCTTAATATAATGCGCAAACCTCGACGCACACATAATATAATGCAACGACGAAGAAATATCCGCATTGGCATTCGCACTAGCATTCTTAAACTCCTCATGCTTGTGCAACGACGGACAAGAATAAAAAACCCCGCAATTAAATTTCATATCAGGAATCAACGGAATAAAACCGAGTTCCGCAAACTGTGCTTCCATACTTTCTGTGGTTTTTAAATTGAACCACATCACCACTGGATTTTCACCATTCTCTTTATAGTGATTGGGTAAGTTTGTTGAAAAATGCCCATCGGCAAAATCTTCAAATGTGCTTAATTCACTTTGAATATGTTTTTTATACTCAGAAAAATAAATAAAGTCAGGCACAATTCCACTGGCAGGATTGTCTAAATTACAACCTCGCATGAGTTCATACCAGCCAGTTTTACAAAAAGATTTAATAGCAACAGCTGCAAAACTAAACACGCAATTGCCCCACAAAAAGTTTCCACTCTTGCCATCAAAGCCCACTTGCTCGTTTATAGCGTAAGGAAACCCATTTAATTTTGTGTCTTGTCTGTAAGGAAGCCGCATTAAGTGGCTTGGCAATAAAACACCTAAAAAACGAGTATCGGGTTCTTGTCTAAATTTATTCCAGGCGATGTACTCTTGGGTAGCGAATATTTCTTTAAAATTAATCAGTGGAGTTAACTCATGAAAATAATGCACTCCGAACAACGAAGGGTTCGCATTCACAACAAAAGGCGCAAATGACGCTGCAGCAACTTGACTCATACCACGCAGAGTTGTGATGTGTTGCGGAGAATTATTCACAGAATAATTTCCTATTATTAACGAATAAGGTTCACCACCAGGGCTATCAAATTCATCACTATAAATTTTTTTAAATAAATCCGACCTGTCAATTTCAGGGGCGCGGCTAATGTCCTTTTCAATTTCATCCCAAGCAATATCCAATATTTTAATTTTAACAAGATCTCTTTTCTCTGCAGAAAAATGCCATTTGGAATAAACAACATTTCTAACCCCTAACCACGCGGCTTCGAGTTCTTGAAAATTTGGGTGGTGTAAAATATGCTGCATTTGTCTAGGAATAATTTCAAGATCAATAGATGCAATCCAGTTATTTAATGCAACGCTAAGCAGTTTTTCTTTGTCGAAGCCATTTTCTGTCTTGTAAGTTTGTGGAAAATTTTTAACAAAAGTTGAGATTTGCATTCCAATGTGGTGTTCCATAGGAATGTTTTTGTTTAAGATTTTATCTCCAGTTATATCGTAAACAATAGACAATTTCTGCCAATTCTGTGATTCAAATTCAAGTCTTTTTGCTTCATTCTGATTTTGTTTATAAAATTCTTCTCTTACTTTTAAACTCGTTTTTGCTCTTTCAAAATTTTCTTTTGTCCATAATTTATTATACAAAATAACAAAATTTTCTATAGATTTATTAGTAGATTCACTGTTGACACTACTGGGAATAAAATGAAGTGGCTCACTTTTCTCTGCATTTTGCAAAACTATGTTTAGAATTTTATGAAAAAGAGTTTTGTCTCCATAATTTTTTCTAAACTCATTTATCTTGTTTCGCATATTTAATAGCTCAACAATACTTGAAATTTGCAACATCACTTGCCCAGGCTCAAAATCTGCTAGGGTGACAAATTCAAGGTGAACGTCGAGTTTGGAAGCGCTTTCTGGAGTGATTTCATTCTTCACGGTCAATTCAAGCGTGGGGTTGATTTTTGCCATCATTTGAAAGAAATTTCTGTCATCAATGGAGAGCATTTTTCTTTCCGTTAAAGGCAAAAAATTCTTTTTTGTGTTGTGCCCGCGTAAGTTGGAGAGCACTGCCACAACCATGGGCAACTCTTTGAGGTTTGATCTGCCGCTATTTGTTGTCTCTTCATAGGTAATTTGAACACGGGAAGTTGAGTTTTGTTTGACTGTAGCCATGGAAGAACCTTTCTCAAATTTTGAGAAAAATAAAATGAGAGACAACAACAGTTTGGCTATATTAGAATTTAAATAATTGGTCAAATAAAACAGATCTCAATATTTCAAAAATAACTTACTCATAAGTGAAGAATAGAAAATATAAGCAAATTCCAGGCATTTTATTACGTTTATTTATCGGTATAGTTATGGTTTCTTAGATGCATTTTGAATTTTTTATTGTAAAAATTTGCATATTTAAACTGGAATATATAAAGTATATTCAAATTCAAACAAAGGAGAACGCATGACTACATTAAAAAAACAACGTACACCTATTTTAACTGCATCAACTGCGAGTTTAATGAACGAAGTCGCGTCTAAATTTCAAGATATCCCAAAAAAAATAACTCGTGAAGTGTTAAGCTCGTTTCTGAGCACAATTGAAACACATATTACCGATGGAAAAAAAGTGCGAATTGATAAACTTGGCGTAATTTCAATTCGAGATACAGTTGCAAGAAAAGGACGTAATCCAAAAACGGGTGAAGAAATTTTAATTCCTGCCAAGAAGAAAATTTTCTTCAGAAGTGCAAAAGCACTCAAAGAAATTATAGGAATAAAAACTAAAAAATCAGCCACTACAACTAAGCCAATTGCAACAAAAAAGAAGTAACTCCGACGATTTTTTATCCCTCGGATGGAATTACGGGACAACGGACATTAAACCCTTTGTTATTTTGTTTTTTTCCTCCAACCACTGAAATAATGCCTAGTGCTTTGCCAAACTCTAACGAAAATCGCTTAACACTCATTTGATAATCATCAAAATATAACTCTGCTTTTTTGTACAATGTTTTTGTTGATATCCAAGATTTTTTATCACATTGGAATTTATATTTTTTGGCAAAATGACTCACAATATTTTTGGCTATAATTGGCTTGTTTTCATTTGTTTGAGACAACTGTTTTTTTAATTGAGCAATCTCCTTATGTAAGTCATCAATTCTAGTTTGCATTCTATCATTGGTGTGCATTAATTTTAAATATAGTTCTCTATATCCTTCTAGTTTTTCTTTTCTTTCTTTTTTTGGTTGAAGTTCATCTTTTAACTTCGATATTGTGCGAGTATATTTACGGATATGATCGTGCAATTTTGCATTTTCTGCTCGAATTTTTTTATTTTCATCTCTAAAAATTTTTGATTCTCTTTTCAGGTCTTCAATTTTATCTTCTAAATCATAAATTTCGTTTTTTTTGTTGATATTTACTGAGATATTTAAATTAGACAGCATGATTTCTCTGAGGCTAACCCCTGTTTTTTCAGATAGTTCGCGCGCTCTTCTCAATGCATTGTCAAATTCGCCATCTGTAGTTGCACCAATTAAAATTCTAGCAACACTCTCTAGTTTTCGCTTTCTATCGCTTTCAGCAAACATCTTTTTCCTCCGATGATTTATTATATCATCGGACTGACTTATCTTAAAATTCTGCGACAGAAAATTGTATATAAAGAGGTTAAATTTATTTTGAACACTTAATGTAGGAAAAACGAGGCAGATCATAAAAGAGGAAAAAGGTCATTATTCTTAACCACCGGATCCACCACCCTGATCGCCAATATAGGAATATGAACGAGCATCTTGACCAGTTCCTGGGTAGTCCCCCCACCAAGGAGACGATGATTCACTACGACTACGCTTGCTTGCTGCATCTGCCGCTTCCTTATCTTTTTGTTCTGCACGTAATGCTTGAATAGTTTTTCCGTCTTCGTATTTAAAGTCACGAGCATCAGGGGGCATGTTTTCAAGCAGGAGATTAAAAATCTTGTCCTTGTCAGCACTGCGATTATCTTGACAGTCTAAAAAAAGGCGAATAGGGGTCTTGCCTTCGTCATTTTTGGCACCAACTGCCTCCTTGTCCATATACTTTAGGAGTAGCTTGACATCTGCTAAAGATTGACCTTTCGCACGTTGATAAAACATCATTTCTTTGTTGAGAAAAAAAACATGCAGCGCGGTATTTCCTTTGCTGTTCTTAGAATTAGCCGTTCCTGGCTCACATGAAAGCAGAAATTCTAGATATTCCGTGCTTGGCTCCACAAGAATTGAATGAAGGAGGGTGTTCTGTTCTTTATCCTTCAGACGAAGTAAGTCGGAAGTCTTTGCGTGCAAATCTTGAAGAACAGGTTTAAACATTTGTTCTTCTCGAGTGTGCACCGTAAGTAAAGTGAAAAGTAACTCAAACCTATTCGCAGAATTTTCAATGACACTCGGCTCTAAATTTTTAAACAACAAACAAACTGTATTTTCTCTTACATCACCATATTTAGCAGTTTTTAATTGATTATAAATAGCCCTGTAGATAAACCCATCAGTTGTAAACACGTCGGGGAATTCTTTTGGGTTATCTGCAAAAATGTTTAACATCGCTTCAACCAAGACATAGTCACCGGATTTAACTTTTTCCAAAAACAAGCTCTTAAATTCATCTTTGAATTTTAAGACATCTTCTAAACGAAAGTAAGATACCTTCTCTGGAAAGGGTCCCGTTTGCGAAGCAAAGTAATTGAGGATTCTACCGACTGTGTCTTTTGTTCTATGCGAAAAAAAGCCACTTGTTAATAGATCGAAACTTATCGGAGTTATGCCAAATAGCTCCATTAATTCCTTTTCGCCGCTAATAGGCCCCTTGAAATCACTAAGTCGCTCCTCTCCTTGATCGAGAATGCTTACTTTGGTCTGTTTCGCTTTTGAAAGAAAGGAAGGGTAGCAGCGCTGGCTTTTTAGCTCGTCAGAGAGCTCTTTTCTCCTGCCTCGCATCTCCTCGGGTGGACTATACGCCGTTCTTCTCAGATTTGTTGTTGAAACTGTAGACATAAATCGATCCTTTCATTTTGTTAAAAAACGCAGGAAACAGACGATTTCTAATTGATTTGATTCACTGCAAGAGGCTGTGGAAAAGATCAGGAAAACTCGACTTTCGTACGGCCTTTGTTTTAGAACGATCTCACAAGAAATATTAGCCAATTAGTGGAAAGTCAATCTTTTCGCAGAAAAAAGTCAAAAAATGTCCTTGGAACAACAGATTTAAATCAAAAAAAGCACCCAAATTTGTTTGGATATATTCAAAAACTCTTTCCCATTCCTTTTATTTTTCGTTCTTCTCTTTTTGATAGGTACCTTTTCAAAAAAATATTTATAACCAATAAAATTTTAAGAATATATTTTTAAAATAGACTAAAAATGAATACCAATTTATAAATAATCGCATTGAAGTATATTTGGTTCCTTTTTTAAAAAACTTTCCCATGTGTTTGAGCTTATTTTAGTTTTAATGTATACAAATTAAGTTCATAAAAAAGCTTTATGTTGTTTGTTAAATGAGAACAAGATAAAATTTACCATTCTTTTAATGGAAAAAATTCCGCTCGTGATGTGAGGTAGAAAATGAGTGTATTTTCCAACAGTTTTCCATCGCCATCAATTTATACGAGACAAGAGCAGAGTAATCGTCACAATTTATCTTCAACACACACTGATGAAAGTGAGTTTGATTCGCATTTTTCTTCTAAAATCACAACTATTGAAGCGGCTTCAACAGCAACAGAAGAAAAAAATCTTTCCAGTAATGACACCCTAGTAAATGAATTATTTGAGGCTTTTTTGGAATTTAAGAGTAGCCTTGATCCGTATGTGATAAAAAAAAATAAAGCAAAATTTGTTCGCATTCTCGAAAAAATTGATACTGCCGATTACGATATCAAAAAAATTATGTCTCGTATTAACAAGAAATATGAAATAGAATATAATAAAAAATCAACCGAGCATGAAAAATCACTTCTAGAACATAATAAAGTGATTTTTATCGAATACATTCAGATCAAATTAGACAAACAAAATATTTTTAACATTACTCCTGAGAATAGACATCGAATAGAACGAAAAGACAAGTTTGAAAATTTTTTAAACAGTAAACTAAAAGACTCAACTAGCGCAGTATTGCAAGATGTTTTTCAATTGCTCTTTGATTTTGATGTCACCCCGCCAGAGCAAGTTTTTCAATTTTTTGAATGCTTTTTCAAAGAAGGGGAGCAAGGGCCTATTTTTCTCAACGCTTTAATTGAAAATATTTTTGATAGAAAGCAAGTTTTTCTCCTTTTGAAATTAATGAGAGCTATTCAAACAGCAGCTCAAAAAGAGATGAGAACAGAACTTTATGAACGTTCTTTTGTGGGATCTTTTTTAAAGAAAATTGAATCAGAAATTATTTTTCGTTTTTATGAAGAGCCAAAAAATGGAAAAGAACTTTTATTCTTAACGTTGAAAAATGAACCCTTAGAAAAACTTGTTGATGAAGGGCTAAAAAAAATTAAAGCCATTTTTCAAAAAATAGAGAGTGCTTCTGTTGATAATAGAAGCCTCACCTCTGGTGTGCAGGGGGCTGTGATTGATTTAGAGTACAATTTTTTCACTGACACAAGCTTTATTACAGCCCCCATTGTGAAAACTATTCCAAATATTTCCGAAGGCTCTTTTGCTAATAATGCCACACAAGACGCTCTTTTAATGGCATCATTTTTTTG
>JAZKEW010000188.1:0-7133 GCA_040386785.1 Bdellovibrionota bacterium
ATGATTTTGGAAAAATTGGAGTACGAGAACACATTTTACAAAAAGAAAGAAAATTATTTCCCCATCAACTAGAACAAATTGACTCCAGGTTTAAATCTATAAAAGATAAACTTTATATTCATATTCTTGAAAGTTACATTGAAAAATTAATGTTAAAAAACGAATATCCTAATAAGGAAACTCTTGAAAAATATAAACAAGAAGTTTATAAAGTTTCACAAGAATTAGATACTTTTTTTCAAGTTATTTTAGACTTAAATGAACCTAGTGTTATCAATAGTGATTTTTTTGACAAAGTCTCTGAAATAGCCACGACACAAGTTATGATTGGAAACCAGGGCATACCTATTTTATCTCAAGAAGAAATTGAAATTTTAAGCATTAAACGAGGCTCATTGAGCGCACAAGAACGCATTGAAATTGAGAGTCATGTGACACATTCCTATAATTTTTTAGTGCAAATTCCCTGGACAAGCGAACTAAAAAACATTCCAGAAATTGTTTATGGACATCATGAACGCTTGGACGGCTCAGGATACCCAAGAAAACTTGTGGCAAAAAACATCCCTGTACAAGCAAAAATGATGGCGATTGCCGATGTCTTTGATGCTCTTGTCGCACAGGACAGACCCTACAAAAAAGCAATCCCATATGAAAGAGCTCTACACATTTTAGACGATGAGGTCAAAATGGGAAAACTTGATGCTGATTTGTTTAAATTATTTGTTGAAGCAAAAGTATGGAATTTAACGAGAAAAACGGACACAGAATATAATAAAGTAGCCTGATAATTTGAGATCAGGCTGCCTTTGAAGCTGCTATTAAATTTAAAGCACTTCCCGCCTTAAACCAACCAATTTGTTGTTGATTGAATGTATGATTTAAAAGAATACTTTCTGTTGAACCATCTGCGTGTTTTGCTGTTAAAGTTAATTGTTTTCCTGGTGCAAGTTCTGCTGCATTGATGGAAAAAATATCGTCTTCCCGAATTTTTTCATAATCAGCAGGATGAGCGAACGTCAGAGGAAGCATGCCTTGTTTTTTTAAATTGGTTTCATGAATACGTGCAAAACTTTTCACAATAATAGCTCGACCGCCTAAATGACGGGGCTCCAGTGCTGCATGTTCTCGCGAACTTCCTTCTCCATAATTTTCTTCGCCTATCACAATCCAGCCATCACCTTTTGCCTTGTAAGCACGACCAGTCGCAGGGACGGATTCATATTGTCCAGTAAGAGCATTTTTCACTTTATTGGCTTCACCATTGAAACAGTTAATAGCTCCAATTAAGAGGTTATTGGAAATATTGTCCAAATGCCCTCTAAATTTTAACCAACTTCCAGCCATGGAAATATGGTCGGTCGTGCATTTGCCTTTTGCTTTAATTAATAGGCGTAAATTTTGAAAATTGGTTGCAACATTTGGGGCACTAAATGGTGCGAGAGCTTGTAGCCTGCTACTTTGTGGGTTGATTGCCACCACAACACCCGATTTGTCTTTTGCTGGCGCAATAAAGCCGTGTTCGTCTTTAACAAAAGGTTTGTCTGGTAATTCCAAGCCTTTTGGCGGCTGCAACATAATTTTTTCACCCTTGTCATTTGTGATGGGCTCTTTGGTAAAGTCGATAGATAAATCGCCGGTAATAGCATAACCAATAACAGTATCAGGAGAAGCCACAAACGCATGCGTTAGAGGATTTCCATCATTTCTAGCGGTAAAGTTACGGTTAAAACTTGTGATAATGGAATTTTTTTCTTGTGCGCCGTGGCGCTTCCATTGCCCAATGCATGGACCACAGGCATTAGCCATTACATTTGCACCCATTTGTTCAAGGGCTGCAAGCTGTTTGTCACGTTCAATTGTTGCGCGAACTTGTTCGCTTCCAGGGGTGATTAAAAACTCACATTTTGCTTTAATTCCCTTCGCAATAACTTGTCTTGCAATGGAGGCAACTCTATCAATATCTTCGTAGGAAGAATTTGTACAAGAACCAATGAGCGCCGCACTAATTTTATTTGGCCAATTATTTTCTTTTACAGCTTTTGCAAACTGAGAAATGGGTGTAGCGAGGTCTGGCGTAAAAGGGCCGTTGATATGAGGCTCTAGTGTGTCTAAATCAATATCAATAACCTTGTCGTAAAATTTCTCAGGGTTCTTTTCAACGTCAATGTCTGCCTTCAAGTATTCTGTAATTTTATCTGCAAGAGCTGCAATTTCAGCGCGCTCTGTTTTTTGTAAATATTGGGACATTTTATTGTCGTACGGGAATATGGAAGTTGTTGCACCAATTTCAGCACCCATGTTGCAAATTGTGGCTTTGCCTGTGCAGGACAGCGACGCCGTGCCATCGCCAAAATATTCCACAATATAACCCGTACCGCCTTTTACAGTTAAAATACCGGCAAGCTTTAAAATAATGTCTTTTGGTGAAGCCCAGCCTTTGAGTGAGCCTTTTAAACGCACGCCAATCACTTTTGGAAATTTTAATTCCCAAGGAATTCCAGCCATGACATCGACGGCGTCTGCACCACCAACACCAATAGCGATAGTGCCAAGCCCGCCTGCATTTGGCGTATGGGAGTCAGTACCAATCATCATACCACCAGGAAATGCGTAATTTTCAAGAACAACCTGGTGAATAATTCCCGCCCCTGGCTTCCAAAAACCAATGCCGTATTTTTTAGACACGTTGGCAAGAAATTCATACACTTCCGAATTTTCTTTATTCGCCGTTATGAGGTCGGCGCTCGCGTTGACTTCGGCTTGAATAAGGTGGTCGCAGTGCACAGTTGAAGGCACCGCCACATTAGGTATGCCTGCTGACATAAACTGCAACAGGGCCATTTGTGCTGTGGCATCTTGCATGGCAACCCGATCGGGAAAAAAGTCAACGTAGTCCTGCCCGCGACCAAAGTTTTTCACTTCAGTACCTGGTCCACCATTTGCAGGCTCAAGATGAGCGTACAAAACTTTTTCAGTAAAGGTCAGCGAACGTCCTAGAGCTTGGCGTGCTTTGTCAACTTTCGTTTTAAAACTCTCGTACACCTTCTTAATCATCTCAATATCTTGAACCATTTTTTATCTCCTTCATATTATGACAAGTAAACTCAACCAATTTTCTCTCTCGTCGGTCAATTCTCTCGTATCCATCGGAAAAAGAAAATATTTATGGATGTAAAGTTTTAATTGAACCTATAAAAATTATAAATATTCTCATCGAATCCCCCCGCTTCAAAAATAAATTTTAAAAACACTTGACACTTTCCTCTAGAAATTATAGTTCCGTTGCACGGAACTTTATGGCCCTATCGTCTAGAGGCCTAGGACATTGCCCTTTCACGGCAGTAACACCGGTTCGAATCCGGTTAGGGTCACCATATATTCCGATTCCTCTTTTTTTCCTACTTTTATCTTTATCTAAAAAATTTGTATATTTAGTTGCTGTTAAGACCCTTTCGTCTAGCTGGTCCAGGACTCCACCTTTTCTCGGTGGCAACATGGGTTCAAATCCTGTAAGGGTCACCATTGCGTTTTCTTTGTGGGAGTAGTAAAAATTTACCCTTATGGGCTAGGCCCAAGGGCTTGTTCCAAATTATCCCTTGGAACAGGTTGGAACGCCTTGGAACGAGAATTTTTGCATGGTTTGAGCCATGCTTTCCAATCCCAAATAAGAGGCCTCAAAGTAGGCCCTCGTCATATTTACCGAAGAATGCCTCGCAAATTTTTGAACCTGTTGCAAATCATGTCCGTTTGTCGCTAAAAATGTAACCGAAGAATGTCGCAAACAATGTGCAGTTGTTTTTCGAATCCCAATTCTGCGGCTGAGAGCAATCAGGGTTTCTGTTAAATTTCTTTGTCCTTGTGCAATCTTTGGAAGAAGTGAATCACTTGGGGAAACATCGTAGCCAATTTTCTCAGCTAAAATTTTCCAAGTATTCATTTTTTCCGCGAGAGAAGATGAAATAGGAATTAAACCATTAGAACCGGACTTAGCCTTATTTTGTACCTTTCTCGTTACATGATAACGAGTTTTATTAATGGTGATAAAATAAGTTGCTTGCCCACCGTTTGAATGAGCTGAATGTTGTAAGTCAGCCCAAGTCAAAGCAGCAGCTTCTCCTATTCGCATTGCTGTGGAAAGAATAAATTCAACAGAAAGACCAAGCTCAAAAGACTTATTATAACAAGCTGAAATAAGCATATTAAGTTCGTCAAACGAGCGAGCTTTATCTTTGATATTCAGCTTTAATTGAGAACGTGTTTTAACAAGTTGGCTTAATTTACTTTTAAACAAAGGTGAGCGAGCTGGACTAAATTCGATATAATCTCGGATAGTGCAGTATTCCAAAAAGTTGGACAATGAACCGATAATATTTTTAATTGTTTTAGAAGATAAAGGTTTTTGACGATGCCTTACGTCTTTTAAGTAAATTGTAAATTTTACCAGCAATTCATCGGTCACATCTTTAATTTTTACTTTGCCGAAAAATGGAATAAAATAGCCCTTCGCGTCAACTGAATATGTTACACAGGTCTGTGGACTGAATTCAGGATCATTTCTTAAGCTCTCTAACCATTTTGGTAGCAAATCCGCACAGGTAAGAAGCGTTTCAGAGACTTTTGGCTCCTGCATTTTCTTACGCCACGAAATTGCTTCCTCCATGCTTGGAAACCTTTTAGAAATATTTTTACCTTGAAGGCAAACACGAGCCTCCCATGCTTCACGGTCAGTTCTGTAACGAATACCAGTTAAAGTTGATTGTGTTAAAGTAGTCATAAGTAAATCCTCTCTTTAAAAAAAGTAAAAAGAAGACCTCTCAACAAATAACCGGTGAAAAACTTGAAATTAAAATTGAAATTAAAATGGACCATTATTCTATTGTCAAACAACACAGCATTTGTGTCATGAGCAATGCTGGAGAGTGCGGTTTGTACAACCTTGGACTCCCAGAATTTTTTACTCCTAATTCCAACTTTATTCAATATTACCCCCAAAGTATCTGTAAAATTACTATTTAAAAAGTGGCTTTTCTCGAGAGTTTATTTGTTTTTTAAAAGGCCTCCCTGCCCTATTTGTATTTTGTTCAACAAAATCTTTAATTTTCAATATGGTTGAAATGTTTGTTGTGTATTTCTGCTTATAAATATTCCTCAAGGTAGCTCTATTAATACCAGTTAAGCGAGATAAATTGTAAACGGAGCCTGTCAATGCAATTGCTCTTGCCAACTCTTTCAATGGATTTATTGGTGTATTCACGATTTGCATACGCTCTGCTCCTTTAGGAATTACTTATAAAATACTGATTTGTGAAATTCTGACCCGAATGCTTCACAACCACCCAAAATTAGACTCTCATGTGGGTCTGGGGGTGTTGCAAACACGGTCAATAAATTTTTATGTAAAAAATTGAATGTCTTTTATTTATATGAACAAGTTTTTTATTTGAGGATCAAGGATTTGGGAGATGAAATTTATATATAAACCTTATTTCCCACATATATTAATAAAAAAGCAGATATACACATTAAAAATAATGAAATACCAAGTAAAAAGCAGATAAATATATTAGCCTTTTTTTCACTTCTTGTAGTATAATTCATTTTTATAAGATAAATATCATCGTAATATTTTGATTTCTTAATAATCATTTTTTCTGTAAGATATATTCTAATAATTATTGCTGCCATACTGGCATATTTACCCAAAAAAACTGCTCTAAAGTAGGCTGGAAATTGTATTTCTGTTTTGTATCTTTTTTCTATATCTTTTCTCACAAAGAAAACAAGATAAAACATGGAAATAAAAACAACAAAAACGGATGCAACTAGTAAAGTTATTAGAAAATCAAGAATTGTATTCATGCTCATATCATTCAAAAATATGCTTATAAATTATTTTCCCTGCAGCCTCTCCCGCTTTTTCCCCTAAAATAGCGCCACCGATAGAAACTACAGGAGCTGCAATTACAGCACACGGACCACAAGTAGAACCCGACGATAAACCACCTGCAAATTCGCCAGCAAAACCACCTGCCATAGCTCCTAATATTCCCCCACCTTCTCTAAACGCTAATTCTTGCCAATTCTCACCTTTTTCATAAGCCCCAACAACATTTATTGTGCTTACAGCAATATCTATTAAGAGAAATCCAGGCGCAATAAAATAACCGTACCTCATAATTTTAAGTAATTTTGTATATTTCGCACCACCAATAACGAGTGTATCTGACGTCGCTAATTTTGTAGCAGAATGCATCGCATTTCCTGCATTTGTAAGAGCTTTAAGGCCCCGTCTATAGGAAGGTTTTACAAATCTTTTATCTGCATAGTGGCTAATTAATTTGCTGACAACTTTCGGAATTTCTTTTTGCACTTCTTTGAATTTAGAGAGCACTTCTTGTTTTGCAACTTGCCTTGCTTCACGAGTGGTAGCGGAGCCAAATCTTTTCAGAGATTGATCAAGCGAACGTGTTGCCACATACAAAGCAGCGCCGTGTTCACCGCCCTTTTCCGCTACGTGATGCGCTAATTCTGTTAAAGAATCTTTTTGTGGTGATTCCGTTAAATTCTCTTTAAATTCATGGTACCAATCATGAGTGAAATCAGCTAAGGAAAGCATTTTTTGCGGCCCCAATGTCTTCATCCCTTGATGAAGGGCACTTTGAGTGTCTCTTTCGTGAGAAACTCCGTGAATGGGGGACGTCGCTAAAACGTAACTCAACCCTGTACTGGGAACATCTTGATCCGCAATATGCCCGTAAGCGGCAGAAGAATAAGCAGGCAGAAGTACCCAAGAACCTAGTGGTAAAAATCCCCTTGTTACATTCCCATTATGCTCATTCATGCCTTTAATGGCTTCAAAAATTGCGTTTCTTTTGTAAGGGGTGCAAAACTCAGGATAAAAATCTTCAATTAAATCGTCTATCTTTTGATGAGTATTTATTCGGTGCAGAATGATTTCATCTGACATAATATCTCCTAAAAAATGCGCTATTGAATTTGGCATAAAAGCCAAAATATAAATAAAGGAATAAAGAAATTCTGTCAATTAGACTGAAAAAGCAGAAAAGAAAAATTTTTAAAATAAATTTACTTTTGCTACACATGGAGATTGCATTATAAATTTACATATG
>JAZKEW010000189.1:0-9579 GCA_040386785.1 Bdellovibrionota bacterium
CAAACACATTTTCCTGGTATTTATGCTAAATGCCTAGAACTTGGACTTGATATTACAAAATCACCTATTCCTGTGGTTCCTGCAGCGCACTATAGTTGTGGAGGCGTCACAACAGATACTCGGGGAAGAACTGGTGTGAAATGCCTCTGGGCTGCTGGTGAAGTTGCTTGCACGGGACTCCATGGCGCAAACCGATTGGCCTCAAATTCTCTCTTAGAAGGAATGGTGTTTGCGCAGTTTATTTACGAAGATATTTTTGGTATATGTGCAGAACTTAAAAAATATCCCGTTATCAGCGTGCCTAAATGGCAATTTGGAAAAGCAGCTCCCGACGATGAAATGGTGGTTATTAGTCAATTGTGGGACGAAATTCGACGGACTATGTGGAATTATGTGGGCATTGTCCGTACAGACAAAAGGTTGGAACGCGCTGCGGCACGAATTGATCAAATTAATTTAGAAATTGAAAATTATTATTGGAATGTGGTTCCAAACAGGTCGTTAATTGAAGTAAGAAATCTTGCTCTAGTAGCAAAACTCACTATTAAATGTGCACGCATGCGGAAAGAAAGTAGGGGGATTCACTATTCACTGGATTATCCAAAGACAAATGATGTTCATTATAAGAAGGATACGGTGTTGTTGTGCTAGTTATTTTCTTTATGTTTGAAATATGCTAGAGAACATTTGATTTTTAAAGTCCCATTTTGCCCCAGGAGAAACTGAATTTATGCCTATTTACGAATTTAAATGCCAAGCTTGTTCTCATATTGATGAAGTTCTTATGAAAATAAGTGATCCTGCTCCAGAAAAATGTTCTATTTGCAGTGGGAGTGTTCAAAAAATAATGAGCAGGTCGTCTTTTAGTTTAAAAGGGACAGGTTGGTATGCTACGGATTATAAAGATAGTGGGTCAAAATCTGCGGCGGAAACGAAGGAAAGTGAGCCTGCAGCAGAAACGAGTTCACCGGCCACAACTGCTAAGACAGAACCCCCCGCACCCTCTTCGAAAAATCCCTAACTGCTTCGTTCAACGGCATTCCCCCATCAATCAAACCCCTCACTTCTGCTGCTTGCAAAAAATCGCTCATAACAGAATTTAAATCTGTTTTTTCTAAACACTCCGAGCACGATGTTTTGCCCGTACTTTCTAGTTCATCAGCAAATTGAAAAAGCTGTTCCACAGTATATTTTGTGGCAAGTTCTTTAATGACTTTCACATCCATGATAATAAATTCCTTGTCTTTATAAACGGTATAAAAAAATTAAAAACCGTGAGATTTTAAAAATTCTTTTAAACCTTCTTCTTTTGTGGTGCATAAGGAGCCTAATATTTTTCCATCTTTCCAAATGGCTACTGTAGGTAAATTTTCAATTTCCACAAGGCCCCTTGCTTCAGTATTTTTTTCGGCATCTATTTTAAAAATTGGCAAAGATAATTCGCTAGCCACTCTTTTAAACATGGGCGCTGCCATGCGACAGGAACCACACCAGGAAGCGTAAAAATCAATAAGGGCCGCTGGCGTTTCTTTTAGTTTTTCGGCATAGTTGACATCGAAAAGTTCCGTAAATTCGGACATAAAATCTCCTTAAAAATTATTAAACACGCACCGCTACCATTAACCCTTCCCCTGTGGGTAAAAATGTGGTCAATAGTCGCGGGTCATTTGCACATTTATCATTAAAAATAAGCATTGCATGAACAAGCTCTCCAAGCCTACCTTCAGGTGGCGGATTTTGCGCAATATGTCCAAAAACAAACACATTGTCCGCAATTAAAAGTCCACCGGGGCGTAAATTTTCCACAGCCCAATCAAAATAATTGGGGTAATTATCCTTATCTGCATCAATAAAAACAATATCAAAAGGCCCTTTTTGTGTTAAATCTTGCAAGTTAGACAGTGCTTCTCCAAAAACTAATTCAATTTTTTGATCCAGCCCTAAATGAGTAAAAATTTCTTTTGCGACTGCAGCATGATGCTCACTGCGTTCAAGAGTGTAAATTTTCCCCCCTTGTGGAAGAGTTCTTGCCAAGCAAACTGTGGAATATCCACACAAAGTTCCAATTTCGACAATATTTTTTGCTTGAATGCTCCGAGCAAGAACCTCCAAATGGCGCACGTCGGCTGCAGTCATTTGTAAAGGCGGAGTGCCTCTTTTTTTTGCATTTTCAAGAACCGCAGTCAGTTCAACGTCCTGCTCCAGCTTTAGTAAATTGTGCACGTAGGTATCAATTTCTGTTGATAGAACAGAGTATTTTTTTTCACGCATAGTTTAGTTGCCTAACCTTTGAAACTAAGTAAACTGAACTTGATTGTAACTACGATGAGTTGATTCAGTAACCGACGAACAATATATCTTTTAAGGCGCCTTTACGACAATGTTTTCAAGTTTTTCTCCCGATAAAGATTTCAACGTTGATCTCTGGTTTTGCTACGGAAGCTTTTTTTATGGAATTGAAAGCCACCTTTACTCCTGTGAGGAAAACCAAGTTGCGCTCTTTCTACCAAATGCAGATCCAGAAGAAACACGTGAGTTATCAAATTTTTTAGACATGATTTTAGAGAAACCAAAGGGTTTACTTCGAGTGGAATTAAGGGTCTATATTCCTGAAAAAAGTTTAAAAAAGTTTAAAATGTCTTCGCCTATCTACCTATTTACGGATATTGTCCCTCGCACCCTTGAAAAAATTGATTCATCCGTAGTTCTTCTATTTTCATCAATTCAAGGAATTTCACCCTCAAATTCCGAAAACTGGCTGAAATTGGTGCGTCAAATATCTCTGCAGAATCAACAAACATTTTTAAAAAAACGTTAAATTGAATATATCATGTGGGTCGCTTGTTCCAAAAGATGACTGAACTCTAGTGTTCAATCGGGGGTTTTGCCTTGAAACAGAAAATGTGGATTTTTATCTCGAGTATTTTTATCCTACTCAATATGAGCTTGTGGATAAGTCGTACAGCTTGTGCCGCACCTGCTACACCTGTGACAGTGCCTACTCCTGCACCCGCTCCTGCAGATCAAGGCGAAGAAGTGTACGCCCCAAAAACAGCAGATAAACCAGAAAAAGACTCGAACTTAGATTCAGAGTCAGAGGAAGAAGATCAAACTCTGCAAAAAGAAGATCCCAATAAAAAACTGAAAGAGTTTAATAAAAAAGAGAACTCAGTACAAGGGACAGGTGTGGGAGGAGCTAGTGTTAGTGATAGTGGAAATAAAGAGGAAGTCCAGGCAGAAAAAGAAATTGATGTAGAAGCAAATAAATTAGTTGATGTGGATGATAAAACGGTAGAAACGAAGAAGTACAGTGGCCTTCTTTGGTTTATTGGTGTATTTTTTGCTTTGTTAGTAGTTATTTTTTCTTTTACCTAGCATATGCATGAATTTTTACTAAAAAAACTTGCACTTCTATTTGACTGGAGTAGAATCTCAATAGGAGTCTAATATGGAAAGTACGACAAGTTACTCAAAACTAGCAGCACAGCTTAAAGTTGGCCACGTATACAGGCGTGATAGTCTACTACCTTTTTCAAAAGCAATCGATCGAGATTTGATCCTATTGGCAAAAAATGGAATTTTAGAAAAAATTGCTGTTGGCCTTTATTACAGACCAGAAGTTTCACGTTGGGGTACCCTTCCCCCGAAAGAAGAAGAGGTTGTCAAAGAGTTTTTACGCGATAGTCAGTTTCTTATTTATTCTCGGAATCAATATAATTTATTAGGGCTTGGGCTCACGCAAATATACAATAGTTTAATTGTTTATAATCATAAAAGACACGGAAAGTTTGAACTTGGAAAAATAAATTTTGATTTTAAGCGCCCATCTCGTGGGTTTCCAAATGAAATTTCAAAGGAATTTCTGCTTGTTGATCTTGTGAATAATTTGAACGAACTAGCAGAAGATACAAGTGCCTTAAAATTAAAAATAAAAGAAAATTTTGTCAAATTTGACAAAGAAAAAATCTGTGTCCTTGTAAAAAAATACGGAAAAATTTCAACGCAACGTCTATTTAGGGAATTCGTAAATTAAAAGTATGTTTTTACACCAATTAAAAGATGCGAAAGAATTATTTGAAGTTGTCGCTCGAGAAAAGCAACTCTTGCCGGTTGTTGTCGAAAAAGATTATTGGGTCATGCACTGCATCTGGGGCATTCAACAACAAGGCTTTCAGTTTGAACTTAAAGGTGGTACTTCTTTATCCAAAGGTTTCAATATTATTCATAGATTTAGCGAGGATATTGACATACAAATCCATCCCTCTGATTCTGATGACGTTAAAATAGGCAAGAATCACGATAAACTAGTCCATATTGAAAGCAGACAGCAATTTTTTGATAACATTGCCAAGAAATTAAATATTGAGGGCTTAGAATTTCAACGAGACACAAATTTTGACGACAAGCAAAAAATGCGAGGAGCAGGAATCCGTGGAGAATATTCATCTTATTTTACTGGTATTGTAGGATTAAAGGATGGAGTTTTATTTGAATTAGGATTCGATCAAACAACTCCTAATCTACCGTGTGATATTTCTTCATGGGCTTATGACAAAGCATTTTCTTTGAATGTGGATATCATTGATAATCGAGCTAAGAATGTTTTTTGCTATTGTCCAGAATACACATTCGTTGAAAAATTACAGGCTATTTCTACTAAATTTCGTTTGTATCAACAAAATGAAATCATGCCGATTAATTTTTTAAGGCACTATTATGATGTGTACAAATTGTTAGAAAATGAAAGGGTATTAAAGTTTATTGGAACTGATGAGTACATTACTCACAAAAATTTACGCTTTAGAAAGGATGATGTGTTTATGTTAAAAAATAATCCTGCATTCACAATACCAGATAAATTAGTGAGAAAATTTTTTAGTGATGAATTTAAGAATAAAGCGGCAATTTATTTTGAGAAACAACCAGAGTTTGAAGAAATTTTGTCTCGAATTAAAAGCTTTGATGATTTGTGACGTTAGTAGTTATTTTTTCTTTTACGTAGCTTAGGAATATAGCATGACTGATATCAGTATTTTTGAAAAAATTCTCAACAAAGAAATTCCTTGTAACCCCGTTTATGAGGACGAATTTACTTTTGCCTTCAACGACATGAGCCCTCAAGCGCCAATTCACGTTCTCATTATCCCAAAGAAAAAAATTGTTAATGTGAATGAGATGCAGGAAGAGGATGTCGAATTTGCAGGTAGGGTGCTCTTCGCAGCGCAAAAAATTGCTAAAATTCTGAACGTGAATACAGGTTTCAGGCTTGTTTTTAACAACGGAGAACAGGCTGGGCAAACTGTGTTTTACATGCATTGCCATTTTCTTGCTGGACGTCATTTTTCTTGGCCTCCAGGATGATCTCTTCTTAATTTCATGATACTCAACGAAGCTCAGAAGTCATTTGATGATTTTCAATGGAGAGCTGGCAGAGTGGTTGAATGTACCTGATTCGAAATCAGGCGTGCTCGTAAGGGTACCGGGGGTTCGAATCCCCCGCTCTCCGCCATTATTTAAAGTCGAACTTAGTCATATTTATAAATAAAAATAGGGATACAAATTATGGGTCGCCACAATACGGTTGCGGGCAGGATGGCGCAGAGTGCTAATGCCAGAGGTCGATTATTTACAAAGTTAACTCGTGAAATCATGGTTGCAGCTCGTTCAGGTTCCGATGTTGGTACCAATTCAGCACTTCGCCTTGCAGTCAACAAAGCAAAAGACAACAGTGTGCCAAAAGAAACCATTGAGCGAGCAATTAAAAAAGGTGCTGGAGAACTCAAAGGTTCAAACTACGAAGAAGTCACCTATGAAGGCTATGGCCCAGCAGGAAGCGCCATTATGGTTGAAGTTTTAACAGACAACCGTAATAGAACTCACCCTGAAATTCGGCAAATTTTCATGAAAAATGGTGGAAATATTGGCGAAATGGGTGTGGTTAGTTGGATGTTTAAAAAAAGAGGCGTTTTTGTTTTTGATTTAAAAAAATTCGCTGAAGATAAAATTATGGAATTGGCACTCGAATGTGGTGCCGATGACGTAGTGAGTGAAGACGGGTATGTGACTGTGTACACTGCAGTGACCGATTTTTCCAATGTGCGAGAAGCCTTTGTCACAACTCAAATGACTTTTGAAAAAGCAGGGCTCGAATTAATTCCAGACAATGTTGTTACTTTAACTGAAGAAGATGAAAAGCAAGCTCTTGTGCTTGTAGACAAACTAGAAGACCATGATGATGTGCAAAACGTTTATTATAACTTCAATTAATTTTCAGAATATTTGTTATTTTTGAGCGCTGCTCCTTTAAAGCCATTTTTTTCAAGCCAGTCATTGTCCAGCATTTTTGACATATAATTTCGAATGCCATCACCTAAAATAACCACAACTTTTGCTTGACTAGGCAATGAATTTAAAATGGCCTCAACTCCACAAAATGCACTACCAGAGCTTCCTCCGCATAATAACCCTTCTTCGCGAATAGCGCGTCTTGACATTAAAAAGCTGGGTTCATCTGTGGTTTTAACCCACTGATCAATTAATTTGAGGTCCAATACTTTAGGAATAAAGTCGTAGCCAATACCTTCTACTTGATAAGTCGCAATTTCTGTTCCACCGCCTAAAATACTTCCTACGGGGTCAACTCCAACAATTTTGCATTGGGGTTTTAACTCTTTAAATTTTTTTGCAATGCCTGTAATTGTTCCACCGGTACCTGCAGCGGCCACAAGAACGTCAGGCACTTCACCTAAGTCATCAATTATTTCTTGCGCGGTAAACTCATAATGAGCATTCCAGTTAGAATCATTTACGTATTGATCGAGTACATGAGCATTTTTAAGCTTTTTAGCCAATGCATTTGCTATGGAAATATGACTTTCTGGGGCGTCATAAGCAGCTTCTGTTGGTGTGCGGATGATTTCAGCACCAAGAGCTTCAAGGGCCACTTGCTTTTCTTTGCTCATTTTTTGCGGCATAGTGATAATAACTTTGTAACCAAGCACAGCACCTGCAAAGGCAATGCCAATACCAGTGTTGCCGCTGGTGGGCTCAATTAAAATATCACCCGGTTTAATACGTCCCGATTTTTGCGCATCGAGAACCATTTTGTAGCCAATGCGGTCTTTTACAGATCCTCCCGGATTCATAAATTCGCACTTGGCATATATTTCAACGTCGTTACGTGAAAATAATTTGTTTATTTTCACTAGGGGTGTTTTTCCAATAGCCTCTAAAATGTTATTTACTTTCATGTTGCGTATCCTCTGAATTTATAAATGCCGCGAGGCAAAACACTCTTTAACAAACAAAGGCCCACCATGTCCAAACCCTTTCAAGAATTTTGTCTTTCTCAAGCACTACGCTTTCGTATTGGCGACGACGGAAAACTCTACGGCTCCATTTCGCACTCATCGGGAGAATTTTATGTGGCACCGGAAGTGCTCGGTATTCTCTGTGAAATTGCCATGTCTAAGCAAAAATTAGACATAAAAAAAATAACAAAAAACCTAGACCAACACTACAAAAGTATTTTAGAAAATTTACCTACAATTCAAGAATGCGAAGCTATTATAAAAGATTTAGTCGCCTCTGGACTCGTTCTTGAGCGGCAAAAAAAATCTTCTCGCTATTTACAAGGAGATGGCTTTGGGGATGATTGGATTCAATGGGCTATGCTTGCTGATTCTCCTCGTACCACAGCATATGAAAAAGCAATTCGCGCAGGTATTGACAAAAATAGCGTTGTTGCCGATGTGGGAGCGGGCACAGGTTTACTCACATCCATGTGTTTAAAACAAGGTGCAAAAAAAGTGTTTGCCATTGAAGAAACGCAAATTGCACAAAAAATAGTTCCACTATTAAACGAATTAAAATTGCCAACGCAAAAAGAAAAATTAGTTGTGCACAATGAAAATAGTTTTGATGTGGCTTTACCAGAAAATATCACGCATATTGTGAGTGAATTATTTGGAAACGATCCATTTAGCGAAGGAGTCATTCCAACATTACGCAATATTGCAAAAAATTTTACGAAACAACCTGTATACATACCAAAAAAAATTTCACTTTATTTTGAATTAATAGAGATTATCGATCATCCTATAAAACATAGATTGCAGTCATGCCTTGAAAAGCCTACGAGCGATTTTTTAATTGCGGCTAAAGAAATATTATCTTTTGACAATATTTCTTTTCCATTTGCGGCAAATAAAAATAATTTTAAACGCCTGACTAAACCAATAGAATTGGGACAGCTTCCTCTTAATCCACCGAGTGTTTATGCAAATAAAAAGACACATCCGCTTACTGGCAGGAAAAAAATTAAAGTTACCGAAGGTGGTGCTTGCGTGGCCGGTCTTATGTGGTTTCGAGTTTATTTAGACGACACAACCACGATTTCGTCGAACTGCTGCGAAAAAGATGCGGCGGAGCATTGGAGTCCAATTTTAATTTTGATTGATGAGTCTATTTTATTAAAAAATAAAGAAATTGAAATTACATACGGACTAGATGAGCAGGAAACGAAAATGCTCATTAATTTTGACTAGCTGAGAGGGGAGTCATCGAGTAATTCTCTTCTGTATCTTCTTTTGATAGACGGCTCTCTAACTCAGCAACAGCCGGTAGGATACAAGTGGCGGAAACCACCACTTTTTCCTTATGAAATTTATCTTGATCTTCACTTGGTCGTCTTACACACGATTTAAAATTATTGTCTACATTAAGTCGAAAGTACATAGGATCAATCTCATTGCTTGGACGACGAATAAGGTATAGGCTTTCTCTAAATAAAACAAACATGTTTCTATATTTTTCTAATTCCTTTTGAGTTAGACTTTGAATTTCTCCTTGCAAGACAAGAACATCACACCCCAACCGCATTTGTTGCTGTATCCAAATAATCTCCGGATATTTTGTAAAAGAACCATAAGCATCGCGTAAAAATTCTTGTAATTCTTCAAATTGTTCAATCGAAAGGCCTTTAAGTGCATTAATAAAAAGACCTTTCTTTTTTAATTCCAAGCCAATGTTATCTACCAGATGACATATAAACTCTGAAGAGATTTTTAGAACTGGATAATTTCCAGTCGCAGACTCAATTTGAGAGACAGGCATAATAAAACTGTAATTTCCAAATATATTTTCGATGGTTTTATCTCTTTTTTTGTCATCCAGCATATATGTCACAAAAATTTGTGTGTAGAGATATAGGTAAACTAAGGAATTAGCTACAAGTTGAGTAATATTTGGATTTTGACCGAGTTGAGCAAAGTTTTGAATAAATTTTTTCTCGTATTTCTCAGCGAGAACAAATTTTTGCTCTCCTTCAATTTTTTTACCTTCTTTTAAAGAAGCAGCTAAAGTTCTCATTTCTTCAAAATAAAAATGCACTATGTCTGCTTGTATAATTTCAGGTATCTTTCGTTGCAATCTAAATTTTTCAATTTTACCTAATTTTAGTAGAGGAGAAACATCAATACTGTGATCATGTTCAAATAAGAATTTATTCACCTCAAGAATAGTTTTAAATATATCTTTAATATCTGTCTTAAAGTTTGAAATATTTTTTACAATAACACT
>JAZKEW010000190.1:0-3194 GCA_040386785.1 Bdellovibrionota bacterium
CCTGTAAAAGAACCAAACAAAGTCAATATGTGTATTATTCGCGAAAATACGGAAGATATTTATGCCGGTATTGAATTTAATGCAGGCACCGACGAACAAAAAAAACTGCGGGACTTTTTACTCAATACATTGAATAAAAAAATTCGTGAAGACTCTGGCATTGGAATTAAGCCAGTGAGCGAATTTGGATCCAAAAGACTTGTACGTGCAGCAATTAAGTACGCTATTAAAAACAAACTCAAAAGCGTTAATCTTGTCCACAAAGGCAATATTATGAAATTCACAGAAGGAGCTTTCCGCGATTGGGGTTATGAGGTTGCTAAAACTGAATTTCCAGACCAATGCGTTAGTTGGGACGACTGCAACGGCAATGCTCCAGAAGGCAAAATTTTAATTAAAGACACCATTGCAGACAATATGTTCCAACAAGCTTTGCTTCGTCCGGAAGAATACGACGTCCTTGCTTGTACAAACCTAAACGGAGACTATTTATCCGATGCCCTCGCCGCACAAGTTGGCGGATTAGGTATTGCGCCCGGCGCAAATATCGGTGATGGTTATGCCTTATTTGAAGCGACCCATGGAACCGCTCCAAAATACGCAGGCCTAGACAAAATAAATCCGGGTTCTGTTATTTTAAGCGGAAACATGATGTTCGAATATTTAGGATGGAATGAAGTTGTTGAGCTTATTGAAAAAGCTTTTATTAAAACTCTTGAGCAAAAAGTTGTGACCTACGACTTTGCTCGTCAATTGCCTGGCTCAAAAGAAGTTAAATGCTCTGAATTTGCGCAGGCTATTGTAGGAAATATGTAAGTTAATATTATATGCCTTTTATCGCACCGAATAGTCTACACTATAAAACAGCAGCCAACAAAAAAAATATCACAGCTTACGGTGCACAACTGTTTGCTGTGAGTGAAGAAAAGTTTTCGAGTTGGCACTGGCAAATGAAGCACCAAGTTTTTTCACCTGAACAATTATTTGGCTTGGTAAAACTTTCTGAAAATGAAAAAGAGGCTTTTGTAAAATTAAAGCACAAATTCCAAGCAGGTATTAGCCCCTACTCTATTTCGTGTATCAATTTTGAAAATGAGCTAGACCCCGTTCGCTTACAATTATTACCACGCCTCGAAGAGTTGCACGACAAACATGGCATTGCCGATCCTTTGCAAGAAGTGAATAACTCTCCCGTAAAAGAAATGGTGCACGTTTACAAAGACAAAGTCGCCTGGTGCGTTGCACAACTTTGCCCTGTTTATTGCCGTTACTGTTTTCGCAAACGCCGTGATGAAGAAGAGGGGCTGCATTATAATCCTAAAATTATTGAAGCAGGACTAAAATATATTGCTTCAAATAAAAATATTCGCGACGTGCTTATTACAGGCGGTGATCCATTTATTGCAAACGACAGCGCCATTGAAAATTTACTCAAAAAATTGCGTGAAATTGATCACGTAGAAATTATTCGTTTTGGCACACGCACACCGGTTGCGTTACCTTATCGAATTACGCAGTCACTGGCCGACATCCTAGAAAAGTATCATCCTATTTGGATTAATACGCATTTTAATTGCACTCAAGAACTCACACCAGAAGCAGCAAGTGCAATTGATACCCTTACTAAACGCGGAATTCCTGTGGGCAATCAGTCTGTGTTTTTAAAGCAGGTGAATGATTCCTTTGAAAGCATGCGTACTTTGCTCAATGGTCTTATTCGCCTGCGCGTGCGTCCTTATTACATTTATCATCCACAAATTGTTGAAGGTACAGAACATTTGCGTATTCCTATTGAAAAGGGCCTCGATATTATGAAGGCTTTGCGGGGAAATACCTCTGGTTTTGCTATTCCTCAATATGTGCTGGACACGCCTACTGGAAAAATACCTATTTCACCAAATCATGTTATCGGGAGGCAGGGAGATGCCTTTGTGTTGGAACAACTCAATAGCCTTCCTTGGTCGGAACCGAATCCTCTAGATGGCTATATAACCCCCTAATAAATTTAAATAAGTCGCAATACTTTATTTATGTCTAAAAATATGACAACTTAAGAGCTGCCTATAGCTTGTCTATGGCAAATGGTAGCTTTTATTTTTGATGTGTTCTGGGTTTATTTACAGTTAAGAAGGATTCTATGTCACAGCCCTTAGCCAAAAAAGCGCCTAGAGCACATTCGACTTCATTTCTACCAAAATGGCTACAAACAGAAAAACGTGACTATAGAGCAAGTTCCGATCCTCTCTTAGCGTTACAACAAGCAAATATTCCGCAAAATATTCTTAGTTTTATTGATAAAATAACAAACAAAAAGGATTTAGAAGAAATTTATAACTTATTTATTCTGATAGATGAATCGACAAAATCAGAATACAAAGAAAATCCAAGCGCAGAAATTTTTCGAAAAAATTTACACAAAATAATGCAAAAATTTGTTCCTGACGGTACTGAATTAGGAAAAGAATTTACTAAAACTCTTATAGAAGTAGGTTCTCATGACAATGAAATGTTTGACAAAAGCAGAAGCCTATTTTTACCCCAAAAATCGCTCAATAGCAGTCAAACAAACCTCATAAAGGCACATATTAAAGTGAAAATTCCTTCGGAGGTAAAATTACGAACAAGCAAAGAGACCAAAGATAATTTTCAAAAATATATTGATGAAAATATCGAAATATTATTTCATGATAATGAGCCTCTACCTTCTGAAGCACCTAATATTTTAAACAATATTTTGGGCAATATGCATTCACTTGGTTTTATTTCTGAAGAGGATTTAAAAAATCTCTCATTAGAACCCAGTCGTATTTTAAATTTAATTGACACGATTAAAAGAAAAAATAAGCTTATTGCAAGTACATTTATGTATATGCGCATGGCCCGTATTTTTAAAAAAATAATACACCTCTGCTCAGTTTTAAAAAAAAATGAAGACAAAAAAATTGAAAACGAAATTATTTATATGAATAATTTTATAGAATTCAATAATTTAAGTTCAAAACATGCAGCTGAGTATAATATAATTAAATTGAAAATTTATGCACTTATGTTGAAAGAAATACAAAATATAGAGATAAAAACGCAACCTCAAACCCTTAAAGATAAAGCTGCCTTTGAAATAGCTCAAGGTAGTGATTTTGAGGTTCATATTCATCCACGTGAAAATAAGGTCAAAACACCTCTTGGTTTACAAA
>JAZKEW010000191.1:0-9720 GCA_040386785.1 Bdellovibrionota bacterium
TCAAATCACCTTAAAGAACCAATAATTACTTACCACTGCTAAGCGGGAACTGCTGCAAAGATTACAGTTCACTCGCCTTGGTCTATTAAAAGCTTCAATTTGTGCGTTTATATCAGCGCCTTGTGCAACTAGGAATTTTATGGCCTCGTTATTAACATCATTCCTAGTAGTAATTCTGCACAAACAATCTGTAGGGTCTTTTTGTGCTAAGCCATTGTAAATATATTTAAACACTTCAATGCTTTCTCCTGGTTTTGCTGCACATGCGGCTGCAATAAGGAGATCTTCGGTGTAGTCCTCATCCACACTAATTCCAGAAGCTATGGCTGCCTCAACTTTATTGAGATCATTGGTTTTGACTGCATCAAGCAATGGCTTGCAGCGTACTGCCTCTTGTTGCCAACGTTCCCTCAATGCGCTTATGGCGTCAGCTGTAGCGGAGTTGGAATTTTTTTGAGAAAGTTCGTCTGCTATTCTCTCATTAAACGGCTCACTCAACAGCAACATTCTCCCAACTCTGCCTCCTGTCCATCCTGCCAAAGGCTTGTAGTAATACATAAACTGCGCGGTAAAATTCCCCTCTTTCTTCTCCCAAATAGGGCTTTCAGCTGCAGCAAAAAGGGTTGACGGCCTATCAGAACCTTTTACCGAAGAAGCGTCAGGCGTTCTGTGTGTGTGGGGGGGGGCAACTTAGAACTGTTGCAGTTTTACCTTTTGAAGATGAAGCTTGTGACATATTTATTCCTTTTTATTACGGCACGTTATTGCGCTAGAAGGTTAAGCCAGACCAAAATTTGCCTTGTGTGGCGTTGAATACTACTTAGGAAAGGTGGGGGAATCAAGAATGCTGGCCGTGATTAATCAAGGCACAATGAAATTAATGAACGACTCGCTAAAGCCATTATAAAAGGTGTAAAAAAAAGGTGTAAAAAAAGCAAAATAGAGGTGATTTATGAGAATTAGTGGAATAATTGAATGCAATTCAAATGATAAAATGCCATCTACTACAAATTATTTCAAAAGAGAATTCATCATTTAAATTTGATATTGCTGCTATATAGAGTACACTTTTTTTGTTGACAGTACACTAAAAAAGTGTATAATAGTTCTCAAGGAGGCTACATGATCAACCGAGTAGAGATGGCTAAGGGCGCTCACAAAGAAATCCAAAAAGCCCCGCAACAGGTGAGGCGTAAGCTTGCCCTTTGGATTGAGACAGTAAAATCTATTGGACTTGAATCCACGAGACAACTTTCAGGCTATCATGATGAACCACTGCAAGGAATACGAAAAGGCCAGAGATCCATTCGACTAAACCTTCAGTGGCGTGCAATTTATCGACTCAAAAGTGACGGCACAATTGAGTTTGTCGAAATCGAGGAGGTTACCCCACATGCTTACAGACCATAACGAAAATATTGATGCTACTACATGGGCAAAAAAAGAATTAGCGAAAGTAACATTTGGAGAAATACTACGTGATTTAAGAGAATGTGACGGTATAAATCAAACTGATTTGGCTAAAAAAATTGGAGTCTCCAAACAATTTTTAAGCGATGTTGAGCGGAATAGAAAAATTGTAAGTATTGCATTTGCTAAAAAAATTGCAACAATTATGGGTTACGCAGTTGAACCATTGATTGAAATTATCATACGAGATGAGCTTTTAAAGAATGATCTCAGTTATGATATTGAGCTTAAAATTAAAAAAAATGCGGCATAATTTCATTTTTTATGTATTATTTCAATTTTTGCTAGAAGAAAAAGGCTATTCACAAGTTGATTTAGCAAAATACCTACAAGTAAAACAACCGAACATCAGTGAAATACTAAAAGGCACTAGAGATTTGTCTAAGGATTTAATGAAAAAAATTCATGACAAATTTAAAATTCCCTATGAGTGCATGTTTTAATATCCAAAATATTTTTATGTAGGTACAATGTTCCCCCTTCAAAATAATGGCACGTCTTTTGCTTAAACAAAGTTAAGGCGTTTCGTACTTTTTAAGGGGAGAACACACCATGGTCGTAGCAGCAATCCAAACCGCGAATATACAGGCAGCAACTCAAAACGACGTAAGCCACCACGCTGGCGACGGCGGCATGGGCCTAGAAAACTTGGTAGACCCCGCTTCTAGCCACGACGTGTCTACTTTTCATGCCTCACTTCAACAAAGTATTCTGCAAAATTCACCCACTTCGGCAGGTGCTAATTCAACATTTTCGGCCAACGCACTGACTGAAGTCGTAAGCCACATTGTAGATAGCATTCAAGGCGATAGGTCTAAAATAGCAAGTTTATCTTCTAATTTATCAGAAATGTCTGCTCAAGATGCGCTTGAATTGCAAGAAACAACGGAAAGCTTATCACTTTCTGTCCAATTCTTGAGCAAAACTGTCACCATGGCAACGAAAGCCATTGATACGATTGTGCATATGCAATGATGAAGCATAAATACAAGAGCCAAATTCAAACGCTCATTAAGGTGAACAACACTCATATTCAAAAGCAAGAAAATGAGATTTTGAAGCTTATGGGCAAAAAGAATAAGCTTCTTAAGGATCTTGATGAAAAAGATAAGGCTATTACGGAGTTAATTAAAGAAAAGACCCATTTTAAAACAAATTACTTTAATTCTCTGCCAAGCAAAATTTTTGCGACAGAGCAGGTAAATTTTTTTCGCAATCACCTTGAAATGTTTGAGGCTCGTGTTGTTGACGCTCGTTCGCAAAAAGACAAAGTACAGAAGGAAATTGATACTGTTCAAGCTAATATTTTAAAGCACAGAGAAGCTCTTAAAAAATATTCCTTTAAAAATGAAAAATATGATTACTTGAAAGTGAGTTTTGGTTAAATCGCTTCAATTTAATTGCTGTAAAAGTCGTGTCAAAATGTTTGTGTAAAACTAATTTTGATTGACTTTTACATATATTTATGTAAATATTTTCTAGGAGGCTACCGATGAAGAAAAAGGATCTTGAGCGACACCTGAAGGATTTGGGGTTTTATTTAAAACGAGAAGGGGGAAGCCACGAAGTTTGGACAAATGGAAAAGTGTCTATCCCCGTGCCAAGACACAATGAGGTTAAAGAACCCACTGCAAAGTCGATTCTGAAACAAGCTAAGGGAGAAGAATAAAATGAGACTGCAAGGAAACTTAAGACTAGAACATGACAACGGCAAACCATATTATTTAGCCGAAGTTCCCGAGTTGCTTATTGCAACAGATGGAGAAACAAAAGAAGAAGCTTTAAATATGGCTCAAGATGCCATTGGCCTTCTTCTTGAAGATCATACTAATGAAAAAATAACTGCGAAGGATATCTTAATCATTCCAACAGAGCATGGGTTTGATGTTTCTTGCGCTGACACAACAGCTCTCGTTTCCCTTGTTTTAAAACAAATGAGAGGGAAATCAGATATGACACTTCAAAATATTACAAATAAAATCGGTCAAAAATATGTGAATGCAGTTAGACAGTATGAAGCGGGACAGGTTGAAGCAAGTTTTTCTAAATTTCAAGATCTTGTTTTTGCTATGGGGTATGATGTTAAATTATCTTTAATCAAGATCGCTTAACAAATATCTTTATCATGGGAGCAAGTGAGGAGGCCAAAATTATATGTCAGGAGTAAGCAGGTTAAGCACAGTGTCTCCCGTCGTTTCTACGAATGAGCACAACCAAGAACGTAATATTAAAAGAAAAATTTTGAATGAAAAAAAACTTGAGGCGAGAGAAGCGGAAAGTTCAAAAAATGAACTCCAACAAGACGAGCTATTCAATGAAATATTCAATGAAATAAATGAAGCCAACAACTTTTTTGATGACGCGGAAAGAAATTTATTAGAACACACTCGAATTTCCATTCCCGCCCAATTTTTGAATATGAATGAAGTTGGTTTAAATAATGCAGAAAACGCAAAAAATATTCCAGAAATGGCTTATTTAACTGGTGAAGAAATTAATTTATTCCTAGAATTTATTGACGTTGAAGGCAAGAAAAAACAAGAATTTCAAAAACTCTCAGATCAACTAGAAAAATCAAGAGAGGGAGAAGAAGAAAGCCTGATTGACGACGCTGCTCGCAATGTTTGTAAAAATAACAAAGCAGAAATTTATTTAATGCTATGTTATTTATTTGAAGATTTAATTCATAAAAAAGGCAAAGAAAAACTTCGCGATAGGCTTAAAAAAATAATTGCTGCCTTTGAACGTCAAGAATCTGCATATTTATTTAACTTCTTTTCTTTTCAAAGTATTTTGCAGGCGTCTCCTAATTCCTCAGTTAATGCGTCAATGCTAGACAAAATGGCTAATATTTCTGCCGGAAATATAAAATTAAATTCTTTACGGCAGTCTTTGCAATTTATTGCACAAACTTTACCCGACAAAGACATGTATAAAATGGTTTCGCTGTTTATGAAGTTTCAAGCAAAAAACTTGAAAAAAATTAGCACACTCAATGAAGGGCGTGAGGGCAAAGAAGAACTTGCAAATATTTTGCAACAGGAACGCAACCTTATTATTTTAAATTCACTTTATAACCAATGTAAAAGAGTGTTTTTTCACTTGAAAAAAGTGACCCCTATAGATGAAAAATACGCTGACTTCATGGCTCAAGTTATTACCATTATTGAAAGCTCTGTTGTGAGTATTGATACTCTACAAAATATGGAAAAATTAATTGGAATTAAACAAATCACGCTACAAATAAATAGAGTGTTTGTTAAAAATTTTGAGGCTATGCTTGCAAAAATGCCGCAACCTATTTTTTATAGTGAAGCGATGCGTGAAAAATTACTCGATTCCCTGAAAAATATTACCAGAAATATTGATAAACTTCTTGAGCCAAAATCCTCGGGTTTGTCTTTTTTAAGAACAAAGAATTACAAAAATAACAATATATAAAGGATTCTTATGCAGCAGAGAAGCTTAAAAATATACAAGCCACAAGATATTGAAGGCCTTCTGAATATTGATGAACTAAAACTGAAAACAACTCAAGAATGTAATGACTTACTTGAACAAACACGAAAAAAATGTGAAGTTCTAGAAAAAGAAACTTACGATGCGGCTCTTGATAAATTGCACAAAGAACAGCTTTCTATATTTGAAAAAAGCTATAAAAAAGTAGACGCTTTTTTTGAGGGAGCGAAAATAGAATTAAACAGTGTTTTAAAAGTTGTTTTTGATAAAATAAAAATGGACGAAAATTCTGTAAAAATTTTGACAAATTTATTGTATGTTGAAATTGAAAAATTAAAAATTAAAAGCAATAAAATGATTATTTATGCAAATGGTCATATTTTACCAACACTGCAAGCTAATATAAAAGAAGAATACGCCGCAAATGAAGGGGTGTATTTTGACTATGAAATAAAACAGGACCTTAGTGAACATGAATGTTTAATAGAGTCTGACTATGTGATGGTGCGAATTAGTGTTGCTGATTTTCAAGAAAAAGTGTTAAAAATAATAACTGGAAATAACAAGATAGATTAACGTAATACACGTTGCTTTTACAATTGCCCTGGTTTTTTGGGGCCTCTCGCTGTAGTAGGTGGCGGCATTTTAACAGCGCTTCGAGCAAAAGATTCCTGCAAAGCTTTCGGCAATAAATGTAAATTTCTACCAATTAAGTCCGCTACTGGCGCTACAAGGCTTGAGGGTACATATTTTTTCACTTCGGCCAGTGCGAACAGTTGTCGTGCAAGCCACACATCTCGTACAACTAAAATTCCATGTTTTTTTGCGAGTTTTTTGACGAGTTGAGCGGTATTATTTTGTGCTTTTAGTATGACAGCGGGCAGCTTAATTTTTTCTGGGTCATATAAAATAACGATGGCAATATGGGTTGGGTTTGTAATCACCATGGTGGAATTTTTCACCGACATATTCATGGACTCTTCTTCCATCATTTCTTGGTGAATTTCCCGTTGTCGTTGTTTGACCTGCTGACTCACTTCGGTATCTTTTGATTCTTTTCTTACTTCTTCAATACTCATCATCATTTTTTTCATAAAAGAGATGCGTTCAATAACATAGTCTATAATAGCAAAAACCAAGTAAATAAGGAGAAGATATAAAAATAATTCGGAAAGTATTTTAAAAAATACGCCAGCAATAACGCTTAAATTATAATTTCCAGAGTTCAATATATTAGAAATATTTTGCTTAATTAAATAGTAAGCAACCAGCACCATAATTGTGAGCTGAAACATATCTTTTACAAACTTTTTTAGACTTTGCATAGAAAATATATTTTTTGCGTTGCTGACAATATTAAATTTGTCGAATTTTATTTCCATGGCTTTGGGTGTAAGAATAATACCACCCACTTGAACCATGGCAACAAAGCCAGAGACAACAGATGCAATAATGACAGGAAAAATTAAAATTTTAAAGGCAAATACAAAAAGAGATTTTGAGACAATATTAAGCTTTTGAAAACCGTCGGAAAACAAAAAGTTTTCATGAATACTTTTAAAGACAATATTATAAATTTCTGTGAAATCACTGACAATGCTGGTGTACATAAAAATAAAATAGGTAAAAAGGCTAATGAGCGAGAAAAACGAAGTGAGTTCTTTGCTTTTAACCGTTTGTCCTTCTTTACGAGCATCTTCTAAACGCTTGCGCGTGGGCTGTTCTGTTTTTTCTTGTGACGAATCACCACCGCCGGCCATATGAAATCCTTGTAGCTGATTGTAATAATTGAACTTATTAGGCAATAGAGCCCTTTGACTTACGTCTGTGAACAATTTACCTTTTTTCTCGGTTTTTTGCACTAAAAAAATAACAGATAGTATTTGACATAGCCTTATAAAATAAGTGAAAATGGATAAACTTTTAAAATCACCCTTAAGGGTTATGATTTTTTTGTAAAGACTTGAGCCATATTGGGCCAATTGAGAGGATGTCTGTGAAAAAAATAGAGAAAGAAAATGAAAAAAAACTCGATCAAAAACCAGGGAATAAAAAAAATTCTCTGTTTGATGATTCTTTTTTTGAAGATGACGAGGACAACGATGATGACGACTTCAATTTTGAAGATGACGAAAATGAGGACGATGACAATGAGCAAGAAGAACCAAAAAAATCGGTAAAGCAGCCAATTTCTGCCACAGCCCCAATCCCTTCGTTACAAAATAAAGCGGGACAAATACCTCAAGCTGCCAGTGAAAATTCTACACAACAAAAAATGCACCCTGCTCCTTTAGAAGAGGATGTGGATAATAATTTAGCACAAGAGGTGCAATTTAGACTCGGTTGCGAAATTGGACAGGTCTTAATTCCTTATGAAAATTTACAAAATTTGAATATAGGTAGTGTTGTTGATTTCAATAATACATTGCAAACACTTTACATCTCTGTCAATAATGTTCGGGTAGGCGAAGGTATGCTTGTTGATATTGATGGTAAAATTGGAATTAAAATTACACGTTGGTATGGTAAAATATGAATGTTCAATTTAGAATTTTTGATGAAGAGCAATCTGGGGCATTTGTTGATCTCGAAGAAAATAAAAAATACCGCGTTGGCAACAGCATGGAACATGATATTTATGTTTCTTCCAGCCAGGATCAACAAATTGGTTTAAGTTATTTTGACTTTTCCATTGACGGAAGCGTAATTTCATTTTTTCAATCCAATGGAAAAGTAACTTATATTGATTTTATGAATCATACGCAAAATTTTATAAATTCCGAATACGCCTATGAAATCCCCTGTTTATTTGAATTTAATGGGGTTAAATTTAGCTTGTGTGATACACAAGATTCTTGGGAAAAATGGTTCACTATTCTTCAATCTCTTGAGCAACCTAAAAACCAGTTCGCAGATGAAAATCCACAAATGTCTGAAGAAGAAATGGTGGAACTTGACAAAATGTATCCGCAACAGGGTGAAACATCACAAAAAATTTCTTCTTCTATTTTACAAAAAGCATCTAATTTTTTAAAAGGCAATAATTTAATGCCTAGCTTTAAATTGAATTTCACACCAAAAAATAAAAAATTTATTACTTTAGTTTGCGTGGGCGTCTTTTTAGGGCTTATGCTGTTATTGGCTTTTTCTGCTGTACAAAAGTACTCATTGCAACATATGTTAAAAAATCAACAGGCTACTTCTTTAAGCGATATTCAAGCTATAAAACAAATAGAAGTGAATTTACCGACGCGGTTTAGCAATTTAAAATTTATTTCCAATCTAAGTGATATGGTTGTTATTATTGGCGTGGTTAAAAATCAGGAAGATATTGCTTACATTCAAAAACGCTTTGAAAAGTTTAAAAAAATTGTGACTTTTAAATTAATCACTGCCGATGAAGCCATTCGCAAACTCAATCTTATTTTAAAGGCGCAAAAAGTTCCGTTGCTTACAACAGGTTTTAACGACACAACTTACAGGCTTTATTTGTCTGGCCTTTTGGCAAGTATGGATGCAATTAATGACATTGAACTGGCTGTGAGCAATCAGGTTTCTGAAGTGAGCGACCTCGATACCACCCAAGTATTTTCCTTAAGCGATGTGGACAAAGATGTTGAAGAACTTCTTGCTGGAAATGGTCTAGGAAATCGTTTGACGGTTAAGAAACATTTAAATGATAGAAAGGTTTATATTGGCGGCTACTTAAGTCAAAGTGAAATTACTGAATTGAGAAGCCACGTATCTGACCTTATGACAAAGTACCAGAACTTAATTAAAATTACGCTGGATGTTAAAGATGCTGCTGCTTCTTTGCCATTTAAAATTGTTGCTGTAAACACAAGTGGCTTTCCATCTTTTATGACAAATGATGGACAAAAAGTCTTTGAAGGTGGTGAAATTGATGGCATGAAAGTGGATAAAATTTCTCCAACGGAAATTATTTTTTCTGGAAAATTTCCCTTGGTTTATAAGTTAGATGATTCAGGGTTTACGAAATAATTACATTTCACAATAGTCTATAGTAGCGCTATTTCTTTTGTATTTATTGTAGGTCGTCCAAGCCGGAAACCCTTGGTTTTGCAAAACTGTTAATGCACACCGTGAATTTTCTTTTTCATCGTATAGAGTGGCTAAATTGGTTCCACATTTATCAAACCAAATAGAATTAATTTGAAATAAACCCACATCCACCGTGTTGTTGTTATTAAAGTTCAGTGCCTTTGGGTTCAAGCCCGATTCCCACTTTGCAATGCAATACATGGTTGGAATATATTTCTCTGGAAAGCCAATGTTTTTGAGAAGATCTGACACATCATGGTAAGTTAATATTTGATTTTCACCTATTTTACGTGACGTTTTTGTGCTGACAAGCTTGAGAAAATCTCCACCATTTTTAGCAAATTGCAAGAATTTTTCTTCAAATTTTTGCGCAAAATTTATAGACGAGCTTTTTTGTTGAATACGGCGTAAATTATTATCTTGATCTATTTTTCGAACTTGTTGCACCGCATAAATAACTCTGCTTTTATAGACGACGGAACCAAGGGCATCACCTTGAAATACGTATTGATTTTTAACCACGGTGCTTCTGTCTAAATTACCAATAATAGACACTTTACGCGAATTTTTAATAATAACAGCCAGGCCATAGTCATCTAGTCTGCCAACGTAATACACAAAACCATCCATGGGAGCATGGGCTTTGCTGGAATCGCTATTGACAATGTATTTGACACCAGCACCATTCGCGCTTTGCTCAACAATTGTGCCAAGCACAGGCATGCTCTC
>JAZKEW010000191.1:9730-10131 GCA_040386785.1 Bdellovibrionota bacterium
AGAAGACGAAGAGTGAGTTCAATTCAAACTCTGCTCTTGGCCTTCTGTATTCTTTTGTGCCTCTTGTGCTTTTTTGTGGCAAAAATGCCTTCATTTCAAGGCCAACTGCACCAGCACCACCGCGAGAAGCCAAGGCAGAACCGCTAAAGGTAAAAAGTATGAATAAATTTAGGAACGAGAACGTTTTCATGGCTTTGCTTTTTGTAGGCCAAGTAAAAGAAGTTTTGCTTTTTTCTCATTTTCATGGCCAGGGTTGTCTTTCACAAATTGATTGAGTAAATCGAGAGCTTGGTCATTTTTTTGCATTTTAATAGCACAAAATCCCATAAAAAATAGGCAATCTTGATTTTTTTGCGGCTCAACCATAAAAGCCGACTGGTAGTACATGTAGGCTTCCATAT
>JAZKEW010000192.1:0-1503 GCA_040386785.1 Bdellovibrionota bacterium
ATTTATATAATTAAGGGAACATCATGACTATAAAAAAGGACAAGCGTCCTATCCCCATTGGAATCTCCGATTTTAAAAAACTTCGAGAAAACAATTATTTTTATGTTGATAAAAGCCTTCTTATAAAAGAAATTTGGACGAAAGCTGAAGTCACTTTATTCACCCGCCCTAGGCGTTTTGGCAAAACGTTGAATATGTCCATGTTGTACTATTTCTTTGATAGCAGTGAATCAAGTGCAAAAACTCTTTTTAATGGTTTGAAAATTTCCACTGAAGATAATGGTAAATACTTGGCCCATATGAATAAGTATCCTGTATTTTTCATCACATTAAAAAGTTTAGACTTTATGAATTTTGAAAATTTTTCTGTGGAATTTAATAAACGATTAGCTGTAGAATTTGAAAAATTTAAGTATTTGTTAGAATCTGAACACGTCTCAAAATATCAAAAAGAAGTCTTTGTCAGAATTATTTCCAGACAAGCAACCCCAACTGACTTAAGATCTTCCCTGCAGTTTATGTCTCATATTTTATTTGCTCATCATAAAATCAAGCCAATTCTTCTCATTGATGAATATGATGCTCCTATCCATTCTGCTTTTCATACGGGACAATATGAGGAATGCATTCAGTTTATGAGAGGGTTGTATTCAGATGCCCTTAAAGACAATACGAGTCTAGAGAAAGCTGTCATGACCGGAATTTTACGTATTTCAAAAGAATCTATTTTTTCTGGTTTTAATAACCCTGATATTGCAACAGTTCTCTCTCCAAATTATGCAAATTACTTTGGACTGACAGAGGACGAGCTAAAAAATTCTTTAAACGAGTACGAAGTGGAAAAAGAGCATGAGGGAGTTAAGCATTGGTACAATGGCTATCAATTTGGAAAATCTGTCACCATTTACAACCCTTGGTCTATTCTAAGTTGGTTGCACAATGACGGTCAGTTTCAAGCCTATTGGTCAAATACTTCTTCCAATGAATTAGTGCGATCCTTGTTTGTGGAGCATAGAGCTTTACTGCAAGAAGATGTCTTTAAAATTATTGCGGGTGAAAGTATCACAATGCGCTTAAGTGAAGATATGCATTTCCCTTCTCTTAAAACAAATTGTTCAAAATCAGAATACTTTACGCTCTTATTGCATGCGGGATATTTAACCGTAAAAAATAAAGAGGAAGACGGTTATTATACTCTAAAAATACCAAATATAGAAATTCAATCTATTTTTAGAAAAATGGTGGGAGATTGGCTAGCGCAATTTGCACCTAATTTGGAAGAAAATATCTCTCTGCTTATTTTAAACGCCTTAAAAAAAGAAGACATGAAAACCTTTGAAAAGCATTTTAGCAATGTTGTTCTACAAGTTATGAGCTACCATGATTTTGCAAAACAACCAGAAAATGCGTTTCATTGCTTTACCGCAGGTTTTTTGAGTTGGCTTTCCCATGAATACGAAGTGCGTTCTAACCGTGAAACAGGAGAGGGTAGGGCCGATATTT
>JAZKEW010000193.1:0-2419 GCA_040386785.1 Bdellovibrionota bacterium
ATTTGGACTAGGGCAGCCCATTGCTGACGCCATTAAACTTCTTTTTAAAGAAGATTTTATTCCACCATACGTTCACAAGGCGTTTTATGTGCTTGCGCCAGTTATTCCTGTCATCACTGGTCTTGCTGTCACTGTGGGCATTCCATGGGGTAGTTATCTCATCGTCAATAATCAAATTGTTCATTTGCAAGCAGTGAACACGAATGCCGGATTTTTATTGATATTCGCGCTGGGCTCATTAACTGTTTATGGTGTTACTTTAGCTGGTTGGTCTTCAAACAATAAATATTCACTCCTTGGGGGGTTGCGGGCATCGGCGCAAATGATTAGCTACGAAGTGGCCATGGGTTTGAGCATTATTCCTCTTGTTTTTATTTGGGGAACCCTCGATTTACAACTTATTATTTCTCATCAATCGGAAATATTGTGGGGCTTTTTGCCAAATTGGGGCTTTTTTCACGCTCCAGTATCATTTTTTATTTTTCTTATCACAATTTTTGCGGAAACAAATCGTTTGCCGTTTGATTTAGCTGAAAGTGAAGGAGAACTTGTTGCTGGGTTTTTAACAGAGTATGGCGCCATGCGATGGTCCTTATTTTTTCTTGGCGAATATTCCATGATGTTTGTTTTGTCTGTGTTGACTATTTCATTGTTTTTTGGTGGATATGAAATTCCATGGATTTCTCAACAAACTATTTTAGAATATTTGAATCCTTACGTGAGTGAAATTGTGGGCCGATGGATTTTATTTTTTGTTGGGTTTGCAACGCTCATGCTTAAAGTCATTGTGCTCATGTGGCTTTTTATACAAGTTCGCTTTACGGTGCCAAGGTTTCGTTACGATCAACTCATGAAATTAGGGTGGGTTTATTTGTTGCCAATTGCTCTCGTTAATTTAGTTGTGATTGCAATTATAGATGCTTTAATCAAGTTTTAACTTCCGTACCATAAGGTTTTAAATTATGCTAACAGAAATTTCTTTTCTCATTATGGGAGTGTTTGCTGTTTTTCTTTCTCTTCTCCTGATTACAAGAAAATGGCCTGTTACAGCTGCAATGCTTCTTGTCGTTGTGATGATGCTTATTGCTGGTATGTATGGTTTGCTTGGAGCGCATTTTTCTGCAGTGGCGCAAATTATTGTCTATGCAGGCGCCATCATGGTCGTCTTTATTTTTGTCATTATGCTTTTGAATATTCCTGCAAAAGAATTAAATTATGGCAGACTGACCATTATGGAAATTGTTCTGTCTGTTGCGGGTGTTGTGGTTGCGCTTGTTTTAGGAACTAAAGTTGGTCAAGGGCATTTGCTTTCTAGCCTTAATATTCTTTCTCAATCTCATGCAAGAGCTCCCTATTATCCTGCTGAAATGAATGAAAATGTAAAAAATGTTGCAGCCCTCATGTTTACCGACTACTTATGGGCATTTGAGCTAATTAGTTTTTTAATTTTATCCTCTATTATTGGTGCAGTTGTTATAGCGAAGAAAGAGAAGGTGAGTGATGTTAAGCCTACCTGAACTAGGAGTTTATTTTTCACTTTTATTATTTTTAGTTGGTTTGTTTGGTGTCATGTGCCGCAAGGGAATTTTATTGATGATGTTGTCAATAGAAATCATGCTCAATGCCGCTAACCTTGCGTTTGTGAGTGCAAGTGTGTTGACAAACACCATGGACGGTCAAGTTATCATGTTTTTTGTCATGGCGGTTGCTGCATGTGAAGCGGGAGTCGGTCTTGCTCTTGTTGTTTCTATCTACAGGGCCCGTGCCACTGTGGAAACCGATGATCTTCGTATGTTAAGAGGGTAACTAATCAATGAAATACACATCTCTCCTTACACTCATTGTTTTTCTTCCTCTCATCGGAGCACTTCTCAATGCGTTTGTTTTTAGACGTGCAGGGGTGGGAATGGTTTGTGCCGTTGCAACTCTTGCAGTCGTTATGCCGTTTATTTTTTCTTTGCTTCTTTTTTTTGGGCAAGTTTTTTCCGCAGAATCTGTCATCAATTTAAATTTATTTGATTGGATTACAGTGCCATACCTAAACGGCAGTCAATTTGTCATTCCTTTTAGTTTAACTTTCGATCATTTATCAGCTTTGTTTTTACTTATTATTACAGGTGTTGGGACCTTAATTCACTTGTATTCAGGCGAATATATGGTTCACGAAAAAGGGCCGTACCGTTTTTTTGTTTATTTAAATTTGTTTATTTTTTCAATGTTACTTTTAGTGCTTGGCTCTAATATGTTAGTGACATTCATAGGCTGGGAAGGTGTTGGAGTTTGCTCTTATCTTCTTATCGGGTACTGGTACGAAGAAAATGCAAATTCTCTTGCTGCCATAAAGGCATTTATTTTTAACCGAGTTGGTGATGTGGGTTTTTTAATTGCAATGTTTTTATGTTACATGCAATTTAACTCA
>JAZKEW010000193.1:2429-16365 GCA_040386785.1 Bdellovibrionota bacterium
TACTTATTCGGAAATTGCAAATACTTTATCTGCGGCGCCGCAATCATTTGCAGCTACTCATGCCGTATTTTTAACTCTAATAGGTCTTTGCTTGTTGTTGGCGGTTGCGGGAAAATCGGCACAAATTCCTCTTTATACATGGCTACCCGATGCCATGGCGGGTCCTACCCCGGTGTCTGCATTAATCCATGCAGCAACCATGGTGACTGCGGGTATTTATTTAATGACACGAACTTCATTCCTGTTGGTTGAAAGTGCCGTGGTCATGAATACGATTGCAGTTGTTGGTGCTTCAACAGCTTTTCTTGCAGCAACTATTGGTCTTGCACAAACGGATATTAAAAAAGTTCTTGCCTACTCAACTTGTAGCCAACTAGGCTATATGGTGCTTGCTTGTGGTGTTGGTGAATTTCAATATGGCGTTGGCCATGTTATTACCCATGCTTTTTTTAAGGCGTGTTTATTTCTTGGAGCGGGAAGTGTTATTCATGCCCTGCACCACGAGCAAGATATTCGAAAAATGGGTGGTTTATTTAAAAAAATGCCCATTACAGGCACAACATTCGTCATTGCAACTCTAGCAATAATTGGTTTTCCTGGTTTTTCCGGATTCTTCACAAAAGATGCTATTTTAGCTGCAGCATGGGGAGGTCCATTTGGGCATCCGTTATTTTGGGCGGTTGGTTTTATTACTGCCGGCATGACTGCATTTTATATGCTTCGACTAACCTGGCTCGTCTTTTTTGGAAAAAGTCGTGTTGAAAATCCTTCTCATGTCCATGAAACTAATTTTATTATTACAATACCCCTTATGTTGTTGGCTCTATTTTCTGTGGTAGGTGGCCTCATTGCCGTTCCTGAAATATTGACTGGCAAACAAGATTTTATAACTCAATTCCTTTCGCCAGTACTGCACCAGTCTCATGTATTTTTAATGCAGTTTAATCATGAAGCTGTTGAAGAAGCGCATTCTATTGAAATTATATTGATGGTTGCCTCTGTTATCCTCGTGATTGCCTCCGCTCTTTTTGCAATTTTTATATACCGGTCTGGTCCTGAAGGTGGAAAGAAATTTGCTGACAACTTAGGTGGACTCTATCTTTTAGTTCGCGATAAATGGCGAGTAGATGAATTGTATGGAGTTCTTATTGTGAAGCCTATGGCAAAGTTGGGCAAATTTTCTTATTCATTTTTGCATAAAGAATTGATTGAAGGCGTTGTAAATGGAGTGCCTGAAACTCTTTATACAGGAGCGAGTGTTGCTAGCGATTCTCACTCAGGGATGACTCGTAATTATCTTAAATTATTTTTTATTGGACTCATCTTGTTTGGTTTTATTTTATTTTATTAGAGGATGGGGTTATCCATGGCTGATTTTATATCGCATTACATCTTATCAATACTGATCTTTTTTCCTTTAGTTGCAGCAGGGGTTATTTTTCTTATTCCGAGCAAAGAAACCAGTCAGGTGCATCGCAATATTGCTATGATTGCTGTGGTGGTTGAATTTATATTATCGTTGCATTTAATTCGCTACTTTTTTAGTGGTTCTTCATTTTTTCAATTCGCTCAATTTATTCCGTGGCTGCCTAAAGTAACGGGCGTTAATTACATTGTTGGCGTCGATGGTTTAAGTTTGAGTTTAGTTCTTTTATCGACAACTTTTTGTATGTTTGGCGTGATGACAAGTTACACAACAATAAAAGTGAGATCAAAGGCCTTTCTTATTTTATTTTTAATGCTTGAATCAACAATTATTGGAGTATTTACCTCATTAGATGTGGTTTTATTTTATGTATTTTGGGAGGCCTCTCTTATTCCTGTTTATTTTATGATAGGTATTTGGGGTGGAAAGCAAAGAATTCACGCAACACTGAAATTTTTTATTTATGGGGTTGCGGGAAGCCTTCTTATGCTTGTTGCATTAATATATCTGTATTACGTGCACGGAAAAGGAACTGGCATTTATTCTTCCAATATTCTTGATTTATACAGCACGGCTGCAAATTTGCCTTTCCCTGTGCAGTCCTGGTTATTTTTAGCTGTTACTTTATCATTTGGAATTAAGGTCCCAATTTTTCCATTTTATAGTTGGCTTCCCGATGCCTACGAGCAATCTCCTGCCATATACACAATTATGTCCGGTGTTATTCTGAAACTGGCAGCTTATGGTCTTATTCGTTTCAGTGTGTGTCTTTTTCCTCAGGCGGCATCTCATTACGCAACAGCTATTATGATATTGGCTGTCATTGGAATTCTTTATGGGGCACTTATTGCTTGGCAGCAAACAAATATTCGACGAATTATGGCATTTTCTTCGCTGAGTCACTTAGGCTTTATTGTTCTTGGAATTTTTGCCTTCAATCAATTTTCATTGCAAGGTGCGCTTTATCAAATGTTAAATCACGCGATAACCGCGGGTGCATTATTTATTTTGTTTAATTTTCTTTATGAGCGAAGAAAATCATTTGACATAAACGATTTTGGTGGACTGGCGAGCACCATGCCATGGTTTTCACTTTTTTTTATTATTGCATGTATGGGTGCAGTTGCGCTTCCAAGTACAGGAAGTTTTGTAGGAGAGTGGCTTATTTTAATGGGAGCTTTCCAAGCGGCACCAATTATTGCTTCCATTGCAACGCTTGGAGTTATTTTAGGGGCCGTTTATATTCTCTGGATTGCATATAAAGTTATATTTGGGACTGCTAAATATTCTGAAAATGTGCACGTTGTAAAATTAAGAAACTATGAAGTTTTTCAGTTGGTTGTTTTGTCAGGATTTATTTTTGTATTAGGTTTTGCCGCGACGCCAATTATGGAGCATACACAAACAACTTTACTCAGAATAGAAAAAACGGCCATACAGAAAATTAGTTACGAGTCTCGTCTTGTGCAATCCGTTCACGGTCGACTTGTTCCAATACAATTGTCATCTGACGCAGCACAAGGAGACAAATAACCATGTCCACTTCAAATTTTGCACTTGAGCAGTTGCAGTTATCTATAAAACATTCCATTCAAGCACGCTTAATGAATGAAATTTTGCCACATTATCATTTTTATATTTTAGCTCTCCCCATTTTGTTACTTCTCGTTGGGGCTCTTGTAACCATGATACTTGGGGTTTTTACGTCAAATCCAATTAAGCCAAGCAAATACTCTTGGTACGTCGCTGTTTTTGTGACTTTTATTGCTTCTGTTAGTGCAATTGTTTCTCATATTGCAGAACCAATTGCTTTTTTAGGAAGCGGAGTTTTAATTGATCAAATCTCTCTTCTTTCCTTTGCTGTCATTGGTATGGGCACTTTGTTTACGCTGCTTGCAGCTTCAGCAAGCAATATTGGACAACATTTACTGCGCTCAGAGTTGTTATCTTTACTTTTGTTTTCCTCTGCAGGGCTCATGATTATGTGTGCTGCTGGGGAATTTATTTCATTTTTTATAGGCCTCGAAATAACCAGTGTGTCACTTTATGTCCTGGTTGGGTATCAACGAAAAGATTTAAGAGCCATCGAAGCTGCCGTGAAATATTTTTTGCTTGGGGCCACTGCGGCCGCAGTTTTACTCATGGGCGCTGCTCTTATTTATGCAAGCATAGGCAGCCTGCGTTTTGCTGATTTTCATTTGTTAAACCTTTCTGCAAAACATCCGTTTAGTTTATTAGGGTTGTTTTTGTTAATCTGTGGGCTTGTTTTCAAGCTCGCCATAGCTCCATTTCATTCGTGGGCCCCTGATGTTTACCAGGGAGCAAATTCTCACTTAACAGGTTACATGGCGGCCCTCGTTAAATTTAGCGTTGCCATTGTCTTAATGAGAATATTGAGTACTGAGTTTGTCAATGGAACAAACACGAATCTAGTGACTTTGTTCTGGATTTTTGGAGTACTTTCCATTGCAATTGGCTCACTGTATGGGCTTATTCATAATAGTATTAAAAGAATGCTAGCCTATTCTTCCATTGCGAATGCTGGGTATTTTTGTTTAGCATTTGCTTCTTTGGCAACGAATCCAAATAGTTTAGCAGCAAAACAAGCGCTTGTTTCTTATGCCATCATTTACACTGTTCTTAGCCTTGGGGCATTTACGGTTATTGCGTGGTTTGAAGATACCAACAGAGAAGATCTCTTAAAAGAAGAATTGTCTGGTATTGGCGCTAAAAAGCCTTTTGCAGCTTTTGCGCTCAGTGTGTTTTTATTTGGGTTTGCTGGTATTCCACCTGTGGCAGGTTTTTTTGGAAAATTTTTCCTTATTTTGTCTGCAGTTAATGAGGGCTTTATTGGCTTGTCTATTATTCTTGTTGTTTTTAGTGCAGTGTCTTTGTACTACTATTTATCTATTATGGTTGAAATGTGGTTTAAACCACAGTCGCGTTATAGTATTCAAAATTCGCAGAGCGTGGAAACCAATTCTGCTTTAAAAACATTGACCCTGGTTGCTGTTATAGCAGCTCTTTTAATTGGTTTTTTAGGGCCTCGTTTTGCCGTGAATTTAAATTATGTGCAGGCTGTAGAAAAAAGTAGTGCTATGGTGAAGAAATAGCCTATTTCGAAACAGTTTCAACAACGAGCGAAACATTTTCAATAGGTGTGGTTTGATTAAACCCATGCCCTAAATTAAAAATATAACCATGCTCGTAAGCTCTTCCTACTTTTAAACATTCCTCCACTTTTTGTTTTAATAATGCTTGCGGTGCATATAAAAGAAGAGGGTCTAAATTCCCTTGCAAGGCAATGTTTGAGCCTGCAAATTCCTTTGCTACTTTAGCAAGATCTTGCCGCCAATCAACGCTGTAAACAGAGGGATTTAGTTCAAGCACCTGTTCTGTCAGTGTTGCGCCCTGCCCTAGAAATAAAATAACAGGCACACTTTTTTTTATTTCATCAATAATTTGTTTAACGTAAGGAAAACAAAATTCTTTGTAAAAGCTTGCATTCATTGCGCCAGACCAGCTTTCAAAGAGTTGAACAACCTCAACACCAGAATGAATTTGCATTTTTAAATACGCAATAGTTGTTGATGTTAAATGCTGCATGAGTTTATGAAATAGATTTGCATTTTGAAACATGAATTTTTTTGCTTCAAAAAATTCACCTTTGGAACTTTTTCCTTCAATCATATAACTCGCTACGGTGAATGGCGCGCCAGCAAAACCCAACATTGTGACCTTGGGGTCAAGCTGTGGCTTCACTAAGGCAACAGTTTCTCCCACATAGCTTAATTTTGAAATAAGTTCGTCCATATTTTTTGTTGATTGTTCAATTATTTGTAGATCATTCTCACAACGAATTGTTTTTTCAAACACAGGGCCTTCTTTTTCTACAAAAGTTAAACCAAGCCCCATTGCATCTGGAATAAGAAGAATATCTGCATATAAAATTGCACCATCAAGAGAAAAACGCCTTAGCGGTTGTAGTGTAATTTCAGAGGCGATTTTTGGATTTTTAAACATGGCAAGAGTCTTGTGCTGGCTACGAATTTCACGATATTCCGGTAAATACCGTCCTGCTTGACGCATAAACCACAGAGGAGTTTTTTCAGTTTTTTCACCCATAGCAGCGGCTAATAGATTTTTTTTCATGTCGTCCTCTTTTATAAAAGTTTTGGTTTATTTTGTTCTAAATAGTGAATAATTTTTTTCACATCCTGACTTTGGTCTAGGGGCATGACGAGAACAGCTTCTGCGGTCGCGACAACAGCCACATTCTCCATGCCGATAACGGAAACAAATGGTTGTGTCGTGTGGATGACACTGTTTTTTGTTTCATGTAAAAAAACATCTCCAGAAGTTGTGTTTCCTTGCGTATCTTGTGAAAAGCATTCTCTTACCGCAGACCAGGAACCAACATCGTTCCAGTCAAAGTTTGCAGGCACACAAGCAACGTGGCTTGTTTGCTCAATAAAGGCGACATCAATGGAAATGTTTTCAAGTTGAGAATAATTTTGTGCGAAGCTTTCTTCACTAGAGGATTGAATAATTTCGGCCATTTTAGGTTGAATATGCGAAAATGCATCCCAAAATGTTTTTGTTTTCCAAACAAAAATTCCCGCATTCCACAAATATTTTCCTGTTCTTAAAAATTGTTCTGCAGCCGCTTGATTGGGTTTTTCCCGGAAGCTTCTCACGCTATATCCGGTTGGAGAGGACTCAGTTAATTTTTGTGGGGAAAGAATATTTCCTTGTTCGTTGAGCGGTAAACCGAGTTCAATATAGCCAAAACCCGTTGCAGGGTGACTGGGAGGAATGCCAATGGTTACAAAAAGATTATTTTGTGCGAGTTTTATAGCATCGAAGATAGTTTGTTCAAACGATCGGACGTTTTGAATAGAGTGGTCTGATGAAACAATGACCATGATGGAGTCGGGGTCTTTTTCGTACAACTTCCATGCAGAAAAGGCGATAGCTGGTGCGGTGTTTCGCGCTTCTGGTTCAACCAAATAATGCGCAACGGTATCGCCTAGCTGATTTTTACAAATATCTTCTTGTCCATTGGCCGTAATAAGCCACCTATTTTTGGGTGCGGATATATGTTTAACTCTGTCTACAGAAAGTTGAAGGAGCGATTTATCCATTCCTCCCAATGTGAGAAATTGCTTTGGAAAAGATTTTCTTGAAAGTGGCCAAAGCCGCGTACCAGAACCTCCGCAGAGTATAATAGAATGGACGTTTTCATGTGGATGGTTTAAAGGGTAATTCAAGTAAGTTAACTCCTTATGTGTTTAACGTGCTTAGGCCCCCATGGTAAACTTAAAGTCAAGTTTTCTCAACCAAGACTGTTGTAAAGGAAAAAATCGTGAGCACAACACCAATTAGAACCCTAGCGGAATTAGACTTTTCAGAAAAAAACACTCCAGTTGTGTTTTTAAGACTAGATTTAAACGTGCCCCTTAAAAAAGGGAAAATAACTGACGACACCCGTATTACGGCAACCTTGCCAACTATCAAATGGTTGCTTGAAAAAGGCGCAAAAATTATTTGTTGTTCGCATTTAGGCAGACCACAGGGCATTGGATATGAAGAAGAATTTTCTATGGCAAGCGTTGGGGAAAGGCTTGCTGAATTATTGAGTGTGGAAGTGTTGTTGGCAAAGGACTATCTAGATGACGGCTTTTCAAAAATAGTTTCTGATTTAAAATCAGATCAAATTATTTTGCTCGAAAACTTAAGATTTTACAAAGAGGAACAAAAAGGGAACGTGTCGTTTGCTCAAACATTGGCAAAATTTGCGGATTTTTACGTAAATGATGCTTTTGGAACATGCCATAGAGCGGATGCATCTATGTATGCGGTTGCAGAATGTTTTGAAAAAGAAAAGCGAGCAGCGGGCTTTTTAATAGAAAAAGAAATGAAATTTTTAGAAGATGCCTTTAAGCAACCTGAGCCTCCTGTGACAGCTATTTTTGGCGGTTCAAAGGTGTCTGATAAAATTGAAATTCTTAAAAAATTTACAGGCATTGCAAATAATATGATTATTGGTGGAGCTATGGCATATACCTTTTTAAAATTTAAGGGTGTAAACGTTGGTACGTCTCGTGTAGAAGAAGATAAATTGCATCTTGTGGATGAAATATTTAAAGCTGCAGAAAAGCGCAATGTCAAAATATATTTGCCAGAAGATCACATTTGTGCATCTGAATTTAATGAAACGACTCCTCCTATTAATATAACAAGTGTTGAAATTCCACCTTCCCTTATGGGGCTTGATATTGGAAAAAGAACTTGCGATATTTTTGCTTCCGTTATTGAAAAGAGCAAAGTCGTGGTTTGGAACGGGCCCATGGGTGTTTTTGAGTGGGATGCCTTTGCAAATGGAACAAGCGCTGTTGCAAATGCGCTTGCGCGATGCCAAGGGGTCACTATTGTAGGAGGAGGAGATAGTGCAGCTGCTGTTGCTAAATTCAACCTTCAATCTCATATTACGCATGTATCCACTGGAGGTGGCGCAAGTATGGAGTTGCTCGAAGGCAAAGAATTACCTGGAATTCAAGTATTGAGGAAATAACAAGTATGGCTAGAAATAAATTAATTATTGGCAATTGGAAAATGTACAAAACTCTCTCCAGAGCAGTGAATGATTTTTCTGAATTAGTAACTCTACTCAAAGAAAAAAAATGTTCCACAGAAGTAGGTATTGCCGCTCCTAGTATTTTTTTATCTGAATTATCCAAAAAAACCGCAAATTACGTGAATTTGTATGCACAAAATGTTCATTGGGAAAGCGAAGGTGCTTTTACTGGTGAAATTTCTCCATTTATGTTGAAGGGAATTCGTGTTGCAGGAAGCTTAATAGCGCATAGTGAACGTAGGCAAATTTTTGGTGAAAGTAATAAAACCGCTGGCAGGCGGATGGGTGCTTTATTGCGCAGTGGGTTGAAGTCTGTGTTGTGTGTGGGGGAAACCTTGGAAGAGCGAGAGTCTGGAAAATTAGTCGAAGTGATTGCAACTCAACTTCGAGAAGCACTTGTTGCGTCAGGATTGAGAAACTCTTATGAATTTATAGGCTCAAACCCAAACGCACCTTTATTTTCTGTAGCCTATGAGCCTGTATGGGCAATAGGGACTGGAAAATCAGCGTCGCCAAATGAAGCTCAAGAAGTGCATAAACTAATACGTCAGCAATTAGCGTGTTACTTTAACCAAAATACAGCAAACTGCATCAAAGTTTTATATGGAGGCAGTGTCAAACCAGGTAATATCGAGAGCTTTTTATGTTGCGAAGATATTGATGGCGCCCTTGTAGGAGGAGCGAGCTTAGTGCCAGCAGAGTTTGTAAAAATGTGTGTTTAAGTAACCTGTTCCAACGAATCAACAATGTCTTTTATTGTTAACCGGCTGCCAACCAGCAATGTTTGAATGCCTAGTTCATGGGCTGGTAAGTCGTAGTAGGGGTCGTTTCCAATCATGATAGTGCTTTCCGGTGAAGCTCCAATTTTACTCAATGTTTCGCTAAAAAATTCGGGGTGAGGCTTAGCGCTTTTCATAACATCCCAGGAAGTCACCAAATCAAAATCGTGTAAAAATAACCCACTGGCCTTTAGGCGTAATTCAATTTCTTTTCTTCCAAAAATGGCATTGGTTGCTAAAGTAACATGTCTTTTTGTCATATGAATTAAATCAACAAGCTTTCTTGCATAGGGTTCTGAATGCAAAAATAGGCAAATAAAAGGGTAGTCAGAGTCAAAAAACTTCGACATAAAATTTTCTACTTTTTTTCGACTAGCGCCCAGCTCCTTTGCAAGGGTTTCAAGAACAGCATCTTCATTGGTTGCAAACGAGTGTGCAGATAAGAGAATATCTTTTGTTTTTTTTGCTGCTCGGAGTAAGTCAAAGTAAGAGCCCAAGCCTCTCATTCGAAATAAAACACCAAGAGCAAATAAATTGTGGAACAGGGTTCCAGGTTGTCCAATGAGGGTGCCGTCCATATCAATAAGGATATGAGTTTTGCCGTTCCACCAATCGCTGGAAAGCGTTACTTTATTACGAATTCGCTTGAGTTCGAGGGGGGATACTAAATATTGTTTTTGTTTAGGCATAAACACCTAGTAGAGAGCTTGTTTAAATAGAGTCTTTGTAACTCAAATTAACTTAACAAGCAAGCCCTAGTGGAATTAAATTAATTTTAGAACTCACGGTGAAAAAAATTTCCTCAATCATTTTTTGTTCAAAAACATTCAAAGGGGAGGCATGCCGCATTTGTTCAATAGACTCTTGTGAGAGGGAAGACAGGATGCCAGCTCTTTCACATCCTTTTACAAAGAAGTACAAGCTTTGAATGGAGGAATTTTCATTGATATTATTTTGCATTTTTTCAATACCCACAGCAATATTTCCTTGGGTTACCAGTAAATATCCGTGCAATATTTTAGTTTCAAATGGGACTTGATCTTTGGTGTCATAGCAATCAATTGCTGCTTCTAGAATGTTTTGAGCTTTTTTGAGATCAGAGCCCTGCATCGCTATGCTCAGTGCTTCTAATTCAAATAATTTTGATTGAAATATTTTATCTTCAACGGGATAGTTTTGTGCCATGGCAAGCCATTCATCAACAAGCTCCCATTGGCCTATAAGCCCATAGGTTTTTGCAATGCAGCTTGTTATTTCGAAAAACGACGCATCAATTTCCGATTGTTTTTTTAACAACACCAGTAGTTGAGGAATTGTTGTCGGAGATAAATAAGCAGCTGCAGTTCTAGAAATGATTTCAGAAATTTTTTCATCTAATTTTTTCCCGACGACAAGGGAACATTTTGCAAAAGACCACGCGATTTCGTAAAAACCTTTTCTCAAACAAAATTGGCTGTACTCATTCAGATCTTGAATTAATTTTTCCTTTTTTTCTACCGGAAATTTTTCATTGGCAAGACTAAATTCATCTATTTTTGCAATTATAAAAAATGATTCGGAAATTGTTGAATGATCTGTTAAATGCAAGCAGCATCGTATAAAAAGAGAAATATAAGAAATGTTCCAAGGTTCACTAGCAACACATTTAGAGATTTCTTGTTGGGATAATTCATATTTTTCTTGTGCGAAATAGGCTGCTGCAGAACACCAACGAATTTCATTGGCTTGCGAAGGTGTAAGAGAGTTTTTCTTAAGAGTATTTTCTGCAATATCTGTGGTTTCTTTATAGAATTTATTTTTTAATAAAAAATAAACATATTTTGTCATAGCTTCCGTGTGGAAGGCGTCTAGGCTATACATTATTTGAAAATGAGTTTTCGCTAAAACGATTGCGTTGTTTCTAGAGTAAATTTCAGCAAGATAATATTGAGTTTCAGGGTCTTCTTTAAAATTTAAAACTAAATTTTCTAATAATGGTAAAGCTTCGTTGGTCTTATTTTGTGAGATAAATTGACGAATTTTATTTTTATTTTCCATGTATTCATCGACGTTTATTTTCTTTAAATTTAAAGCGCATAATATAAGGCAAAAGCGAATTTCTTGATGTCCTTTACTGTTTTCATAGGCTTTTTTTAAAGTGAGAAGTAATGCTTCCGATGAATATTGATTAACGCAATGAGTTGCGATTTCTTTCATGATTTGCACGTCGACATTTGGGTTTGTTAAATAAGCTATAATTATGTTTTCAACTTCATTACGGCATGATTCAGATGCGACTACATTCTTGTCGAGTTTATACGCGTTCATGATGCCGAGAAGGCATATAATTTCAATTTCAATTGGGATAGAGCCGTACTGTTTGTATATCCAGTCTGTCAATATTTTTAAAGAAGCAATTGCATTTTTATAATCGCCCATGACAATAAAATCATTGTACAAATCAGTATGTGTTGCGATATGTCCGTGCACAAGATGTTTGTCGAGGCTCTCTAGTCTTAAACAAAAATCGTCGCTTGGTTCGTGAAAATGTCCTTCTTGTTGAAGCTCAGCGAGAATAGACAAAGAGCAAACAGAAGTTGGATTCAGTGTTAAAGCTTTTTTCCATTTGTAAATAGCTTCTTGTCGATTCCCTAAATTATCAAGAACACATCCAGCAACGTAACAGGTCGCATAATTTTCAGGGTCATTTTTGTAATATACAAAGGCCTTTTCAACTAAAGTATCAAAATAAGTTTGGTCAATATTTTGGCTTATGAGTGAGAGACTTTGTTCAGGAATTTTGACGATATCGTCTGGAAAATTGACGTTTCTGTGTAATTTTATTTTTTTATTTTGTATTGAAATAACTTTTTGGTTGTTAGGAAAGAAATTCTCATTAGTTCTAAAATTTACTTCAATGGGTAAAGCTGTTTGTTTACTAGAAGTGTATTTTTTTATTTTTGCTAACAAAAACGCCAAACCGAGAGCTTTTGAGTTAGGGAATTTTTGTTCTTGTTCAGAAAAATCAAGCAAAAGTTTATCTAATTTATTGCTTTTTTCAGCAATTTCAACTCGTCTAAAGTAGGCCTCGTATTCATCTTCATGTTCCAGACAAATCAGTTTAAGAATTTTCTCGGCCTTTACAAAATCTTGGACAAAAATATATTTGTTTGCTTTTCGTAAATCGTTTAACATGTCTGATGAGTTCTTTTTATCTAGCATATGATCTCCAGTAGGTGAAAAATTCCTACCAATGAACTTCGGATCGGAGTTTTGCCCGTAGAGCTAAAGCTTAATTTTGAAATTTAGTGTCCTTACGCGGTATTTTAGGGTAGTATGGTGAAATTTTTGGGGAAAGGTTGAGGAAAATGCAAACATACTTGGGCCTTGATATAGGAACCTACTCTATCAAAGCAGTGGTTTTAAAGATTAATTTTGATAGCTACAGCATTGAAAGTACCATTGAACAGGAAATTTCCCAACAACCAGATGTGGATGAAAAAACATTAAAAATAAATGCGTTGAGGAGTATTCTATCAACCTTAAAAGACAAAACTTTTGATTCTATTTATGCTAGTTTGGGCTGTCAGTTTACTGTAATGAAAATGTTTGATTTGAATAATGTTAAGCGTGGAGACAGACAAAAGGTCATTGAAAGTGAATTTGATTTGCTTGGTCTCTTTAATTTAGATGACTATGCACTTGAGTATCATACAATTAAGTTTGACAATAATTATGCTAAATTATTAGCTATTCTAATAAATAAACCATTTGCAAAAATTTTAATTGACATGTTGACGGAGTGCGAACTCAACGTGAGAATTATTGATATTGACAATATTGTTTTATTAAATTTAGTCCATTTTTTACCCCATATATCTGCTGAAAGAGGAACTGAATTATTTCTCGATTTTGGGCATTCTAAGACATCTTTTACAGTTATACAGAATCATAAAGTAATCAATACAAGGGTCTTTAATGTTGGGGGAAATCAATTAACAAATTTAATAAAAAATAAACTGAATATAAGTTATGATGAAGCACAACAGTTGAAACATCAAGTCCAGCCAACTGACAAACATTACCAAGATGTGCAGAATGTTATGCAGAGCTTTTTCGAAGAAATTTGTTTTGAAATAAAAAGAACAATAAAATCTATTAATGTCAGTGAATTTGTAAAAATAGATAGAATATTTGTTGTAGGAGGTTCAAGTAAATATGATGGTTTACAAAGAATTTTTGAAACACATCTTGAAATTAAACTCATTAATTTGGTTCTTGAAAACAGGAATTTAAAATTTCATGAGGTTGATTTTCAAAAATATTCACAAGCCATTGCTGCTGTATTTCGAGGAAATTTAATTAGGACGAATTCAAAAATAAATATTCGTCACGGCGACCTTGCCTTAATAAGTAACTATGAAAAGATTATGAGTGAAGTTGCTAAGTATGCAAAAATTGCTGCTGTATTATTTATTGTTTTAATTGGAACTTATTTTTTAAGATCTATTTTATTTCAACACAGAATTACAGAAATTAAGACTCAGTATAAAAACGAAATTGTTAAAATGTTTTCAACAGAACCAAAAGAGTTAAAACTAATTTCTGGAAAAAGCGCTTGGGATTTTGAGGACTATAGCAACCGCGCTATGAAACTCATTCAAACTAGTATAGCAGATAAAAAAGCGCTCCTTGGGGATCTGTCGCTAAACAAAATTTCTACGCCATTACAGTTATTGAATGAAATTTCAATTGCCGTTCCTAAAAGTATTCATTTTGAAGTTGTTGATTTCAAATATCAAGAGGATATCTTGTACATAGAAGCAGATACCAACAGTTCTAAATCTGTTGAAGCAATAGTGAGTAAACTGTCGAGTATAAAAATGCTAACAAAAGTTACTAAGAAATCTGAAAACAATAAGGCTGGTAGCGATGGGCAAATAGTACACTTTGCTGTCACTGCAAATGTTCTATCTGGAGGAGAATAAATTCTATGTCGCTTTTGGAAAGTATACCCGGAGTTTCGAAATTAATTGACAATATTAAAGTGGTTATTTTTGGTGAAAATCATGCTCATATTGATGCTGTTCTCGATTACTTTTTTAGCTTAAGACA
>JAZKEW010000193.1:16375-16980 GCA_040386785.1 Bdellovibrionota bacterium
CAGTAACATTTAACTACTTAGTAGCTTATGGCCACCATACTCGGATGCCTTCAAAAAGGGATCCGGGACATTACAATCGGCACGGTCTCTATTTATATATAAATATATTATGCTTATTATTGTTTGCTCGTCATTTAAATTCATTCATTCATAAAATATGACTGAATATAATAATTTCACAATCATAATTGTGCACAAAAATAAGTACGGTACGACTCCCAAAAGTGTCAGAACCATTGCGATTTTAACATTTATTTTAATAATTTTCTTTTATTTCTTGGGAATTCATAATTTACAAAATGAAATAAATCAAGCTACAGAAAATATGAGAGAATTGAGTAATATAAAGCCTTCTTATGTTAGTGTGAACCAACAATTTGAAAGATTAGTGGAAGACCTTAGAAGAAATAATCAATACAACTCAATTGTCTCTGTATTGGATCAAAGAACAAAAGAAATTGGAGTTGAAAGCTCTACAATGCCTTTAAAGCCACCTTTAATTGAGCTACAAAATAATGATCCCTTGTTTGCTAAATTTCAAAAAGTAAAAATTGAATATAAAATATCAAACATCAGTTTAACAAAGATAATTGAATACATTAATA
>JAZKEW010000194.1:0-2316 GCA_040386785.1 Bdellovibrionota bacterium
ATCTGAGTGTAGTTAACTATCATACCTTCAAACAAAGAAGCAATAGTCTTGGCGGACTGATCAAATTAATCAGATAACTTTATTTTCTTCGCTTTCAGGTTGTGGTGCCAAAGACAAATTCTTTTTCGCCTGGGTTGTTAGTTGGTTTAATTCCAAAATAAAATCTTCCGGACTAGAAAATGCTCTATAAACCGAGGCAAACCGAACGTAGGCAACAGGATCTAATTTCAGCAAAGCCTCCAAAACGAGCTCACCAACCTTTTGCGAAGACACTTCGTGATCTTCACAAGAAGCACAGTTTGTTTCCACCCATTCAGCGACAGCTTCTAAATTTTTAGAACTGACAGAACGTTTTTGACAGGCAATACTAATGCTTTTTAAAAGTTTTTCTTGATTAAATAATTCGCGGGTGCCATCGCGTTTAATGACATAAATAGGACGTTCTTCCGTACGCTCAAAAGTCGTAAAACGATAACTGCACTGAATGCATTCGCGGCGACGACGGATGGTTGTTCCGTCCCGACTTTCACGGCTTTCGAGAACTTTACTTTCAGGATACTGGCATTGCCGACATTTCACTTTACATATCCATAGGAATTAAGAACCCCATTGTACAAAGGATACTTGCGGCATAAAGATTCAACAAGTTCTTTTCCTTGCTGTAGAAGGGAATCGTCGTTTTTTAAAGCAAGACAAATAGCTTGCCCAAGAACGGCCATATCATCTTCACGAAGGCCCCGAGTTGTGACCGCAGGAGTTCCAATGCGAATTCCACTAGTCACCATGGGTTTACGAGGATCTTGAGGCACACTATTTTTATTTACCGTGATATTTATTTTTGCAAGCCTATCTTCAGCATCTTTACCACTTAATGGCGAAGATGCTAAATCAACAAGCAATAAATGATTGTCTGTTCCACCGGAAACAAGTTTCACACCATTTTCAAGCAACACATGAGAAAGTTTTTTAGCATTTTTTACAATCTGCTCTGCATACAAACGAAATTCAGGCAATAATATCTCACCAAAAGAAACAGCCTTTGCTCCTATGACGTGCATAAGAGGGCCACCCTGCAAACCAGGAAATACGGCTTTATCAATAGCTTTAGCGTACTGCTCCTTACACATAATCACACCACCACGAGGACCTCGAAGTGTTTTATGCGTTGTTGTTGTGACAAAGTCTGCAAATGGAATTGGGCTTGGGTGCTGACCGCCAGCCACAAGCCCTGCAATATGAGCCATGTCAACCATAAGAAGAGCGCCCACGGAGTCTGCAATTTTTCTGAATTTGTCAAAATGAATGACTCTTGCGTAAGCACTTGCTCCAGCAATAATCATTTTTGGTTTGTATTGTTCTGCTTTTTTTGCCACTTCATCGTAGTCAATAAAACCGTCCGCATTAACTCCATAAGCTTCTGGCTTGTAATAAATTCCAGAAAAATTAACTGGGCAACCATGGGTTAAATGGCCGCCATGCGATAAATTCATTCCTAAATAAGTATCACCAGGCTTGAGAGCGGCAAAAAACACGGCATGATTTGCTTGTGCACCACTGTGAGGTTGCACGTTTGCATGTTCTGCACCAAATATTTTTTTAACTCGTTCAATAGCCAAGAGCTCAACTTCATCATTAAATTCACAGCCACCATAATAGCGGCGTCCCGCATAGCCTTCTGCATACTTATTCGACAGCACGCTGCTCAACGCAGCCAAAACGGCTGGGCTTTGCACATTTTCAGAAGCAATAAGCTCTAGGCCCTCTTGCAGGCGCTTGCTTTCTTTAGCAAGAATAGCGGCAACGTCTGGGTCGGTTTTTGTTAAGTCGGCCCTACCCATATCAAGAAAATGGTTCATTGAGATAATCTCTTTTCAATTGTGTTGATTTTAACAATACGACTTCTGTGCCTGCCTTCTTCGCATTCAGCAGCAAGCCAAATTTTTACAAAATCAATTGCTCTTTGGTGATTAATAGTTCGAGATCCCAAACAAATAATGTTGGTATCGTTATGTGCACGACTCATACGAGCTGAGAATTCATCGGTTACCACAACAGCTCGAACGTTTGGAAATTTATTTGCAGTAATGCACATTCCAATACCTGTGCCGCAAATTAAAATACCGCGCTCACAACGCCCAGCGGACACTTCAGAGGCAACAATATCCGCGTAATCGGGGTAGTCAACAGAGGTCGAGGCATCAGCCGCAACACCATAATCTAATACCTGATGGTTTGTTAAAGTTAAAAAGTCGATGACGTAACTTTTCAATTCTTTTCCCGCATGATCTGCGGCGATAGCAATATTCATATTCCACA
>JAZKEW010000194.1:2326-8310 GCA_040386785.1 Bdellovibrionota bacterium
TCCCTAAACAAAAAAGGCACTGTGAAAGCGCCTTTTTTAGAATTCATTCAATATTTTAGAGCTTCGCAGATATATACTTAACTGCATCACCCACAGTTTTTAGGCGCTCTGATTCGTCATCAGAAATATTAACACCAAATTCTTCTTCAATTTCCATTAACAATTCGACGATATCAAGAGAGTCTGCACCTAAATCTTCTTGAAAACGAGAAGCAGCAGTCACATTTTTTTCCTCTATGTTGAGTTTCTCTGCTACAATCTTTATAAGTTTAAGTTCAAGCTCTTTGCCATCAAGTTTCATTTCCATAACAAACTCCAGATAAAATGATAAAAAAAATAATATTTAAGGTCTAAATTCCTGAAAAAACTAAACCATGTTTAGAATCTTGTGAATCGGCACCAAGGAGGTTGTTTAACAAAGGATGAGAAATTTTGCAATGTGAAATTTAAATTAGCAATACACCAGAACAAACGGTCGGGATTTTGTGTATAATATTTTTGAATATAACCAGTGTCGTTGTGATTTAAAATGAGGTGGAAAATGCGTGTTGCTCTTGCTCTTGATAAATTTAAAGGAACTTTTTCCGCACGAGATATCTGCGAAGTTGTTGCAGAAGGTATTCGAGACAGAAACCCTAAAATTGAAGTGATCCAACGCCCCATGGCCGATGGAGGAGAAGGTAGTGCTTCAATTTTGTCCGCAGCGTTGGGCCTTGAAGCTATGCGAGTGGAAGTGAATGGCCTTCACGGTAAAAAAGTTGAAACTAACGTTTACTGGCAAAATGCAAGAAGACTTGCCGTTATAGAGTCGACCGACATACTTGACGTGCCAAGAAGTTTTATTAGCGAAGAAAATTTTTTTCAAGCCAACACTGTTGGGCTTGGACAACTCCTAAGAAAGGCATTTGATTTACGCCCTCAAGAAATTTGGATTTGCGTTGGTGGCACACTCACTGCCGACCTTGGCTGGGGAGTAGCCAACGTGTTTGGTTTAAATGCATTTGATGAGCAAGGACAAACTCTTTCTCCCACAATAAGTAACATGGACAAAATTCATGACGTAGAGCTTACAGAACAACCTGACTACATCAAAAAATGTAAAATTTCTGTTTTGTGCGATGTCAATGCTCCTGCTCGATCTCCGGGAGTTTCTCTACTATCTTTTTTAAAACACAAGGGAGCAAAAGAAAACTCAATGGAAAAAATTGAGAAAAATATGACCTTTTTCTGGGGAATGCTCAAATCAAAATGCCCAAATTTGCCTAACATGGAAGATGTTTATACTGGCGCAGGAGGAGGACTTTGTATTGGCCTGTCTGCTGTTTTTTCAAATATAAAACTGGAACTTGGATCAAAAAAAATTGCAAAAGCCACGGCCTTAGTCGCAAGCTTTTCTGGTGCTGATTTAGTTGTGTGCGGTGAAGGTTGTCTTGACGAACTCACATTGTACGGAAAAACAGTGAGCACAGTGTCTCAAATTTCTTTGAAGGAAAACAATAAACTTGTCGGTATATTTGGACGAGTGCGTGGCAATGAAAATGATTTTAAAAATAAATTAGGGCTTGGTGAAATTTACAAAATTTTAGCTCATGAAAAAGATGACACTATGCCACAAACAGAACTGATTAAAATAAGTCGCTCACGACTACATCAAATTGGGCAAGAAATTGCGGATAAGCTTGTCAAAAAATAAATTTTTTTTCTTTAAATTGTCGTCGTCCCAGAATAAACTTTTGGGTTAGTCTTAGGAAATAAATATTTAGCAACAATAATAAACATACTAACCGTATTAATTAAACTACCGCTTAATAAAACAATAATAACGTTATCATTAAGAGATTTTATTTTACCCTCAAAAAATGGACAAGCCGGCAAAATAATGTTCAATATTATAATCAACCCAACAGAAATGTAGTACCAGCTAATAAGATTAAATATTTTAGCGGCATATTTTTTTCTTTCTTCTATGTTTGCTGTTTTTTCTTCCAATTCAGCTTCAAGCAATCTATTTTGTATTTGAAGTTCTTTTAAAAACTCTTCTTCAATAACAATATTTTTTTCTTCTTCTATGTTGCTTGGAGTTTCTGGTTCAGGAAATTTATTCATCTGGATGCAATCCTGCTTTGATAATATTGCTTTATTACTTCGTTAGGTATAATTACGCCCTTCACACCCTTTTTGTAAGTAACCTCCCATGGGGTCCCAACTTTATGAGTAATATTAGATAGCTGAATTGCATTATATTTTCCATAATTTTCCCAAACGAAATCCAATATTTCTTTAACTGTTTTATCTTCTTGTGAAATAATTGGGGTGATTATTTCTAAATTAAATTTCGATGAATTTTTTTTATAACTTAATGCAGTTAATTTTCTATCAATATTACCAGAGCCATAATATTTGGTTTCAAAATATAAGGAACGAATAACTGGACCATAATCCCACGCTTCAAATTCTTCTTTAATAAGTGGACTTTCATGCACCGCGAGATTAACACCATGAGCAAAAAATATAAGTTTTTGCAATTGCATGGGAGTCAATAATTTATTTTCAATAAATGATTTTTCAATGAAATAATTTGCAATAGCTTTTAAATCTTTGGCAGCCATCAACCTACCCTCCTTGCACCTTACCATACATCCGAATGGTGTATGAGTCAAATGTTTTGGATATTCCAACCTTACATGAACGTTAAAACCCAAATTGTTTCAAATCTAGCTTATCCTTCAACAATTTTTTAGCCCCTTCTTCTAATTTTTTAGCGTGTGGGTTGTTCTTAAGTTGTTCTTTTATTTCATCCTTAAGCTTATCCCTCAAAGCTTTTGTTGTGTTTTTCATAATATTATCTTGCAAATTTTTAGCCTCTATTTTCACTTCTGGATTTGAAATTGTTCCACCCAATACAAGGTTAAGTTGCAAATTTCCTTTGCTATCAAAGAAGTAAATGAAATTTTTATTGAGTGCTTTTAATTGATTATTAACCATTTTTGTGGATGTATAAACAGCAGTTCCACCCAAACTTTCATCAAAACCAACAGTCGCATTGAGTTTAATATTTCCTTGATCGCTTGTAATGTTGTTGTCCACAATAATTTTACCGTTTTTAATTTCAAAATTACCCTTGACATTTTTTAAACTTTTTTGCTTATTTTGTCCTAGGTCAATTGAATTTATTTTACTTAATCCCAAGTCTAGACCTGGTATATTAATACTCGATGTGTATTTACCGAGTTGTTCAGAAGCAAGCCCCATAATGCTTTTCATGTTCAATTTACCCGAACTAAATGCATAAGCTCCATTGGCATTTAAAGTTTTAGAAATAGCTTCTTGTGAAGTACCTTGTCCATTAAAGCTCATAGTTAAATCGGTCACACCTTCCAGCGGTGGAGTTTGTTCTTTGAACTTCACCAATTTAATGAGATCTTGAATTTGAATGTGTTTAAATTTTATATTACCCAAATAAGACAAAGGATTTTCGTTTAAATGCACAATAAAATTTGATGCCATATTGCCGTTAAAAATATCGAGACCAAAGTCTTTGACACTTAAAACATTGCCATCGAGAGACGTATCCAAAGAAAAATTATGAAATTTTAAATTGTCATATTGAATTTCAAAATCGCTTTTTTCTTTTTTACGAGACGGAGCTGCCATCAATGGTTTTACAATTTCACCCACATTGAGGTCGTTACTTTGAGCTTGCACACGCATTTGCAATGGTTTTATGGAAGTTTCATCAAGCTGTAAACGAATGTCCGATTGGTACAAATTTGCAGATAATTTGCTAGAAGAATGTATTGTGTTTGTATCTGACAACAAACCACCAACAGAGCTATCTAAATTAAAAGTTCCTTTTGTTAAAAGAGTTTTATATTGAGGTAAAATTTCACCTAATGAAGTGACATTTTTAGAACTCAAATTAAAATGGATGTCTGATTTTAACTTTTTAAAGTCTTGTATATTCACTTGCGCCTGTAGATCTAAACTTTGTAAATTGAGCGAAAAATTATTCAACACAAGCAATTCAGGAGTCGCCTTGCCCTCAAAATCAAAGTGAAAAGGAATTTTATCTGATTTCACAAAAATATTTTTATAATTTATATTTAATTCATTTAAATATAAATCCCCCTTAAAAGTACTATTTTTCCATTTTGTTGCTTCAAGTGCTGTTTTTGCAACTATTTTCAACGAAAGTGGGCCCTTTACGGTATAATCGTCGTCTTTTATATTGAGATCTGTTGAAAAAATAACTTTTACATCTTTATCAACACCAATATTAGACACATCTAAATTTAACTTTTGAATTAAAATTGGATTTTTTTTAGACTGCTTATCTAAATAAGAAATGTAAGCATTATTAATTTTAAACGATTCTATTAAAATATTTTTTACAAAATTTCCGTCATCTTGTTTTTTTGCAATTTCAATGTCTGGTGATTTAACAGCATCAGCATTGCCACCGGCTGGGGCTACAGGGGCTTCCACGCTAGGAGCATTCGACTGAGTGGTTTTTATTAAGGATGATATGTTGTTGACATCCCCCTCTTTCACAATTTTAATATTTGGAGAATCAATTTCAACAAACCCAATAATTTTTCCTGAAAAGAGAGGAACGACTTGAGTTTGAAATTTAATTTCCTTTACTTGCAAAAGCTTTACATTTTGAAAATGAACATCCGTATTGACAAGGGAAACATTTTCTAATTTGAAGCCCAAACCGGAAAAAATGGTTAGTTGAATAGATTCAAAGTCGATATTTACATTGAGTTGTTTAGAAACTGCTTGTTGAATTTGTGGCTTGAATCGACTTAAGTCTATAACAAATGGAAGAATAAGAATTGCAATAAATACAAGTACAAATGAAACTAAGACCCCCATAAACACTTTCATTTTTTTACTCACGATACCCTCTCATAATACTCTGAATTATTTTTAATAAACTTCATGGTTGAAGATAAAACCTCATCACTAAATATAGTTCTAATATGCCCTCTGCTGTCATCACAGAAAGCAAAAAAAGCTGAAGGAATTTCTAGCATAAGTTGACAGGCGTGATAATAAGGACAGACAGAATCTTTCATGCCATGAAACCACAATACAGGAGGGCGTACCTTTTTTAAAATACGCCTATTTTCAAAAGTTTCTCTTACAAACTCTCTTGCTTGTTCAACGTAGTCTATGTCTAGTTTCATACGGAGAGGATACTGTTTTCTTTTGAATGAACCATAAGAAGCGAACAATCCCCACAAACCGTAGAAACCGAGCTTATTTGCAAAATCTGAAATCCATGCAGTTGGACTTAAAAAACTAAAAACTTCACGGGACGTGCTTAAAAAAGATTGCACACTAAGCACAGGAGAAACGGCAATAACACCAAATACATGCCTAAATACGTCTTCACGAGTGGCCGCAATGAGTGCCAAACTAGCACCAAAAGAATGCCCCATTAAAAAGCAACGAGGCCCAGAGCGTTTTTTGTTTAACCCGTAACCGTTTTCTTCTCCGTAAAGTCGTTGAATAATTAAGGGCACACTTCTTGTAGCCTCTTGAATGTCGAGCAAGCTTGAGGAGCCCGCCCCGTGTCCGTCCCAATCTACAGATAGGACAGCAATTCCGTTAGCAGCAAATTCGTAAATCCAATGCCAAAATGGAGACGTACTATCTTGCCCCAAGCCGTGCAGCATAATGACAAGTGTTCCATAATTATCGTCTTTATTTTCGTTTTTTGGGGCAGTCAATATTGCTGTGCCGCAGCCTAAAGCCAGAGGTACAGAATAATATTCTTGAATAATTTGCTCATTTTTTTTAGACTTCAAAGTGCGATGAGAAACGTGACTTGCAAATTCATGCTGAGAAATTTTCTTTAACCGCTGGCTCATCCAATCGGGAATACTAGACATGGTCAATCCTTGTTGTAGGTGTGTAGACTTGGAAGCTGTTTAATTTCGTCCGAGAGCGGCATTGTACCATAAACAAATAAAAAG
>JAZKEW010000194.1:8320-9763 GCA_040386785.1 Bdellovibrionota bacterium
AACCTCCCAAATGGAGCATGTGGAGAAACTATTTCCGTATACGCGCTCAACTCTTCATAGTCAATTTCATATTGGAGGTTGTTCAAAATGTGGCTATGAACCCAATAACACCGTTGAAGAAGTCGCCCATAAATATGCAAAAGATCCCAATACTGTGTTAGAATCTTTAAACAATGGATTGACTGAAATGAACAGTGCAGAGATTTCTATAACGAAATTTGCTGAACTCTTGAGCTTGAAGGAAAAAATCCTTCTCCTCGATGTCCGCGAGGAGTGGGAATACAACATCGCTCATATTCCTGGGTCTGAGTTGTTAACTGAAATAAATTTTGAGAACATGTTACTCAAATCAAAAGAAGCATCCTATGTCGTTGTTGTATGCCACCACGGGATGCGTTCTATGAACGCAACTCTTTACTTGAGAGAGCACGGAGTTCACAATGCAAAAAGTTTGTCTGGCGGTATAGATGCATATAGTCTTACGGTTGATAAATCAATTCAAAGATACTAGTACGAGACAAATACTAGCCCTATTTATTTGCTTATTTTGCCTTGCTAAATCTTATCCACTCGAAACCCCCACTTCAAAAATAGTTTCCTTTAATAAAAATAAGCCTGTTGCACTTGAAATAAATCTTGATATTGAAAAAAATATCTTGACCTGTGAACTCTCTAAAAAAAATGAACCCATTGGCTTGTATGAGGAAAAATGGATTCTCTCTCAAGACGCAATGAATTCACAACAAAAAAATAAGGCTCATTCTCAAACAAAAGAAATTTATAATCATAAACTCGAACTTTCGCTTGCAAAAGACTTTAATTTTATCACCTGCGAGGTCACAGCATTTGACGGCTTGCTGTTTAAAAAACTCAGTGTTAGCAAAAAAATATACCAAATTTTAACTCTAAAAACAGCTCCCTACCAGGTTGAGTTGGTAAATAAAAAAATTGAGAACGAAAAAGACCATTTAAATACAAAAAAAGAACCTGCAAAAGAATTTAAAAACATTTCTTCTTCTCTATTCATTCAAACCAAAGACCAACTGAATTATTCTTGTTTTGTTCCCAACGAATTTAAAAAAAATGGCTCAATACATACTTATTGGTATATCGACAATAACATAATTAAATCTTCTATAAATGATGATATTTATGTACAAAATAATGATCAACACAAATGGTTAACATGCGTATTTTTAGCACAAAATAATTCCACTCTTTATTATGGCGCAAAAAATTATAAACTTGAAAATAACAAATATTTAAGGCCATCTTGGATTAAAAATACATTTTTAGTAGATTTAACAAATTCAAATTACAAAGAATATTTGTTCAAGGAAAATTTAGATAACATAAAGTGCCAAGTCATTTCTCCCGATAATAAAATCGTCATGCAAGATGTCTGTAAAAAGGAAGGGGACAAATATTATTTATCTATTTCTA
>JAZKEW010000195.1:0-23516 GCA_040386785.1 Bdellovibrionota bacterium
ATAATAAAAATAACAAAGACAGCGGCTAGTGAAAATTCCAGCTTATACTTTTTCATAAATTAAACTCTCCATTTCCTGCTTTCAACAACAAAGCGAGATAAAAATAAAAATATCAGAATAATGGCCACAAACGTTGATACAGAACCTGTTTTAACGATGCCTTTTGTGAACTCAGAGCTTAAGTCAAGCAAGTTCACATTGTGTTTGTACCATTCCGGCATGCCAGGAATATATCCGGAAAAAATAAATAAAATAATGAAAAATGCAGAACCCAAATAACTGAGAACAGGGTTTTTTGTGAGGGAACTAATGAACAAACCTATGGAAACAATGGTTGCCGTATTAAGAATAAGTCCAAACCAACCAGCTGCTAGGACTTTGAGATCTGGTTGTGTAAATATAACGCTGAACAAAGGATAAATTAAAAGTAAAATGCCAAGAACTGCAAAATAAAACATAACACCTAAAAATTTACCCGCAACAAAACTCCAACTTGAAATGGGAGATGAAGCAAGAAGTCTGTATGTGCCAGTAGAAAGTTCTTCGCTCATAGCTCGCATTGTAAACGCAGGGACAACAAATATGTTGATATAATTTAAAAACCCTAATATTTGACCTAAAATATCGCCTACTGGGTCAATAGATTGTCCTCTCAATAAAAAAAACAATTCCAGAAACTAAAAATAAAATACAAGCGGCAATCCAACCTAGAGGAGTTCCAAAAAAACCCCTGAAATCTCGGTTTGCGATAGTTAAAGTAACAGACATGGTTTCCTCCACTTTAGAATTTAGATAACTGCGTTTGGTTGTGTGCGGATAACTTCAAAGAAAATTTCCTCGAGACCATCCTTTTTCTCTTCTATTCCAATGAGCGGCAAATTTTGTGCAACAATTTGATTTGTGACTTTTGAAAGGCCGTCATTCAAATTATTCTCTTGTAGAAATTCTTTTGTAAATTCTACACTAAGAGCATTTTCTCTTTGTGTGTAAGGTTTAGCAGAGGCAATAAAATTATTTTGTTGAAACCAACTTAAAGCGCCTTCTAAATTTGATGCAAAAGAATAAATGTATGAGGTATGATTTGGATTTTTTTCAAGGGACATTTTAGTCGCAATATGGCCGTGGTTAATAATAACAACTTCATCGCAAGTGGCTTGCACTTCAGATAAAATATGTGAGCTCATAATCACAGTTCTTTCGCTGGCAAGTTTTTTAATTAAATTACGAATGTGCAAAATTTGGTTTGGATCAAGCCCTTCTGTTGGTTCATCTAAAATTAAAACTTGCGGCTTGTGCACAAGGGCTGCGCACAGGGAAACTCTTTGTCTGTAGCCTTTCGATAAATTTCCAATTAACCTATGAGCAACGTCACCCACATCACATTCTTCAATAATGTTTTCAACCCATTTTTTACGAATAGGATTTTTCAACCCATGAAGTTTTGCTACATACTCAACAAATTCTTGCACAATCATTTCTTTGTGTAGAGGAGGATTGTCGGGCAAATATCCAACACAAGCTTTGACATCTTTAGATTGAGTGACAACGTCAAAACCACAAACACGAGCAGTTCCTCCGCTGGGACCAAGCAAACCTGCAAGAATATCCATGGTGGTCGATTTTCCAGAGCCATTTGGTCCTAAAAATCCGCACACTCGTTTGCTTCCCACAGAAAAATTTAAGGCGTGGAGAATTTTTCTTTCTCCGTAAAATTTCGTAAGTTCTGCAACTTCTATCACTTCTATTTCCTCCATAAGATGATTCAAGACTAATCTATGCAAAAAATTCCTATGTCAAGCTGACTGGATAACATATATATAACAACGGTTACGAAACTAAAGCAAGGTGCCACAAGGTCCGATAACTTCCATAATTTATAAACAGGGTCGATTTTTATGCGAAAACGTTTATTCGGTGCGTTTGATTTTTCTAAAAAAATGAGTGCGCTTAATAAAAAGACACTCGCTCAAGAGCCTGTTGTCAATCTTGATGCTTATCGTTCTGCCTCACGAGCAAACTACACAAAAACAATCTTGCTTGTGGATGACAATCCTACGGCTCTTGCCGCTCTGAAACGCATTTTTGAGTCCAGCGACTATCGTGTTTTTGTCGCGAAGGACGCCATGGAAGTTTCAAAAATTCTTGAAGATACTTCTCTCGATATTATTTTACTCGATGTTCAATTACCCTGGATTGATGGATTTGAGCTTTGTTCTTTGTTAAAATCGGCATCGTTTTCAAAAAATTTGCCTGTGGCGCTAATTTCAGGCAATAAAACAGAGGAAGATGTGCGGCGAGGTTTTGAGTCTGGGTGTGATGAGTTTATCGTAAAACCATTTGATGTACATGAACTGCAACAGACAGTCGCTAAACTCATTGGTTAATTCTTCTTAAATTAAAATGACCTAAATTTGAAAGAATATTTATGGACAAAAACGATCAAAAAAATTTTCGTAATATTGGTATTATGGCGCACATTGATGCAGGTAAAACCACAACATCAGAACGCATTCTCTATTACACTGGAAAAAGTCATAAATTAGGTGAAGTGCACGAAGGCACTGCTACCATGGACTGGATGGTGCAAGAACAGGAGCGTGGAATTACTATTACCTCTGCGGCAACTACTACTTTTTGGAAAGACAACCGTATTAATTTAATTGACACTCCCGGGCACGTTGATTTCACCATTGAAGTGGAGCGTTCTTTGAGAGTTCTTGATGGGGCAGTTGCTGTTTTTGATGCCGGCAATGGTGTGGAGCCGCAATCGGAAACCGTGTGGAGGCAGGCTGATAAATATCATGTGCCGCGCATCGCATTTCTAAATAAAATGGATAAAGTGGGTGCTAGCGCAGAAATGTGTTTAACTTCCATGCGTGAAAAACTGCATGCGAATGCCGTACTTGCGCAATTGCCTATGGGGCTTGAAAGCGCTTTTTGTGGTGTGATTGATATTATCGATCGCAAAGCTTACATATGGGAAACTGAAAATAAAGATACCCCGCCTAAAGTAACAGACGTGCCAGCAAATATGAGTGATGATGTTGAAATTCACAGACAAGAATTAGTTGAAAATTTAGCCGATTTTAATGATGAACTTGCCAATGCTGTGCTTGAAGATCTCCCAGTATCGGCCGATTTATTAAAAACAGCATTACGATCCGCCGTTATTGCCATGAAAATTGTGCCTGTGTTTTTAGGATCTGCCTTTCGCAATAAAGGAATTCAACCTTTACTAGACGCTATTGTGAATTATTTACCAGCTCCCGCTGATCTCCCAGCTGCAAAGGGAGTAGAGGTTGAGGGAATTGTACAAGCACAAAGCCGCGCACTTATTGCAACAGAACATTTTTCGGGAATTGTTTTTAAAATTATGACCGATCCCTTTGTTGGCGCATTGTTTTTTGTGCGAATTTATTCTGGCGCAGTGAAAGTTGGCGATGCTTTTTTAAACACGCTCAAAAATAAAAAAGAGCGTGTTACAAAAATTTTACGAATGCATGCAAATGATAGGGAAGAGCTGCAAACAGCAAATGCGGGTGAAATTGTTGCTTTTGTAGGGCTGAAATTTGCGACCACAGGTGACACACTTTGTGACCCAGCTGCTCCAATTGCATATGAGTCTATGATATTCCCTGATCCCGTTGTTTCCCTTGCTATTGAACCCAAAAGCAGTGCTGATTTAGACAAATTACAACAGAGTTTAAACCGTTTGACGCAAGAAGATCCCTCTTTAAAAGTAGCGACAAGCGAAGAAACTGGACAAATGATTATTGCTGGAATGGGTGAGTTGCATTTGCAAATCATTGTGGACAGACTTTTGCGGGAATTCAAAGTCGATGCCAATGTTGGTAAGCCACAGGTTTCCTACCGTGAGTGTGTTGTTTCTAAAGCGAAAGTCACAGAAGAATTTTCGCGAGTTGTGTCTAATAAAAATTTCTTTGCCAGAGTGACTATTGCGGTAGAGCCAACTTCTTCTCACCAACCTGAAATTGAATTGCCACAAAAAAATGTGGCTTCTCCAATTGTTTTTGCGGCAATGAAAGATGCTTTGCAAAGTGCTTTAGCGAGCGGTGTTTTATGCGGTTATCCACTCGTCAATTTAAAAGTGACAGTGGTGGATTGCTCATTTGATTTGCAAGCTGTAGATGAAGTAGTCTATAAGGTAGCAACAAGTAATGCATTCAGATCTGCGCTGACAAAAGCAAAAGCTGTTTTAATGGAACCTATTATGAAGGTAGAAATTGTTGTGCCACAAGAATTTAGTGGCACAATTGTGGCTGATGTTAATGGAAGAAGAGGGCAGATTTTAGGGCTTGATCCACGGGGGCATTTACAAGTTGTACAGGCAAATATTCCTTTGTCGAGTTTATTTGGCTATGAAACGGATATTCGATCTTTATCGCAGGGGCGTGCAAGTAGTTCTATGCAATTTTCGCATTACGAAGTGTTGCCTAAAAACTTGCAGGACAAAATTTTAGGGCTGATTTAAATTAGATAGGAGTCATATTCATATGAAAAGTTTATTTCTATTTGTGGCTTTGTTTTTATTTGTATCTGAAGCTTTTGCTGCAAGTCCCGGGGAAACGATTTATAAAGCAAATTGCGAAATGTGTCATGGATCAAGCGGCGCTGGCGATGGTCCGGTGGGCAAGGCTTTAAATCCAAAACCCGCAAATTATAAGAATGTCTTTAAAGCATATAAAAATAAAGAAGCATTAAAGACACATATCATGGATATTCTTGAGAAAGGAAAACCAGGAACTCCAATGGCTTCATACAGAACGATGCCTTTAAAAGAAAGGGAAGCAGTGGCTGATTATCTAATTACCACTCACACAAATTTCAAGGGGAAATAATTTTTATTTTTGACAATTTCTTATGAGCTTTTTCAAGCTTTTCGAGCGAGGACTACTTGCTTGTTGTGGACAACAGGCTGCAGTTGTTGCCCTTGTTGGCTTGAGGCAGAGACCACTTTATTGACGACAGCTCGCGTTCCTATATATACAACAAAGCCTGCCCCGAGAGTGATGAAAGCAATAGCTGAGCCGCCAACAGCAAAAGCACCGAACGCATACATTGTTGCGGGAATTGCCATTGTAGCAACAGCCATTAATTTTCCGGCAGCATCGCCTTCCTTACCAGTTATTCCCCGCGAAGGTTGAGCATTACTGCCTAGGCTTTGAGGTACCCCATCAGGTTGCGCTATCCCTTGAAGAAGAGAAATTGGCGTTTGAATAGTTGATTTTATGAACTCAGAATGAACTCTATGAGGAGTTACATTTTCAAGAACGGACGAAGCAACATCCCCCGACCCAGGCTCGGTTAATAGCCGGACTCCATCAGTTACTTTCGCTTGCTTATTTTCGGTTTCCTGAGGAGCTGGAGTCTTTGAACCCCATCCCTGCCTCACCCGTGTGACGGGATTCGCGTTGTTAACAGAAGATGGGCTACCAGTCTTGTTTACTAACACATTCCCTCCCTTCTAGTATTCTTTACAAAAATTGCTCGCGAACGTGAGACAAAAACCGCTCATATATGTGAGCACTGCCTTATCTTGGTAAGTTTTCATCTGAATGTCAAGAATTTTAATGGTTTTCTGGCGGGAAAAAGTTAGCCTGTCAAAAACATGAAGTGTAACAGCCTAAAATGTCAAGGAAATTAGTTGGCAAGAAATTAGTATGTTTAGCTTATGTCTTGTTTTTTGGCACCCTTTCGTCTGGTTAGTAAAAAAAGACATCCTAAAGAAACTTCAATAAATTCAGCAAACATAAAAATCTGCCGGCATGTATACATGAGAATCTCATTACGATATATTCACCGTTTGTTTCTCAGTTATTTACTTTATTTTGGTGTCAATTTGGAGCGTTATGAATAAATTTCTCGCAGAGTTAAAATCAATTTTTATTATTGTCGCAGTTGTCTTTATATTTCGTTCGAGCATTTTAAACTGGTATGTTATTCCCAGCGGTTCACTTCTTCCAAGCCTTAAAATTGGCGATCATGTGGTGGTCAATAAGCTTTCCTACGGCTTTATGTTTCCATTTATGGAAAACCGTATAACCAGTTGGGCGCATCCTGAACGAGGGGATATTGTTGTTTTTAAGGGACCGGAATCGGACAATGGCCTCACTTTAATTAAGCGAGTTGTTGGTATTCCTGGCGATAAAATATCTTTTACCAACGGTGTTTTAACTATTAACGGCGTGCTCGCAAAGGAAGAACTTTTGCACGACAGAACAGCCTTTGAAAATATGGGTGGAAATGAAAATGGCGACGGTTACGACTTGTTTCAAGAATCCGGGTTTAGCCATTTTCCACATTACATTATGCGCCGAAAATGGGGTGGCATTACAGAAAGTGAATCTCAAGTATGGGTTGTGCCCTCTGGAAAATTGCTTTTAATTGGCGATAATCGAGATAATTCTGCCGACGGTCGATTTTGGGGATTTATGGATGAAGATCGCATTTATGGACGTGCATTTCTCATTTCATACTCTACCTACGACACACCAGACTCTTGGCTTCCAAAGCTTAGAAACGACAGGTGGTTCAAAACAATTTCGAATTAATTTATGAAAAATAAAACTCAACAACTTCTGACACGCCTTGCAAAAGTAGAGTGCCCTGATACCACCTTTTTAGGGGAAAAATTTCCAATTGTTATGAAAAGAGGGCGGGGTTTAAACGTTGTTGATGTTGATAACCGCAACTACCTCGATTTCACATCCTGCTTTGGAGTTTTAGCACTGGGCCACACTCCTGCAATCATAAAACATGCCATGCAAAAACAAGCAAAGCACCTTATTCACGGAATGGGCGATGTGCATCCCACAGAAGAAAAAATAAAATTACTTGAACTGCTCGCAAAAATTTCACCTTACGAAAATCCAAAATCTATTCTAGGTCTCAGCGGTGGTGATGCCATTGAAGCAGCATTAAAAACCTCCATGCTTGCAACAGGGCGTTATCAATTTTTAAGTTTCGCTGGTGGATATCATGGTCTGCAGTTTGCACCACTGGCATTAAATAATAGAAATTCTTTTATTGCAGGTTTTGAGCCATGGCTTGAAGGCAAATGTGTTACTTTACCGTTTCCTTATTTTAAGGGCGAAATTTTGTGTGAAAATGCGAGACCCGATGAATCTTTTTTTGCACAAAAGCATAAATTAGAATCTCCACAAGTTATTTTGACGCAACTAGAAGATCATCTGAAAACAAAACAATTTGCTGCCCTTGTTCTTGAACCTATTCAGGGAAGAGGGGGTAAGCGAGAATTTACAAGAGAATTCCTAGAGTCCTGCGCGTTTTTATGTAAAAAATATGGAACACTTCTCGTATTCGACGAAATTTTTACAGGTTTTGGTCGCACAGGAAAAATGTTTGCTCTTGAACATTCGCAAATTATTCCCGACTTATTGTGTGTTGGTAAGGCAATGGGTGGTGGCTTGCCACTGAGCGCTTGTGTTGGTGAAATTTTAGACGTTTGGGGGAAGTCCAAGGGTGAGGCAAGACACACTCAAACTTTTTTAGGGCACCCTCTTGCTTGTGCTGTAGCCTATAAAAATGTGCTTGAAATTCAAAAAAAATTCCCAAAATTTCAAAATGAAATGAAATTTATTGAAAATGAATTTCATAAATTTGTTACTTTAATGCAAGAAAGTGGCTTGAGTAAAAAATATCCCTTTGAATTAAAAGGCAAAGGGCTTATGCGAGGCTTCTGGTTTTATACACAAAAAGAAGGTTTTTGTGTTACCTTAATGGAAAGACTACTTGAGAGTGGATTTATTGTTTTGCCCGACGGCCCAAGGGCCGATGTTTTATCCATGACTCCACCTCTTATTACAGAGGCAAAGCATGTGAAAATGTTTTTAAAGGAACTATTTCGAGTGCTGGATAAAATCTAAAATCCTGTTCTTTGCCGTAGGAAAACTTTCATTTTTTAAAAGCGAATATTCTTCACTAGAAAATTTATGCAAAACCCAATTCGCCGTGGCGCTTTTGTGCAAGGGCTTTCCAATGCCAATCTTAACTCGACAAAATTTGTCGTTTGAGGTGTGCTCTAAAATACTTCGAATACCGTTGTGTCCGCCATGCCCACCACCAATTCGCATTTTGACCGCACCATGGGCTTGGTCTAAATCATCAAAAACCACGATTAAATTTTGTTCTGTAAGCTTGAAATAGGAAAGAATTTGTCGAACAGATTCCCCTGAAAGGTTCATAAATGTTTGTGGTTTGGCAAGAATAACATCCCGACCATGCCAAGTTGTTTTCACTAAAAAGGAATTAAATTTACTTTGAAAGGCGGAGGATGCACTTGCTTCTTGAGCAATTTCATCAATAAGCATGAACCCAATATTGTGGCGGGTGTCTTCGTATTGTTTGCCAGGATTGCCTAGCCCTACAATAACAAATTGGTTCTGATTCATGCTTATCTTATTTCAATGGGATTGAATTATATCTTGACAATAGAAGCGAGTGCAACGTTTTTGCCTTTACCTGTTTTAATAAAAAGATCCTTAGGTAATTTTAGGTCAAAAAGTTGTACCGATTCCCCTGCTTTAAGTTGACTTACATCAACATCAATACTGCGAGGAAGTTTGGAAAGTTTTGTTCTGATTTCAAGATAGCGAACGCGGATATTAAACGCGCCTTCTTTTTCTTGTTCACGGGTAAGCCCAACAAAGTTGAGTGGTACGTGAGTGCGGATTTTGTCTTCAGGAGAAACTTCTTGAAAGTCAAAGTGAAGAGGTTTGTCAGTTAAAGTGTCAACCTGAACCTCACGCATAATAACAGTCTTTTCCGCGCCGTTCACAACAAGCTTCACGACGCCAGCATGTGTGTGTTTTTTAGGAAGATTGCTTTCAAGTACAGTGATGGGAGTAGATTTACCCTTGTGGTAAATTACACCTGGAATTGAGCCCTTTGAACGGCCTTTTTTGAGTTTGCCTTTTGAGCTCATTTCGCGAAGCTCAGCCTGAATCGTTGTATTTTCTAAAGTCATATGATTTACCCCAAGCAGAATAACACCACAGAAACATGGTGAAAGCCCTGCATAATCTATTTTTTTCCAAAGAGCAAGGCATAAGTGGGTTCGAATGTGAGGGTTGTGGTACGAAGGAGAGCAATCACTTTATTGGCTTTTTCTGTACCTTGATCAAAAACGCAGAGTGTGTTTATTTGAAGAGGGCTTTTTTTCGCCCTCTAATCTCAACTTTTAGGAGAATTCTTCAATGAAGTTTTCAAAATTGTCTGTTGTTTCCGCTTTATTTGCCCTCGCATTTGCTGTTGTTGGTTGTTCAAGCACTAAGAATGCTGACGATGAAGCAAAGTCTGTTGACGCTGAACAAAAAGCAGCTCCAGTTCAACCTGTTGCTACTGAAAATCCAGAAGCATCGTCTTCTGCACTTAAAACAGTTTACTTTGATTTTAACAAATACGTTATCCGCCAAGATCAACTTGCAAATGCAAATTCTATTGCAGACGCCTTGAAAGCGAACCCAAAGACAAAAATTCAAATTCAAGGAAACACGGATGACCGTGGTTCTGTTGAATACAACATGGCTCTTGGAACAAAGCGTGCTGACTCTCTCAAGAAATACCTTGTTACTCAAGGTGTCTCAGCAGACAGCGTTTCAACTGTAAGCTACGGTAAAGAGCGTCCAGCTGTTCAAGGAAACGATGAAAGCGCATGGTCTCAAAATCGTCGTGACGACGTTGTTGAGCAAAAATAGTTTGCAGAGCTTTGAATACTGTGTTACCAACATCCGCTCCGGCTGTCCTGGTTCAGTCTGAGCAGATACAAGAAAGAAGGATATTTCCATGAGTAAAAGAACATTTCAACCTAGTAATAAAGTTCGTAAGCGCAAACACGGTTTTCGCGCGCGTATGGCAACTAAAAATGGCAGAAACGTCATCAAACGTCGCCGTGCAAAAGGGCGTACAAGCCTTGCTGCAACAGTCTACGTTAAGTAACTCACCCTCATCTTCTTACCGCTTTTTTTTAGCCTTTGGTTCTAATTTAGGTGATCGAGAGTCAAATCTAAAAATCGCCTTGAATTACATTGGGACATATGCGGAAGTCCTGCGCTTGTCCCAGTGGCAAAAAACCACACCTCTAAAAAATTCACTTTATAATACGTCAAACCATGATTACTATTTGAATTTTGTTGCTGAGGTGATCACTCAATTCAATCCCTTCGATTTTTATAATCTTATTATTGTACCCATTGAAAATAAGTTAGGTCATTGTCGAGAATCAAAATGGATGCCCAGGGCTCTTGATATTGACGTGGTGTTTGCTGCAAAAAATGATAAACCTTCTTTTGCAGAGTGCACTCCCGTTGAGGTAAGACAAGGGAGTTTTTTTGTTCCCCACTGCGAATATTTTAATCGTGCTTTTTGGCAGACTATGATTGAGGTTGATCTAAACTATGTACCAAAAAGATAAAAGAAAAAAAATTGTATTTCTTGGAACCCCACTTGTAGCGGCAGTGGCTTTGGATGCGCTTATTCGCAAAGCGGCACATGTTGCTAAAGTTGTTTTAGTGGTAACACAACCACCTTCTCGCTCATCAAGAAGTCATGAAGAAATTCGTACCCCTGTCCACTTAAAAGCGTTGGAAAATGGAATTCCTGTGCTCACACCACAGACGGCTAAAGACGTGCAATTTTTATCCGATCTAGCAGCTCTTGAACCTGATTTATGTGTAACTGCAGCTTACGGAAATTACTTGCCAACAAATTTTTTAAATATTCCTAAACATGGGACGGTGAACATTCATCCCAGTTTATTGCCCTTGTATAGAGGAGCAGCTCCTGTTCAAAGAAGTATTGAAAATGGAGATAAAGTAACAGGCGTGACGTTGTTGTACACAGAGAAAGCCATGGATGCTGGCCCAATTGTAGCGAGTGAAAACTTTGTTATTGATGACAAAATAAAAGCCCCTGAACTTTTAAACATTCTTTTTTCCATGGGTGCAGAGCTACTAGTAAAGAATTTAAAATTTATTTTTCAAGAAAACTATTCCCCCGTTGAACAAAAGCATGAAAATGCCACCCATGCTAAAAAAATTGCTGTGGAAGAGAGCATTCTCGATTTCAACTTACCAGCTAGAATGTTGCACAATAAAGTAAGGGCATTTGCAGGTTGGCCAGGGACAAAAATGACATTCGGTTGTAATTCAGCTCCAATGGAATGTAAAATTATAACCACTGAAGTTGCCAATAATGAACATAACTTAAAGCCTTTTGATGTTTTTTTGAACAAAGAATCTATTGATATTTGTTGTGGGGACGGAAATATTTTACAAATTAAAGAAATTCAGCCTGTGGGCAAAAAAGTTCTTTCTGCAAAAGATTTTCAAAATGGAATAAAAAATAAACTCCTGAAAATTTACTAAAAATAAAGCTCTCTTTTGTGCGACTTGAAAAAAATGTGAAAGTTGATATGCTTATGCTCCTTTCAGGTGTATTAGAATTGCTAGAGGATTTAATTTCTAAAACCAATAAGGAGTTTTTATGGTAAGTAAACTAGGGTACTTTATTGATAATATAAAAAATGTAAAACCAGCAATTATTGTGAACGCAATCATGGAGTCATCCAAGGTTGAGGTCAAAGGGATTGTAGAAAAATTTTCTCAAGTGGAACAAAAAACCAATGCGGAAATTGAAAAAGTTGTTGCATTTATGGTGGAAAAAATTTTAAAAGGTAAATCGAAAGATGCCGTTCCTGATGACGTCAAAAAGGAAATTGTGCAAAAACTAGCTCGGTACAACAAGGGAAAAAATTTGCTGCCAATTATAACCTATGTGAATAAAACAATATTAGCAAACGTTCCTAAAAACGTAAAATCAGCAAAAAGTTTTAAGAGCAACGTAGCAAATACACTGATTAAAGATGCTAAAAAACGTTTAGAAGGAAAAAAAGTTGCAGCAACTTACTGAATCAAATGACAACTCCAGTTTTAACGAATTAAAATTAAAGGTGGAGGCTGTCTTATTTGTTGCAGATTCTCCTCTTGAAGCAGGCGAAATTCGTGCCCTTGTTGGTGAAGTCTCGTTGTCTGATGTTCGTCTTGCCATGCGAGCTCTTGTTCGTGAATACGAAAATAGAGCATTTGAATTATTTGAAAATGCCAATAAGTATCAAATCAAAACTCGCGAAAAATATATTGATCTAGTTAGAAAGCAATATGCGGGAAAACCCCGTTCTTTAAGTAAAAATGCACTGGAAACTCTGTCCGTCATTGCTTACAAACAGCCAATTACAAAAGCACAAATTAATGCGTTGCGTCAGCTAGATAGTTCTTCTATTATTCAAACTTTAAAAGACAAAGAACTTATTTACGTTTCCGGGACAAGAAAAGAAGTGGGGAATCCGCTTGAATACAAAACGACGGAAAAATTTCTGGAAGTATTTGGTTTAAAAAAATTAGCCGATTTGCCAAGCCTGCGCTCGCTGCAATTGAATTTAGATGAGCAAAAGCAGGTCACAGAGGCTCTAAAATCCATTGAGCCGACTTCTTTGTCGGGGAGTGTGGTAGAAGCATTGCCGACTGCGGAAGATGTGGGTTATTTGGAATAAATTAAACAGGAAAGTTATTTCATATGTCTTTAAACTATTGGGCTTTTATTTATTTATCGCCAGGATTTTCTCCAGAAAAAAATACTCTTGAAACAAGCTCTCCGAATTGTCGATTTAAAGCAATAGGTATTGATGTTTTTAAAAAAGAACTTGTAATAGATATTGCAAAAAAACTTGTCGCAGAGGGTGTCCAAACAATTGAAATATGCGGCGGGTTTGGCCCACACTGGGTCACTAAAATTAGTGAGGCCATTGAAAATAAAGTTCCCGTCGGAACCGTGATGTATGGACCAGAATTTAGAAAACCTCTTTTAGATGTTATGAAGTTTGAAAGCCATTAAGTTAAAAAAGAAAACACATAACTCCTCTCACCCTCACTCCCATCAATCTGGATACGCAAAATTCTTTTCGGCCTCGAGCAGCCTGTGATATTAAAAAAATTCTCCCATTCTTCTTCGTCTAAAACATCAGGCCATTCAAAAAGTGCAATAGAATTTTCCACACGAAATTCCTGTTCCAAGCCAATATAATAGAGTTCTTTTCCCGATTTCAAGCGATAGAGATCGAGGTGTAAAAGTTGTTCAACTCCCCTAATAGCTGTGGGTAGTTTTTCGTTATTTAAAATGGAAAATGTTGGACTGGTAAAAAAATTTTGTAATCCAAATAAAACAGAAAGTTCTTTTGCTAGTGCAGTTTTTCCAGAACCTAAATCACCATCTAAAAACACCCAGTCTCCTACCTGCAAAATATTGTGTATAGCCTGTGCTAAAAGGGGCAGTTGTTTTAAAGTGGAAAAAATTTCGACAGTGCCATTTTCATTTAAATTATTTAATATTGTATTCATTTTTTTAGCATTATATTCCACAAAATCTCCGCTATTTTATTTGCTGCATCAAGTGAAGGTGCCACCGAGAGGGCTTTTTTGTGATCATCAAGGGAATTCATTGTAGAATGAATAAGTGTTATTGCCGTTTCTTTTTGAAATGTAGTTTCGTCAATCCATTGAGCCCAGCCTTTACTAGAAAAAATTTGCGCATTGATAATTTGATCACCCCTACTGGCATGCAGTCCAAGTGGCAATAAAATCATGGGAATTCGACCCGCAGCAAGTTCAAAAATACTGCTCGCTCCTGCTCGGCAAATGGCCAAATCGGCTGCTGCATAGGCGTATTTCATTTCATCCTTTAGAAATTCAAATTGCCTGTAATTTTTTTCGAGTAAAGCAGAAGGTGTAATTTCTTTCCGATTTCCTTTTCCTGTTATATGAATAATTTGATATTTTTCAATTAAATCTGGAAGCATTGTAAATATTTTTTCATTTAAACTTTGTGCACCGAGGCTTCCACCAAAAATTAAAATAACTTTTGTTTCAGGCGTGAATTTAAAAAAATTTAAACCTTCTTCTTTTGATGCAGAAAAAAGGGATTCTCGAATAGGGAGTCCTGTTTCAAGTGATTTTTTACGCATGAGAAACGAAACATTGCGAATGGTTTCTCCAAAGGCAAAAAGACCTTTGCGAGCAAATGGAAGAGTGAGTTTGGTAGCGAGTGCTGGGGTTGCATCACTTTCGTGAGTCACCACGGGTACGCCGCGCAGCCATGCAGCCCAAACAATTGGAGCTGAGACAAACCCTCCTTTAGAAAAAATAACAGAGGGTTTTACTTTCCCTATAAGCATAAAACATTGCAAAAATCCGTAGAATATTTTAAACGGATCTAAAAAATTCTGTAAACTAAAGTAACGACGTAGTTTACCTGTTGAAATAGAGTGGTAATGCCATTCTAGTTGGGTTGTTGTAACGAGATCTTTTTCCATTCCAGAATAAGAACCAACATAATGCACGCCTAAATTTTGCTGCCGAAAGCATTGGGCAAGAGGGTTATTTCCTTCAAATAATGCAAAATGTGGCCACACATGTCCTGCTGTCCCTCCTCCAGTTAGGATGATATTATATTTCTTTAAGTTGTTACTCATTACAAAAAGTCCTTTGTGTTCCATGTCATATGGTAGGTTTTATCTTCAATTAATAGAGCGGCCTGCGTCGCATACAACGGTTCAAATGTATCCACCATAATTCCAAGTTCTTCCGTTCTTGTCGCGCCAATACTTTCTTCGTATTTTTCGGGATGGGGGCCATGGGGAATTCCGTTGGGATGGTAGCTAATAGAATGCTGCAAAATATTTTTTCTGCTAGTAAAATTTCCACGTGCATAAAAAATAACTTCATCACAATCAACGCTAGAATGAGGCCAAGGACATGGCACAGCTTTGGGGTGATAGTCGAGCATACGTGGAACAAAGTTCATAATACACAATTGATTTGCCGTGAATACAGTGTGAATAGTAGGAGGTAAATGCACAGAACTTGTTTTAGGTTGATAGCTATACACGGAAAAAGCAAACGGCCAATACCAGCCATCCCAGCCAACAACTTGGTACGGAAAGTCGGTGTATTCGTGGATAGACAATTCACCATTTTTTTTCACAATTATAGGAAAATTTTCGTTAGAATTTAAATTAAGTAAACGGGAAGGGCCTCTAAAATCACGGTGATTATAAGGTGCGTCAAGACGAAGTTGCCCCTGTGGATTTTTGAATTCTTTTGGAATACCAAAACGTTGTTTGCCTTCTACAACAAGCATATGATTTGCGGATTGGGTTATAAAACGATAGGAAATTCCTTTTGGTATAAAAAGATAATCTCCTTCCACATAATCTATTTCACCCATAATTGTTTGTAAAATGCCTTTGCCTTCAGAAACGAAATAAAGTTCATCGGCGTCGCCATTTGTAAAAAAAGCCTCGTCAGATTTATTTTGTTTTGTTATTCCTATGCTGCAAGAAGAATTTGTTAACAGAGTTGCTCTAGATTCCAACATATTTCCATTTTGTGTGCACAGGTTTGATTGGAAGTGTTTGCGTTGTAAATTTTTATTTTCTTGTTGAACAGCCTTTGGAAAAAAGTTGTTTTTATGGCTGTACGCCTCAGCTTTTACTTCGTGAGTGGGAGCTCTTTTTTGATAGAGTATTGAATATAAATCGTTAAAACCTTCACGAGTGACAACGTGTTCTACAATCATTTGATTTTCATAGTGGCAAATTGTATGTTGTTTTTCACTGACAAAACCAAGTTTGCGATAATCTATCATAGTTAAACTCCAAGTTGAACATTTTCGTGGTTTGTATCATACTCGAAAGCGGTTTGAAATAAAAGTCGTGTCATGTGTACGATTAAATAGAAATCGTATTAAAGGGTGTTTTTGTGAATAATTTAAAGAACGTTTTGTTTATTGGAGATCCACTTTCCTCTCTAAAGCTAAAATCAGATTCTAGCCTCGCTCTTGCTGAGGCGGCATTGAAACGTGGGTTAAAAGTATATTGGTGTGAATCGCAAAATATTTCTTACTTCAACCAAGATATTGTCATATTTCACTACGACGAAATTCTTGCAGTAAATGTAAATGAAGTGAGCAGTAAAAAAAATACAGAACACAGACTTCCCTTTGACTTCTTTCAAGTTTGTTTTGTACGAAAAGACCCTCCATTTAATGAAGAATATAAAAATTTATGCTGGATTTTAACATCACAAAGTAAGGTAAAAATTATCAATTCTGCGGAGGCTTTGCTTAGTTATCATGAAAAATCTTTGCACTGGAGAGCATTTGCTGAGGGTGTTTTAAGCAAAAAGCACATGATACCAACTTGTTTATCTTATGAAATATCTTGTGTGGTTGACTTTTGTGAGCAGTATCCTCATGACCAGCGGTTTGTTTGTAAGCCGTGGTTGGGCCACGGTGGTGAGGACATTAGTTTATTTGCAAATAAGGAGCTGCTTTATAAATATTTGGACGGTAAAGATGTTCACGAATTTCTTGTCCAACCCTTTTTGCCTGAAATTACAACGGAAGGGGATAGGCGGGTCATTGTTGCCAATGGAAAAGTAATATTTGATTATGTTCGCCTTCCTGCGCAAGGAAAAATTGCTTCCAATGGGGCACAAGGTGGCTCTGCTGTGATTCGTGAAATGACAGAGGAGCAAATGGATCTTTGCGTGGCAATAGCTAAATTTTTAAAGAATAAAAATATTCTTTTTGCTGGTCTCGATTTAATCGGCACATATGTTGGTGAAATTAATATCACCTCTCCTACGGGAGTTCGTATGTTTGAAACGCTAACAAACATAAATAAGGCAGATGAAATACTCGGCCTTCTGGTGGAATAAATTATTTATGAATAAAATAATCATTTTTCTGTTTTTATTTTTTTTCTGTGCTTGTACAACAACACAAAAACCCAAACTTGTGAGTGTTGCTCCAGATTCTGATATTTATTTTGTTTCAAGGAGATTGGGTGAATTATGCACAAGTAGCCACAGTCCTCAATTTTTAGCCGAATTTGCAGCACTGAATTCTGGATCTGAATTTCAATTAGAAGGCGCTTGGAAAAACAATTATACTGTTCTGAATATGCAAATTTTAGGGCCTTTTGGCGAACAGTACGCTTATTTTGAATTGAATGGACATAAACTTAATGTCTTTTCTGAGCGAAAAAATATATTAGAAAACCCTGAAATTAAAAATCTAGTCAATTTTGTTTCTTCCATAGGTGCATTGAATTTACGAAAAATATTTTGTGGTTCCTATGTGTTTAATCAAGAGAAAAAGAACGAAAATATTTTTGTGCAAAATGACTCCTACTTAAAGGAAGATAAATATATTACTGAAAATCAAATGGCGATTGATGGTCATGCAATTGAAATGAAGAGTGATTTAGATCTTGCCGATAGTGACAACGATGTTGGTTACGTTCTTACAATGAATAGTCAATTTTCTTTTGGCTTTTTAAACTCAGATACGCATTTGGCTATTGAGTGGATGGGGTATATTGATGATGAACAAGTATTGCCAAAAATAATTAATTTTAATTATGAAAAAAGCAAGTATGAATTGAAAATATTGGATTATAATTAGTTGTTTTTTAAACTATGTCAGTCAGAAAATTTAGAGCGGGACAGACTCGTATTCCTAATTCACCTACATAGTCTTTTGTTCCAATGCACGATATTTGCCATGATTCACATGCAGGAAACTTTGATTTTAAATATTTCAACCCAAGAGAGATGGGCTCATCATTCCATTTGCATTCAACGAATAAAGAAGGTTTTTTATCAAGTGTAACAACAAAATCGACTTCTCTTTTATCAATATCTCGAAAATAAGTTAGGTCATATTCTTCACCAAAATAACTCAAGAAGTTCTAGCAAATCTTTTTGTTTTTTTGAAGATAGCTCAGCCAGTGAAAGGGGGTGCAGCCTCAAGTAATGATAACGTCCTTGCAAGGAATCGCCAGAGTATCACCAGAGATATGATACGAGTATTTTCACCCATAGTCAAAAACACTCGCGAGTGTTTTTGACTATGGGTGAAAATACTCGTTCAATCATGGTTAGGAGGTCAATTAATCTGCCCGAGGATATTTAACCGTTAGTGCAAATGCTTGGTAGGCGGTTAGTTTGCTTTCTGAATCTATATTTACAAAGAAAACATAGTACAAAAGCCCATCGGAGCCATTGGCGGCAGGAATATTGTAGGGAATACGCCATTTGTTAGAGTCTGCATTTTTTCCTAAAACAGAATCAGAATATCCACCATAGTTTTTTGTTAGGCACAGTCTGTTGTCATTCGATCTCTCCCCTGACGTAAAAGGAAAAGTAGTGCCACATGAGGTTGAATTGGCGGCCTCAACTCTCGTTGCAAGACTCGTATTCAAATTCCCTCCCGTGGTGGAATCAATGTAAATTTTCAATGGCGAGCGCAATGCCTTTAAGTTAGAGGATGAAGTTAAGCCTGACTGCCCAGCAAAAAAAACTGGGTTGAGATTGTAAGGCAAGGTGCTGATTCCTTTGTCATATGCCAAATAATTGTTTAGGCATGGCCAGATACCTGTCAGATTAATTTTGCTTAAGTCAGAAGGAGTCGCCGTGCTCAGCCCAAACCCATCGCAAACTGCACCATTTTTATTATTTTTGAGCTCATAAGGAACCGCCGTGTTTGGGAACATCACATAGCCTTGAGCAGCCTGCCCTGAGTTTAGGTTAAAGTTGAAGTAGCCAGTTGCATCATGTAGGTAACCGAGTGCATCAACTCTATAAGTAACGCCTTCTGAAGGATTGTAAGATATCGTGTAATTTGGAGGATTGACTGGTACTATGTCTTTATTGTCTATGAAGGTGTCTGGATCGTCAGCAGGGCGAATTTTGGTGGGTATTGCGCCCAATTGAACGGCGCCTCCGTTTTCGTCCCATTGCAAAGCCTGGGAAGCAGAATCTGGCCTTTGCGATGTCTCTTTGTCTCTTCTTGGCGTTTCTTTGCTTTGACCTGATGGATTCGAGCAGCTTTCAACGAATAAAAAAAGCATTAAAATAAGAGTTGTTGTCAAGCTTAAAGTTTTTTTTCTTACCATTTTTCCTGACTCCCTATTTTAAAATCTTTTACATTTTCACGTGTCGGCGTGTTATGTAAAATACTTAATTTTGGAGTTCTCTAAAACCGAAGCATTATAAAACAACATACTGAACATGGTCGCCAATTGGTGAATTAAAAAAATCCTCCGGTGCGTTTCCTAAAAACCCAACCATTGTCGCGCGTTTCCCCTGTTCAATTGAGCCGAAACTGTTTTCAACTCCTAAGGCAAATGCTGCATTTATTGTAACTCCCGCATAAATTTCTGCGAGAGAAAAGCCGCACTGAGAAAGCGAAAGATAACAGCTAAACCACAAATTGTTCATAGGCGCTGTGCCTGGGTTGAAGTTGGAGGCAATGGCCACGCGAATTTCAGAGGAACGTAGACGTCCAGAATCAATATAAGGAATATTGCTAAAAAAACTTGTTGCTGGAAGAACAACTGCGGCAACACCGAGTTTAGAAAGTTTAATGAGGTCAGACTCAGTGGCATATTGGCAATGATCAACGCTTAAGACTCTTCCTTTGTCGCGTTTTTTTGAAGAGGTTTGTTCAAGTCTACGAGCAAGTTCTACTGCAATTTCAGCGCCACCACTGCGTGAAAATTCGTCTGCGTGAATGTGAATATCGAGTCCGTGTTGCAAGCAAGCGCCAAGCCAAATACTAGCATGTTCTTTTGTAAAATAATTTCTTTCTAGAAAAATGTCTGCCGCTAAAGGAAGAGCAATTCCTTTTTTCACTGCATTATCGCCCATGAGCGCAATGTTTGGTAAATCTTCTACTAATGTTTGTAAGTAATTGTCGAGTCCACGAAAGTCAGGGCTTTCTGTGTGTGGGCCGAAATAGGTTGGTGCAAGCATTGGTAAATCATGTTGAGTATTGTCTAAATAAGCATCATACAAACTCTCAAGCAGCTTTTTTTCTTCTGCAACATTGAGCCCGTACCCTGTTTTTGTTTCCAGTAAAACAACGCCTCGACTTAATGCTTGTTGTGCATGGACTTTAAATTTATGTGTGAGTTCTTCTTTTGTACAAGCACGTGTGGCTTTAACTGTGGAAATAATTCCACCACCTTTTTTGGCAATTTCGTCGAAAGAAAGGCCTTGCGATTTTAAAATGGTTTCATTGGAGCGACTTCCTGCAAAAATAGAGTGCGTATGGCAGTCAATAAGCCCTGGCATGAGAACTAAATTTTGAGCATCAATAATTTGTAATTGAGGTAGTTGCTCGTATTTTTTAAGAAGATGTTCTCCAATTTCAGCAAAAACTCCGTTGCAAATAACGACGTCTACATTTTTTCGTATTTGTAGTGATTTATGGGATAATAAATCTTTTTGACTCTCTTCATTAGTATTTTTGAAGCCATAAAGAATTCCTCCCAAGTGATTGTGTAAAATTAATTACGCGCGTAAAAATACGGAGCAGTTGCTGTTGCCGCAAAGTCTCCCCAATTGAGGTCTGAGCATGGATTTAAGTATACAAGAGAAGCATTTTTTTTCAAAGCTTTCCTATTTTTTACCGGAAGAGTTTAAAAGTTATCGTGGAAAACTCATTACAGAACTTGGTCAATTTTTATCTGTTGAGCGTATGAGCAAAATGGAAAATGTGGTAAAAAAAAGAAGCCGACATGTTTTAACTGTTTTTGAAAATACTCAACATGCACACAATATAAGTGCTGTTATTCGCAGTGTGGACACCTTTGGTTTTCTCGATTTATTTTTTGTTTACTCAAACCCAACAATTCGTTTTCGTGCAGCAGATAATATTGACAGGGGTGCAAGTCAGTGGCTTTTTCCCAAACGACTTTCCTCAATCAAAGCTTGCGCAGAAGTTTTAAAACAAAATAATTATAAAATTGCGGTTGTTTCATTGCCCGATTTTTCCCGAACGTCACAAAATTATATCACCCAATTGCCGTCCTTTTCTTGTGCTGATTTTGAAAAAGATGAATTTCACAATTTTGTACAAGACGAAAAAATAGCACTTATTTTTGGAAGTGAACTCTTGGGAGTTTCGCAAGAGTGGAATGAATTTGCAGATATGTATGTACACGTTGATATGTTTGGTTTTACAGAATCTCTCAATGTCTCTGTTTGTGCAGGAATTATTTTGCATTCATTGCGACAATGCTTTGAAAATCATAAAAAAAATATCCTTTTAACGGAACTAGAAACACAATTGGTTTTTGAACACTGGATTGCCAAGGACTACACAAACGCAAGGCAATATATTGCCAATAGACAACCAGAACTACTTCCTTGGTTTGAGTTTGTGAGAGGTGGGAAGTTTTTTTCAGTGTTATAGATATCTTTTTGAGTTCAGCTTATATTGGATGCACGGAAAATATTCACGTTACGGGAGTTTAAAATGCACAACGTCCTCATTCAAGATCTTGCGGCTATGTTGCTGGTTGGCGCTATTTTTGGCTGGATTTTTAAAAAGGTATTCAAGCTACCTCTCATATTAGGTTATATATTTGCCGGTATTTTTATTCGCTTGCCCATTCCTTACACTCCAATGGTATTAAAGCCGGATGCTGCCCATAATTTAGCAGAAATTGGAATACTCCTTCTTTTGTTTTCCATGGGTTTGCATTTTGGAGTGCGGAAAATTAAGACTTTTGGTTTTGCTACGGTTTTTGTCGGCATATTGCAAGCTTTGTGCATGTGTTTCACAGGCAAGTATGTGTTGAAATATTTTGGTCTTTCTAGTACCCAAGCCTTGTTTTTGGGAGCAGCTGTTGCGACATCGGCAACGTCTGTTGTCATCAAAACCCTAGAAGATTTTCAATTAAAGAGCCATCGTTTTGCAGAAAGACTCATGGGTGTTTTGCTCGTGGAAGACTCTGTTGCTATTTTTATTTTAATTTGGCTTACAGCTGTGGGAACATCAAAAGAAGAAAGTATTCCATTATTACATATTGTCCCTATCTTCCTTGGAAGCATTTTGGCGTGGTGGTTTTTAGGTACCATTATTGTTCCACGACTCATTGCGATGGCTCACGAAACCGGTAAGGAAGAGCTTTTGGTTATTTTGAGTATTGGCCTTGCTCTGGGGCTTGCTTATGTGTCTTCCTCGCTGAATTTTTCTCCTGCTCTTGGAGCCTTTGTCATGGGTTCCATTTTGTCCGAATGTCGAGAGTTGAGAAAAATTGAAGTTCTTATTGAACCTGTAAAAAATATTTTTGCTCTCGTATTTTTCGTTTCCGTTGGTTTATTATTTGCGCCAGATGTTGTTTTTCTCAATTGGAAAATAATTTCTTTGCTTGTTGTGACAGTTATTTTAGGGAAAATATTTTATAATTTTATTTTTAATTTAATTGCCGGACAGGGTATCAAAGATTCCTTACGCATGGCTGGAAGTATGGGGCAAATTGGAGAGTTGTCGTTTGTTATTGCCCAGGTCGGAAAAAGCTTTGGTATTATTAGTGAAGAGTATTTTTCTAGCATTGTTGCTGTTGCGGTTATCACAATGCTCACCACACCATTCGTCTTAAAACTGTTTCTTTATTTTGCTGAAAAATCGGATACTGTAATTCCCAAATCTTTTTCATCATTTATTGAAGACTATTCTAAATCGCTGTTTATTTTTTCATTAGACAAAAAAATTTCACCAATTTACAAAAAGCTTTCTTTTTTAAAATTTGTTAAATTTTTTACATCATTTATTCAGCGTTATCTGCGTAAACATTATTTGCTTGTCACTTCTCGAAATGTGACATCAATGCTTGATCGTCTTGCGCCTTGGGATGAATATTTAGTGCCCGTAAATATTTCTTTTGGCACTGAAATTGTAGGTAAGAATTTGGTTGAATTAAAATTGCGTGAGCGTTTTAATGTCAATGTTGTTGCTATCGGGCGCGACATGCATGCTATTATTTCTCCGAAACCTAGCGACGTAATTATGGGGGGGGATACTCTTTTAGTGTACGGAAATGAAGGAGCTATTTCTAAGCTTGAGCAATTTTCAAATCAAAAAGTTCAAAATGAAAAATTTGCAACCATAGATGAATGCATGCTAGGCAGAATTGTTCTACCTAAGGGGCACATTTTTTTGGGAAAAAGTATTGTAGAACTTGGTATAAGAAATTCATATAACTGCTTAATTCTGGCAATTAATAGAAACAATCAAAGAATTAAAAATCCCGTTTCTTCTTTTATCTTTGAAGAAGATGACGAAGTTTTTATTTTTGGAACAAAAAACTCCATTGACTCCTTGAATACGCTCAATTGACGCACTTGATTTTTTTTAAAACTTAATGCTAAAATTTATGTTAGAACTGCAGTTCTAAATTAATAATAAGTTGTTCAAGGAGGAGCGCGTATGCTTAAAAAAATTGTTGCTACTTTAGCGAGTTTACTTTTTGTTGGACAGTCTTTTGCGGGGACTGCTATCTTAACTATAAATGTGGGTGGCGCAATTTGGGCTGTGCCGTTTTGGAAAGTTGGAGGGGTGACTGGGACAAG
>JAZKEW010000196.1:0-2276 GCA_040386785.1 Bdellovibrionota bacterium
AATACTTTTGGCAAAACATTGTATTTTTTAATAATGCTATTTAATTCATTCAACATTTCTTCTTGGTGAAAATAAATTTTATCTTCAAAAGAGGACCGTGGTTGAGAAGATTTTGAATACCATGCGGTTATTCCAAGAGCAGCCCCCGCAATACCTGCATAAAGTCCAAATGCGGCAACTCTTTGCCCTTTGCAATCGAGTAAGTATTCTAAGTCGTATAAAACTCCTCCTCCTTTAGAGAACTTACTTAATAATTCTTTGGAGTGAGATTGAGATTTATATGCATGCGCAAAATAAATATGTTTATGCTCAATGGATTGCTGCGAATCGCATGACAATTCTTTTAAACCTAAAACGTAACTATCTTTACTGGCCGATTTCCAAACTCCTGGCTCTGCTATTTCACAACCAACTTGCTGATATTCATAGTCAGAAAATATTCTATTTTCTGACTTTTCAACAATAACCCTGTGCCCCAATCGAAGCAGTTCTTTGGCATTTTCAGGGGACAACGCTGTTCGTTTTTCAAAAGATTTTACTTCAGATCTTAAAAACAAAGTGCTCATATTTCACCATTTTTAATTATTAATTTTGCCTGAAATGAATTAATTTTTGTACTGTATTCGATTATTAGAATTGAATATTAGCATATTTACTAAAAAAAATCAGTGTCCAAAAATTGGCAATGGTTGAAAAAAACATTTGTTGTGCTTAAAAAATACTTATGGTACCTAAATCTGTACAAAAGGAGGACATTATGAACTTAAGAATAGGATCAGGAATAAGAAGAGTCGCATCATGGCCGTTATTGCCTACAGAGCAGAAGAGGGTAGACGACAAGCTTTTCTAAAATATGAGTTTATTTTGTTAGAGAAGGTTAATTATCCTATTTTTTTGCTGTGCAAAGTAATTGTTAACGCTCTTTAAAAAGAGAACAGAAATGCTCTTTTTAAAGAGCGTTAACACCTGTATAAGCTAAATTGTATGTGAGAAAATTTATGGAAATAAAGACATCGCCACCACCGAGCCCAAAACAAATACCGCGTCAGCCTATAGCGCAAAGCGACTCAGAAGCCCTTACCCCTCGAGAGGGAGTAATGGCTCCTCTTTTTGTTAAGAGGGTATTTATTGCAACTGATATCTTCATTCAGACAAAACCAAATTTAATTGACCAAAATTGGAATCACGTAGATATCACTGGACCGGTACAGCCCATACCATATTTTCACTACTCTGGCATGGGAGGAACACAGGCGGCTAATACTCCAGATAATCAAGATTGAAATTTAATTTATATAATATTCTTGAGTTCATGCTGGGGATTCACGTAAAAAGCCCCTAGACTTCCACTTTACAGGCTCTGAACTTACAGAGAGTGTGGCAAGTGGTTGATCCGTTATTTTTGCAATTTCATTGAATGACGGCAATTGCTGTCTAGGAGGAGCTAGGTAACTTGCCGCAGCCTGCGTTGCCTGCTCATTTATCGGGTGAATCAAGTTAAAATATGTTGATGTTGTTGAGAAAATACTAAAACTATCGCTATTCTATTTGCTCCTTTTCTCTGAAGGTTGCTTTTCACTGCCTTCAATGCAACTGCTCAATCTTGTTTTTTGATGATTTGAAACAGGAGTGTGCGTTCTGCCAACATTGCTCATATAAATACCCATTTAAATTAGCAAAAATAACCAAAAAAATACCTATTTGTTTTTTATACAGAGCCAAATGCTTTTTTACAAAGTTTGTGCTTCGAAAAGATTGCTACTATCAGGTTAGACATGTCTCTTTTAATTTGTTTGTATAAATGAAGTCAAAAAAGAGATCCAAATATTGACAAAAAAATAATGAAGTGCCATAGATTACATGGTTAAAGTAAGCATTACATATTGATTTTTTGTATGCGACTCAAGCTCATTTACGTCAAATATAAAAGAATTTATTAAAGGAGAAAGCCATGGTAACTGGTTTAAAATCAGGTTTTTTAAACCCACAATCTCGCAGCACACCTCAACACTCCAGATACACAAAAAAGTTATTTTGTTGCTGATGGGGTAATTCCATGGATAAAGCAATACAACGCCTTTCAAGCCACTGATGGTATCCCTAAGTTATCAAAAGAAGATATAAAAGAATTAGCTCAGTTGTCTAATTCTCCAAAGCGTCTTCAATATAAACTGGAACTGTTACACAGCTTTCGTAGCCTTGTGCTAGAACGATTGACGGATGAAAAAGTCGGAAAATGGTTTCAGCATAATATAGGTACTATTTGGGCAATGAAA
>JAZKEW010000196.1:2297-4524 GCA_040386785.1 Bdellovibrionota bacterium
TTTTCCAGAAATACACAAGGCAACACAGCTGATTACAGAAAAATATTTGTAGAGAAGGTTGTTCAAAAAGTTCTTGAATGGAAAAAACAACACCCAAAAACCACTCTACGCATAGCCTCACTAGGTTCTTTCCGTCTTTCACAGGAATGTATTTTACTCGCACACTTGTTAAAGAAAATACCATCACTTGAAATAGAATTTGATTTTGTCGATCCTTTTTATTCAGACACTTATAACCCTGTGGGTAAGAGCTTCGCTGCTGCGCGTGATAACACCCTATCTGATTTTATTCAATTGGTGAATTTAGGTTTGGGGTTTGAAATCACTCCTAGAAAAACAAAAATCGCAACGGATCTTTGTCAGAACATGAATTCAATTATTCAACAACTGGAAGAACAAGGACATCGTTTTGTTCCAACATCGAATAAATTATCTCCATATTTTTTTATTGATATTGAATGTTACGCTCAACATATCAAAACACACAGAGCAGAACCTCATATCATTATTGATATTGATCTTCTTGGCGAGCGTCTTATAAAAGAGGGAATTGAATCCACGAAGGAAAAATTATCAATACAATCTTTAGAGTCAATAAAAACATTTTCACCAAATGGAACCGTGTTAATAAACTGTTTTATATCTGCAGGTCACGGGGTAATTGATGTTACAAAACGTCAAGACAATGGTAGCTGGTCAGAAACTAAACTCAAATACACTCCACTACCAACACATTAACTTTAAAAACTCCTAGAATTTTGTTTGTCCTCTGCATTATTTTTTAATTATTGAGTTTAGAAGAATGTGATTTAATAAACTTAGAAGTCACGTCATTGAATTTGAAATTATAATTGTTTTTCAAAACTAATTTTTATAGAATTACTGCCTGGGTTTCTATTTGTCAATTTGAATAAAAATCAATCAAATAATGGATAAATTTTTGAGCGGGTGCCTCTACGATGAAATTATTTAAAATTAAAAAAACTTTAGAGGATGCACGGCTGGTTTTGCAAAAAAAAACATTGCGAAAAATTTAAATTTGCGTGATCCTATTACTTAGCCATCATCATGATGGTTAAGTGATATTCTGGTTTTTTGTGAATATGCCGCGTTTAGGATTTAAAATGAAAACTATGCCTGGCAGAAAGCCATCAGATTGGTTATGTAGTATTGAATCAAATTCAAAAATTTCAGTGGACGGTCTGTACTTCATCAGTGAGTTGATAAATATTTTTGGTAAACACCGTGCTACTATTAGTGGTGGAATCGCTCACTGGACAAAAAAATTAATCGGCAATGTAAATGAATACAGAGAATATCATGTTTCTTATCTCGAGAACAACGCTCGTCTTTATCGAAAAATTTCTGGATTATTTTTAATCACACTGTCTAAAGCGTGTAAAGACTATATTTCTAAAAACTATAAATTATAACCAAATATGCCCGTACGCTCTAGTCTGTGCTGTACGGAAAATAACTTTCAGATCGGTAAGCCACTGGTGGAAAACCAGTGGCTTACCGATCTGAAAGTAACGTATATCTATGGCGCCAGTTTGAGTTGCAGATCTAATTTCTTTTTTTCTAATGCAGTTTTCTGCTTTTCATCAATTATACTAATCACCCAAGATTTAATTATAGACTGACGAGTAATTCCGACTCGTTTAGCCTCTTCATCTAAGGATTCGATAACCCAAGATGGAAAATCGACATTGACTCTTTTTATCGTGTTTTCAACGTCACAATACTGTAAAATATCCTCTTTTCCTTCATCAAATATTTCATCAAATTCTTGAGTCGTAATATTTTTTTTATTGTTTTTTTTCATACAGATCCCTTTCATTTTCTCTCGCTCTTCTAACGGAAATAATACGAATATTATCGTTCCGCTTTGTAAAAACGGCAGTCCAAAATTTATCTTCAATTTTTCCAATGCAGATAAATCGTTCCTCAACTGGAAAATTAACCTTAAGCTCAATGGCGTGTGGATCTTTCCATAATTCCTGTGCTTGATCAAAATCAATTTTATGTTTCAGTTTGTTAGAAAAACTCTTGTCAGGATCAAAATCAAACATCACTACCACTTCAGTATATTAATTATACCATTTCTATACTTTTTGCAAGATCTTTTTTGATGCACAAACGTTCGTTTGCGTAACGATTTTTGCAAGTTCGAGTCAGAACGCCCTCGCATAGCGAGGGGCTTGGCGAGTTGAGAGCAGCCTAAAAG
>JAZKEW010000197.1:0-5288 GCA_040386785.1 Bdellovibrionota bacterium
AGAAAGGAATAAAATATAGATTAAAATCGCAACTTAATTATTAAAATACCAAGCAAATTTCTAGACTGCAAAGAAACTTATTTTCATAAAATTAAATACAGAATTTTTTTCTAGGGATAAATTTCTAAAATCGCCTATTTCTGGATGGACACTACTTAGTTCATGGTAAATCTATAAAAAAAATAGCTGAATTATTGGGAATATCCTACAGAACAGTTGAAACTCATATTGAACATCTTAAAAATAAACTCAACTGTTACAATAAATCTGATTTAATTGAGACTGCAATAACCACCGGATTTGTAAGCATAATTCCTAACAGCTTTTTTACTTGTACAGTGCCAAAAAATAAAAGAAATTAAACCCGTTTAAATTTTACGGTACTGCGACATTGAAAACAGGCAAACCCGCCATCTTCATAATAAACAAAGCATTTGTGGTAGGACACGGCCCCTCTTTAAGGGTGTAATCAAACGTAAGTCTTTCGCCTTCAATACGTTCTCTAAAGTGCATATTGCGCAACCTAGACTCCTGTTCCGCAAGTTCTGTTAGAGCAAGGTCATGGGTAGACACAAAACCAAATACCCCCAATTCTAAAAACGCTTTTAAAATACCAATGCTTCCAAGAAAGCGCTCTTTGTTATTTGTCCCCTTAAAAATTTCATCCACAAAAAATAGGCACGGGACAGATGAAGTTTTGAGTTGTTGCAAAATTTCAGCAAGACGTTTGACCTCTGCATAAAAATAACTAGTTCCATCGGACAAAGAATCATCAATACGAATAGCGCATAAAATACGCATTTGCGGAAGTATAAACTCTTTAGCACAAACAGGCGCACCCATATTAGCAAGTAAAATATTCGTAGCTAGGCATCTTAAAAAAGTACTTTTGCCAGACATATTACTGCCGGTAAGCAAAACCAAGGGGGAATTTTTTTCCAGCAATAATGAATTAGAAATCCTCGTACTATAAGCTAAAAGAGGGTGCCCTAAGTCTGTAACCTTTAAATAATTAACAACCTCATTTTCAGAATGGGCTACAAAAAAATTAAACTCAGGATTTTCAACTTTCAACCGCGCAAAACTCGCCAATAAATCAAATTCGTGCACTTCATTTTGCCAAATAGACACGTCAGAATTTATTTTTTTAAGTACAAAAAAAAGAGCGATTGAAAACACGGCATCAAACGGAAAGAAAATATGAATGAATATCCAAAAAATTGGATTCCCTCTGAGAGAAAAGATGTCTATAAAACCATTGATAAAAGAAATTTTTCTAACTTCACTTGGCTTTAAAAATAAATATTCTAGGGAAATTTTGCTATTCAAACTTTTTACAATGGTTTGTATGTACTTTATATTTCTTGAGACAAGCATTGCCCTATCAACCAATGGTTGAAAAATATAAGTACCAAATAAAATAAAAGCAGCATAAATAAATAATGGTTGCAAAAATAAATCAATATTTTTTGTGTGCATAAATTTAAAAAATAACGGAATAAATAAAAAAATCCATATTAAAATGCTTAAAGCTCCATAGCCAAGAACCACAACACTGGATGATTGTGCTGTACTATTTGTGGATTCTTCGCTAGATGACTTGCTCGCATAATAATTTTTTAAAAAATCTTCCGACAATCGTAAGGCTTCAAAACGACGTAGCAATGATTTATGACAACTCAATTTTTTTGCAATATCAATATTTTTATTGATAATATCTTTATTGCATGGCTGCATACCTGCCGTTGTAAGCAATTGAAATAATTTTTGCGAACCACCTTCCGTACTACATGTATTCATAAAAAGAAAAAGATTCGTGTGAACATCAATATCGCAAGCATACATATGATTTTTAGGAAGAATTGCAATATTTGCATGCCACGGAGAAACATGTTCAGCAAGAAAAGTGAAATTTCTGGACACACGAGCTTGCGATAGCGAGTAGCTTTTTACCATGGAAGACCAGAATTTTTGTTTTTGTTGCTTTTTTTTATGATAAAAAGAGGTCAAGAGACAATAAATTAAAAATAAACTCGCAAACAAAAAAATAGTGAAAAAACTTTTTCCTTGCGCCAAAGAAACAAGTAATGCAAGTAAACCTATGGTAGAAATTAAACGAAAAGCTGCAATTTGGTTGTCGATTTTTTTGCACTTTAATTCATATTTTTTCGCAATTTGAATGTTTTTTTCAAAATATTTTTTCATAAATAATTTACTATTAATGCTAGTGAACAAAGACAATGTAATGCCACACGCGTTTGTTGAGCTTCTTTTCCATAACGTGTGCTCACATTGAGCTCACAAGAATAATTAACCCGTTCAGGCGTTTCTAGTTCTACTTCTCTTTTCCAAGCAAAACCTTCCAACCTCGTTTGCATTTCAATATCATCTTTTATTTTTTGTTTATTGATTGAAAAAATAATATTAAAATGCCCGTGCGGTACGTCTTCTGTAGCCATTTCAAGAGCTGGCGCTCCCCACTCAGTAATACAAATATCTGCTTTCATAAACTCAAGTTTTTTAATTTGAGCCATATCGTCCCATAGGGCACTGGATAATTGTACTCTTTTATCTTTCTTTCCTTGTAAAATAACGGTTCCATTCATAACGTCTTCTGCATTTTTAACGGTTGAAACTTGGTGGGTGAGCATGCCACCACAGGAAGCTTCTACAAAAGCAAGGGTTTTTCTTTTTTGTTTTAATGCATCAATTATATACTGATTTAAAGGAGTTTCATCTGAGTATAAAATATGCTTGTGAAAACTTTTTTGTACAGCGGGAATAAACTCATCTTCTAAAAATTTTTGACTTTCAAGTTTTTGCTCCTGAGTACGAGGAAATAAACTCACTGAATAAGTGACAAAACCAGCATGAGCTTGATAAGAAATGGCAGCAGTAGGGAATTTAGTTTGTAATTTTTTTTCATGCTCTTCTATGCTCGTTTGCATAGCCGATTCTCCCAAATAAAAAACCTGCCAAGTTTTGATTAATGGTGGAATACTTAAACTTGAAAGTTCTGGGTAAATTTCTTTTAAAAACATGGCCTCCATTTCATATGGCACCCCTGGCATACAAAAAACAGACACCATTTTATTGTGCTTTTTTCCTGTTGCTTTAAAGCCAACTGCTGTACCAATTTTATTAGGTAAAATAACGCTACCTTCTGGTAAATACGCCTGCTTTTTATTGCTGTCTGGTACATTGGTTTTATTGAATTTTTTATAGGCCTCTAGGCAATTTTCCCAAGCTTCATCAAAAAATATTGTATTCACACCAAAAAATTTCGCTACCACGGCAGCGGTGAGGTCGTCCGTGGTTGGTCCAAGACCACCGGTCATAAAAATAGCATTGCAACGGCGAGAAAGGTATTCGAGGCAATCTAGAATATCGGCCTCGTTGTCAGCGCACATCATGGACGATTTAATTGGAACACCAATTTTACGCAAATGCATTCCAATAAAAGGACCATTTGTGTCTTTAACTTTTGCACTTAAAACTTCATTTCCTGTAATAAGCAAACCGACATTTATATTTATTGAACTCATTTAATAATAGCCCCACTTTGCATGACATGAATGAGATTGAGATTGTCTTTGTTTAAAAGCACAACATCGGCGTCATAATTAGGTTGAATTCTGCCTTTAATTGCCTCCAAATGCAAACACTTTGCAGGATTTGTAGACGTCATTGCAAGCGCCTCGGAAAGAGAAGCGCAATTTTGTAACACGATATTTTTGAGTGCTTGATGCATTGTTAAAGCAGATCCTGCGAGTGTTCCATGTTGATCGACGTAAGTTGGAATGGAAGAATTTTTCTTAACCATAATTTTTTGATCATGAATACTAAATTCAGAAATATCTGTTCCAACAGGGCTCATTGCGTCGGAAACTAAAATAAAATGTGTTGTTGATTTTGCTTTAAAAGCTATTTTAATTGAATCAAAACTGACATGCAGACCATCGGCAATAAGTCCACACCAAATTTCATTATTCAACAAACCAGCCCCAACCACACCAGGCGCCCTGCTTAAAAAAGGAGAACAGGCATTAAAAAAATGTGTAATACCCACCACACCTGAAGCAAATGCTTGCTGCATTTCTTCAAATGTGGCATTGGTATGTCCTGCAAAAATAAACACATTATTTTTTTGCAATTCTTCCAGTATTGATTTTGATATTAATTCAGGAGCTAAAGTAACAAGCTTAATTGGCAATGGAAACTGACAAATATAATCTATTTCTTGTTTAAGAGGAGGTCGGATATTTTTTTTATTGTGAATTCCATTTTTTTGTAAATTTAAATAAGGGCCTTCCAAATGAATGCCTAAAATTCCATTTTCAAATTTATGGCAGGCTTCTTGCACCGCCAGAAGAGCTTGTTTCATTTTTTGAAAGGAATCAGAAATAAAAGTTGGCAAAATAGACGTCGTGCCATATTGCAAATGTGCGTCACGAATTTTTTGAAGGCAAGCAAGGCGAGGCTCATCATTAAAAAAATACCCGCCACCACCATTAACTTGAATATCAATAAATCCAGGCACAAGAATATTTCCATTGCCTTCAATTTCAACACAATTTTTTTTACTGTATGCTTGGCATTCAATAACATCAAGTATTTTTTCTTTAGAAATAAAGACCGTTTTATTTTCTTGAAGGTATTTTCCATCAAAAATAGTGACATTTTTAAAGACGCAATCAATAATCATTTTCAATGCCTATATAAATTATAGTTTTTGTAATATTTTTCTCCCGTTTAGCGGTTGAGTTGGTCTTGCATTCATACGGTAGACACGAGTTAATTTCATAATTTGATCAAGCGAAGCCTCAATGGGATCATGCCAAATAATCCATTTTACATTTTCACTACAAGGCGGCGTAGTGAGAGACCCTGTGTAAGCATAGTATCCACCTCCTTTTGGAAAAAAATCAAGGGGGTTGATTTTTTTGTCTTCAATAAAATTTACGCTACCAGCCTGTTGTGGAATATGATTAAAAATATCGTGCAAGGCATAATTCATTTTCCCTTTGTTAATCATAAGTGCGACAACAACTAAATTCCCCTCTTTATCCCTGTGTACAAAATGAGCTTCAATATTCGATTTTTTGCCATGAACAATGTGCTCCGCAGGTGTATGAAAGTGGAAATTCAATAATTCATATTCTTTTTTCTTCAAAATAATTTTACTACCATTTTTATATAGAAGTCTTATATCATAACCGGAATTTGAAATATTCAGACCAGAACTTTTGTAGTCAAATTGAATAGTTTCGAGATTTTGACTCTTGTGT
>JAZKEW010000197.1:5316-13128 GCA_040386785.1 Bdellovibrionota bacterium
GGAGATTGCCTTTTTCCCTGGGAACATAGCTTATAATCTGAGCTAAGGGTTCCCCAGGCATGAGGCCCAAGTTCTTCCTCGTACCCCCAACGAGCAGAATTTGAAGACTGTTTTGCATATGCGTTTAATACGAACAAAAAATTCAGAAGGAAGAAAAATAGAGTTTTAGAAATAGGCATAACAATTCTTTCTATTTATTTTCTAGCATTGTATTACAATTTGTTTGTATATGATACTTTTTCCATCTTCAAGTTGAATTTGTGAGGAACCGATGACTTTAAAAGATATGCCCAAACGCTTTAGAAACATTATTTTAACGGGAATGCCTGGCAGTGGAAAATCCACCTTCGGTAAAATTTATGCCATCTACTCCGGACGCTACTTTCTAGATTTCGACAAATATTTTGAAATTGTCACAAAGAAAAAAATTGCCGAATTCTATCAAAAAGAAGGAGAGGAAGCCTTCAGAGCTCAAGAAGACTTAGTTTTAAGAAAACTTGACAAAAAGCATAACTACGTTATTGCCATGGGCGGCGGAACCGTTTGCACAGAAAGCAATTTTGAATACGCCCGAAGACTTGGGCTTATTGTTTTTCTAGATACTCCCCTAGAAGTTCTTGCAAAAAGAATTGTAAACGACAATACAACAAAATTACTTCGACCCATGTTTTCAAGCTTAAACTCACAAGAAGAAATTTTAGCTAAACTGAAAGAACTTTGGGACGCGAGAAAAGAGGCATACGAAAGAGGCTACATTCACTTAAATACGGAATTTGGAAGCTTAGACAATTTAAAATTACAGCTTGGTTTGTACGAAAAAAAGAATGCCGAACGGGAACAGTATAAGGAAAAAAATCCGCATAAATTTCAAAGGTCATTTTCTTCCAAAAATGCTAGAAATTAGCATTGCGTAATTTAGCCTGCAAAGTACTACGAGAAATACCCAACTCTTGACTTAATTTTGTAATATTAATTTTTCCCTCATTCTTGTTTTTATGAATAACGATACTTTTCAACAGTTCAGTTATCATTTCATCCAAAGTTAATGCCACTCCAGAAGAGTTTTTTATTGGAATTTGAATACTATCGCATGTATGATTAGATTGAACTACTTGCGTATTTATTTGATAAGTCGATAAAATTCGTTCTGGAATTCCCATAGGAGACAGAATTTTATTGTTTTGATTTTCGGTCATAGCCCGCAAACAATTCCGAAGCTCACGCACATTCCCTTCCCGCCAAGGCAGTCTACACAACACATTGAGTGCTGTTTGTTCAATATGATAAGGCCCTCCATCCATATTTTTACAAAAATATTCAATGAGCTCAGGGATTTCATCGGCACGCTTATGGAGTGGCGTCAGAAGAATTTCTGTTTCTCGTAAACGTTGCCATAAATCGTTTCGAAAAGCACCACTTGTCACCATTTGTGCAAGAGAAATATTAGAAGCAGAAATAAAACACACATTAATTTTTCGTGGATGAGTTTCGCCAATAGGTGTGACTTCTTGATTTTCAAGAGAACGCAATAAGGCCGACTGTGCTGAAGGTGTAAGGCTTGCTACTTCATCTAAAAATAACCACCCTCCATTTGCAGCTTCTATCACCCCTTTTTTATCGAAATGAGCCCCCGTAAAAGAACCCTTTTTATGACCAAATAACTCACTTTCTAAGAGGTCTTTAGGAATTCCTGCGCAATTTAATTTGACGAAAGGCTTATTTTTTAAATGGCTTGCAAATAAATCAGCCACCACTTCTTTTCCTGTGCCCGATTCTCCCTCCACATATACAAATTTAATTGCTGAATGAATGATATTGGGAATTCTTTGCTCGATTTTTTTCATCATATTGCCAGAGACAAAAATATTTTTTATCTCTGATTTATTTTGTAAATTCAAATAACCTTTTTTAATGAGTGATTTTTCACGTAGAGAAATAATTCTTTGAACAAAGTCTTCGGTTTGTAATTTTTTAGAAAGAAATTCATCTGCCCCAAGCTTTAAACTCTCAAGCACAGAAGCGGGATCGTCTAAGTTTGAGCTCATAAGTAAAGTTGCTTTAGGATGAAGCTGCTTTACTTTTTCAATTAAATTCAAGCCTGATGATTCACCTGCCAGAAAAATATCGAGGATGACAAAATCAATGTGTTTATTTTTAACCAAGTGTTCTTCAAAAGTAGAATGATTTAGTGCAGAAAAAAATTCGAATAAATAGTCGCCTTGTGTGCTTTTAATCAGCCTTTGCAAAGCCCTGTGTTCAAGAGGATCGTCGTCTAAATGCAATAGTGTGTAAACTGTCATGCCCTCTCCACATTGCGCATAGGAAGTTATTTTGGTTTGCCCATTGGGCAAGAGCTTCCACACTTGCAACTTGAAGATTTAAGAGAAGATTCCGGCAATGGCAAGGCTTTTTTACGACGAGGAGTGTACTTATTTACCAAATAAACAACGGCCAAAAAAACAAGAATTGTTGCAACAATATTTTGTAACATGTGTTCAAGCTCCTAAAAAATAATTTGACAAATGATACACACCAAAGGCACCTAAATACGCAAGGCTAAACATGTACAAAAACATAACTGTAGGCCATAGCCAAGAATTTGTTTCCCGTTTGGTGACAGCCAATGTAGGGGCACATTGCGGAGCAAAAACATACCAAGCAAGCAAAGCGAGAGCTGTGGGCAACGTCCAAGCATGCACCAAAGTTGCCGCCAATCCTTCTCGAACAGCGTCTTCACTGCCGCTAATAGAATAAACAGATCCCAAAGCCGCAACAGCCACTTCCCGTGCAGCCATACCAGGAATTAAAGCCACGGCAATTTGCCAATTGAAACCAACAGGAGCAAGTAAGGGCTCTAACCAATGTCCAAGTATTCCTGCAAAACTGTAGTCAATGTCTGGCTTAATAGCATTTAATGGCGCCTTAGGATAGGAACTTAAAAACCAAATAACAACCATCATCGCGAGAATAATGGTGCCCGCTTTTTTAAGAAATATTTTTGCACGTTCAAGAAGACCGATAAGAATATTTTTGAAGTTAGGAATTTTGTAGGTTGGCAATTCCATTAATAAAGGCTCTCTATGACCTTTGATAATAAATTTTTTAAGGACAAAGGCAATAATAAGTGCCGCAACAATTCCACCTGCATAAAGCAAAAACATAACAAGGCCCTGAATATTAACAAAGCCAAATATTGTTTTTGAGGGAATAAATGCCGCAATAATGAGTGCGTACACAGGAATTCGTGCAGAACAAGCCATAAGCGGTGAAATTAAAATTGTAACAATACGGTCCTTTTTATTTTCAATGGTACGAGTGGACATAATTCCAGGAATCGCACAAGCAAAACTAGACAAAAGCGGAATAAAAGCTTTGCCGTGCAGGCCAACGCCACCCATTAATTTATCCATTAAAAAAGCGGCACGAGCCATATACCCGCTGTCTTCAAGGAGCAATATAAATAAAAATAACGTGATAATTTGTGGTAAAAACACCACAACACTACCGACACCAGCAATAATACCATCAGTTAAAAGACTTTTTAACGCACCATCTGGCATTACAGATGCTACATAAGTTTGTAAAAATTCAAAACTACTCTCCAGAGCTTCTTGCGGAATTTTTGCCCAAGTGAAAACCGCTTGAAAAATAAGAAATAAAGTCACAAGTAAAATACTCACGCCAAAAACCGGATGCAAAAGAACTTTGTCGACTTTTTGCGTAAAAGCTGAAACACAGCCCTGCTTACGCTTGGATTCATTAAGAATACGTTCTACTTCTTTATGATAGGCCCGCACATCTTGTGAGTTTGGTTCTACCCATGTAGAAGCAATTGAATTTTGTGTATTCAATTTTGAGAACTTATCTATTTCTTGTTGAACTGCTGCAACTAAATTAGTGATGCCATTTTTTTTAATTGCTACGGTGGGAACAACAGGCGCACCAATTTGTTGCGATAAAAGATTTAGATCAATTTCATAGCCACGTTTTTTAGCAATATCCATCATATTCAGAGCAAGAATAACGGGCTTTCCTGTTTTTTTTAACTCGAGTACCAAGCGTAAACCCAAGTGCAGATTGGTGGCATCGGCAACACAAATAATACCGTCAACGGGCGACTCTCCCAAAAGTTGACCAAGCACCACTTCGCGGGTCACACGCTCGTCCACGCTGCGTGCACGCAAACTATAAGTGCCTGGTAAATCAATTATTCTAAGCTTATTTCCTTCTTTTGTAGAAAGAAGTCCCTCTCGCTTTTCAACAGTAACACCCGGGTAATTCGCTACTTTTTGCCTACTGCCCGTAAGAGCATTAAAAAGGGCTGTTTTTCCGCAGTTTGGGTTTCCCACAAGGGCTATTCTAGGGTCATTCAAAAGTAGTTCGGATGCCATGTTAATAAAAATCCTTCAAATTGTTAAACTGTGCTTGGAATTAAATTGACCATAATTGCAGCTGCTTCTTTTTTACGTAATGCCACCAAATGGCAAGCTCGCAATAGAACGATAATAGGGTCTTTTCCAAAGGGAGCTTCGTGCATAAGAGTTACTTGCGAGCCTTCAGAAAAACCCATTTCAAGTAGTCTGCGTTCTAGTTCACCTGCAGGTAAGGGGCTTTCTGTATTTAAATTTGTTTCACTAATTTGTAAAATTTGAGCTTTTTGTCCTTTTTTTAAGGAGCTTAGCCTAGTTGGATTTTCCATTTTGTTCTTCCCCAATGTCAAAGTAACCACGGGGCAAGCTAACACTAATGAGAATGATTATCAATATCTATAATTTAGATTTACATTTTTTTCCTCGTGCTAATATCTATCCACACTGCAAGTAGTAAAATTCCTCCCTTAACCACATACTGCCACGTAATATCTAGATCTAAAAGACTCATCCCATTATCAAGACTCGCCATAACAAGCGCTCCAATAATAGATCCAAAAACAGTCCCTACCCCGCCCATAGTACTCGTGCCGCCAATAATAGCCGCAGAAATAGCATCTAACTCAAAATTCTGCCCTGCCGCTGTCGTCGCCGCATTCAAACGCGCAGTTAAAACCAAACCAGCGATTGCAGTGAGCAGCCCCATAAGCACAAATACCCCAAGAACTCTCAATTTAACGTTAATTCCAGAGAGTTTTGCCGCCTCTACATTGCCACCCATTGCGTACAAATGACGACCAAAAGTTGTACTATTTGTGAGAACAGAAAAAACAAGCCCGAGAATAAGAACAATAAGAACTGCGTAAGGAATTCCCATATAAACAGCCATGACACTAAAAAAAGCGGCAATTAAAAGAGTGAAGAAAAAAATTCGTGCAAATTCAAATGAGCCTGGCAGAACATCAAAACCATATTTAATGCGTGAATTTCGTTTTTTAAGTTGAAAAAAAATGTAAGAAACAATGCAAACAACTGCAAGCAGAACAGTGACACCATTGAAGGGAGGGTGATCGCCCATATAAAACGTATTGCTAAAAATAGATTGAAATCCACTCACTGGCTCGCCAAAGGAATCTTTTACAACATTTCCCATGGCGTCTAGTTGAGTTACTGGTTTAAAAAATAAAGAAGGTACATAGCCTTGTCCCACAAGCTTAAAATTGTCATTCATAGGTCCTAGGGTGCGCCCACCAGTAATCCCTAAAATGGCGCCACGAAAAGCAATCATGCTAGATAAAGTAACAATAAAAGCTGGAATTTTACGATAAGAAATCCAGTAACCTTGCCATAAACCAATAACCACACCAATAATTAATGATGCAATTATAGTTGGTCCCGTTGACCAATTATGATTCACCTGCAAAACAGCAGCCGTGGCACCAACAAAACCAGCAACAGAACCCACGGAGAGATCGAGATGCCCCGACACCAAAACTAACGTCATACCAATAGCTAAAATACCAATGGTAGAACTTTGCAAAAATAAATTGGATAAATTTCGTGGAGAAAGGAACAAGGAGCCAGTTAAATAAGTGAACACAAGCCAAATAACCGCAAGGGCTATGAGCATAGTATATTGACGTAAATTTTTCTTAAAAGAAATAAAAATGACATCTTTAACGTGGTGTGTTGAATTGGGTTCCGGTGGCACAGTGCATAATTTTTTCTTGTGAAGCGTCTTGGTAATGAAATTCACCGTTTATTTTCCCTTCATGCATAACAATAACTCTGTGGCTCATGCCCAGAACTTCAGGTAATTCTGAAGAAATCATAATGATACAAACGCCATTTTGGAGCAAGTGGTTGATGATAGAATAAATTTCATATTTTGCGCCCACATCAATGCCGCGAGTAGGTTCATCTAATATTAAAACCCGTGGGTTCGTCATAAGCCATTTGGAAAGCACTACTTTTTGTTGATTACCACCACTTAAATTGCCTGTATATTGCTCAATAGAATTGGTTTTAATTCCTAATTCTCGGACATACTTGCGGCTAGAAAAAATTTCTTTATTGTCATCAATAAGACCAAAATTAGAAATACTGCGCAAGCTTGCAAGTGTGGTATTTTGTTTAATATCCATGCCAAGCACAAGTCCATTCTTTTTTCTATCTTCAGACACAAGCCCAATACCTGCAGCAATGGCATCTGCTTCCCGTTTGATATTTAATTTTTTACCGTCTAAACAAACACTCCCTGAGGTGACCACACCAAAAGCCCCAAATAAACTTGTGACAAGTTCTGTGCGCCCTGAGCCCATAAGTCCTGCAATTCCTAGTATTTCTCCTTCGTGAACGGAAAAATTAATATCATCAAGAATTTTGCTGCCTGTTTCTGGATGCTTTACCGTCCAGTTTTTAACTTCAAAAGCCACAGGACCTTTTTTTAATTCCTTACGCGGGTAAATGTTGGTCAATTCACGACCCACCATTTTAGTGACTAATTTTTCTTCATTTAATTCACTACACAGGTGAGTAGAAACTGTTTTTCCATCTCGTAAAATAGTGACAGAGTCTGCAATTTGAAAAATTTCTTTCAGTCTATGCGAAATATAGATACAAGTTTTTCCCTGTTTTTTTAGCTCTTTTAAAATGTTGAGTAAATTATCAGCTTCCGACTCTGTTAATGCTGCCGTAGGTTCATCAAGAATTAATATATTTGCATTTTTAGCAATAGCTTTAGCAATTTCTACAAGTTGTTGTTCACCAATTCCCAGTTCAGAAATTTTTGTAGATGGATTCATATTTAAATTAACTTGTTTGAGCACGTCTTTTGCAAGGGAGTGCGATAAATTCCAGTCAATAAATCCACGTTTTGTTTTTTCATGCCCCAAAAAAATATTTTCACAAATGCTCAACTCTTTTACTAAAGCAAGTTCTTGGTAAATAATAGAAATTCCCACTCGCTCGCTGTCTGTGGTATTGTGAAACTTTTGCAAAATTCCATTAACAAAAACCTCGCCCTCGTAATCTCCGTTAGGATAAAACCCACTCAATATTTTCATTAAAGTTGATTTGCCGGCACCATTTTCGCCACAAAGGGCATGAATTTCACCTTTTTTGATACAAAAGTTGACCTCAGAGAGGGCAGTGACGGGCCCAAATTTTTTTTCTATATTCTTCATTTCAAGGGCGTAAGCAAGGTTCATGTTTTTTTATTTCCTAAATTTATACACATCTTCTTTTTTCAAATAGCCAGACTTAACAAGCTCAGAGTCAATATTATTTTTATCCACAATAACAGGAGTGAGTAAAAAAGAAGGAACATCAATTTTTCCATTGTTTACTTTTACAGCGGCTTGAAGTGGTTTATTCTCGGCTAAAGCAATTGCCACGCGAAGTCCTTCGGCTGAAAGCTTTCTTTGATCTTTAAATACAGTCA
>JAZKEW010000198.1:0-8861 GCA_040386785.1 Bdellovibrionota bacterium
TTTGATTCGTAATGAGAGTCATGCCCAACATTTTTTCTGCATAAATTTTTGCTTCTTCAGGCGTTTTTGCAATTTTAACTCCGCCCGCTTTTCCACGGCCGCCTGAATGAACTTGAGCTTTAATAACAGCAACAGCGCCATTTGTGCCACAGCCAAGACGTCTAGCAGCCCATTCCGCTTCCGTTGCGGTGTATGCGAGTTTCCCTTGCGGTATGTTAAGGCCATATTGTGCGAGCAACTCTTTCGCTTGATACTCATGAATGTTCATGAAATTAACTCCAAATTAAGATTGAAAAGCAACAGGGTTTGTATCCCTACCTCAGTAGTGATTTATATGAATAATAGATAAATGTACACGATTTCAGGTAAAAAAATGTCTCTGGCTAAAAATTTGGTTATATTTTGAAATATTGCCGAATAGATTCTAACTTCATACAGACTTCTTCCCATTCTTCTTCAAAAATACTTTCTTCAATAACCCCGCCTCCTGCCGTTATTTTTAAAGAATTATTTTCCCATTGCAAGCATCGAATGACTCCAACACACAAGGAAAAATTTTTGTTAATACAAATGCCAAATGGGCTACAATAATTCAACCGTTTTTCTATTTTGTCTTCCACATATTGGAGCCATTTAAAACCTGTTTTTTTAGGAAAAGCACCAAGAGCAGGAGTTGGGTGAATAGCAGTTAAAACCTGTTTGAAGTCAAAATCTTTTTTTAATTTGAGCTGTAAAGGTGATTTTAAATGCGAAAATTGTTCTAGTTTTAGTAGTTCAGTTTTATCAATATGGACATCGCCTAAGGCCGCTAATTCTGTTTGCATTCCATCTACAACGAAATTATGTTCGCGAATTATTTTACATTGAATATTTTCTGATTTTATATTATTACGCACTGTTCCAGCTAAAGCGTAAGTTTCAATTAAATTATTTTTTTGCGTAAATAAAAGTTCAGGGCTTGCTCCCAAGAAACCAATTTTTTGTTGTAAATTCCAAAATCCATATAAATATAAACCTTCTTTGCATTCATATTCAAATAAAGAGTTCAATAAATAGGCTAAATTTTCCTTACATAATTCCAAATTTGCTGTTTGGTGTGCAAATGGAACCCCTTTTAGTAAATTTCCTGTGCAAATTTCTTTTTTTAAGGAATCAAATTGCTGTTTGTAATTATCCTGACTTATTTCATTCCACTCTATTTTTGGTTTGATTCGTGTTGCTTTACTCAGAAGTTCTTTAAATTCAAAAAGTTCTATTTCGTAATAATGTTCTCCTTGAAGCCAAGGAGATTTTTCAGTAAGAAAAAAATTATTTTTATAGAATGCAAAGCCATTTGCATTATTTTTTTCAACTGTGTTTATATTCGTTAAGGCCCATATTTTATTGAAATTTGGATCTAAAATAAAGCAACCAGAATTCAAAAAATTATTGATATTCATGCAATTGTTCTTAAAAAATTTAGAGCATTTTCAAAGTCAGGAGGTAAGGGGGCGTAAAAATTCATTTCTTCATTGGTTATAGGGTGTTTAAAGCCCAAGCAATAAGCATGAAGCATTTGTCTAGAAATATTTTTTGTGATGAAAGAAAATAGTTCTTTTTTATTTTTAATTTGACCTGGTAATTGCGAGTACAAGGCATCTCCTACAATTCCGTGTTTGTGACTAGCCATTTGTACCCGAATTTGATGGGTTCTGCCAGTAAAAAGCCTGCATTCTACCAAGGAAAATAATTGAGAGCCTAATTGTTCTTTTACAGAGTAGTTTAAAATGGCTTTTTTGCCGATACCTTCTGTTTGCACAGCATATTTAATTCTATTTTTGGGATCTCGACCGTGCCAAGTTTCTATTTTTCCTTCTCGTGGAGTTGGAACACCATATACGAGCGCTTGGTAAATACGTGTTTGCAAATGCTCTGCAAATTGTTTTGATAATTCAGTAAGAGCACGTTGTGATTTTGCGACCACTAAAACTCCGCTGGTATCACGGTCAAGTCTGTGCACAATTCCAGCTCTTGCCGCATTGCCAAGGCTGGGAAGAGTGGAGCCACAGTGGGCTAAAATTGCATTGACGAGAGTTCCAGAATTGACGCCTGCGCCAGGGTGCACAACCATGCCGGCGGCTTTATTAATGACAATAAGGTGGCTGTCTTCAAATAAAATAGTTAATGGAATTTTTTCTCCGACGGGCTCAGAGTTTATTTCATTTAGAAAGTCATCAATAATTAGCACGATTTGGTTTGTTGTTACCTTATAAGAAGGTTTTTCAATTTTATTATTTACCATTATTTTTTTATTAAAAATAAGCTTGGATGCGAAGGAGCGACTGGGAATTAAGTCGCATATGCGTGTTATAAACACATCTAAACGTTGATTTTCGTATTCTTCTGTCACGGTGAGGGTGAGCATGGTTTTTACTATATCCTTAACAATCAAAACATTCACATTAAGTAATTATGTTGTAATGTAAAGTCAATATTTAAAATTTGTATTGTGGGGAAAACTACCTGGATGGTGGTGTTTGCTCAGATTTTGAGGAGATTGTCGTTGATGGGGTTGAGATCGGAGTGGCACATTTTTTTGTCAATTTATCTCTTCGGCTGGTCCAATTTCCGATAGGTGAACCAGAGGGGTCTGTTTGTGGGACTTCTAATGAATGTTTTCTAGGTGGTGTAACAGCTCGATCATGGCAGGCCCAAGTATTTCTACGAAAAGACGGGCGTTCGAATGGATTGTCACCATCATCCTCCTCGCTTGCATGTGTTGCGGGTTGAAAATAAATTTTCTCAGGTTCAAAATTAAAGTGCTCATATGAGTATTCTTTAGGAGTAGGTGTTTCTTCTGTCTTTTCATAAGATGACCCTCTGTTGAGGGTACTATAGGAGGGTATTTTTTGTGTCATAATAAGTCAAATTCCATTAATAAATAAATATCAAAACAAAACATCCATAATCAATTAAATGTGCGACAGAACGAAGTCAACCTATATCTTCAGTGTCCTACCCTATGACAAAAAGATAAAAATGTTGGAATCCTTTTGCCGAAGGAAATCTTTTCCGCAATAGGGGTTCTGTATTTGCCGATACTAGCTACAGAGATAAAAAATAAATTGTTATAGGAGATGATTGTTTTGAGTTTTTTAAAAAATAAAAACAACCCATTCGAGAAACAAAAGCACAAAGCAAAGGTAGACTACTACTTTCATATTCTTCATAGCCCCAAAAAAGGCATAACAAAATCCTTTAAAATTCATAAATCAGTCCCCTACATTTTCTGTGCATTACTCGTGCTCTCTTTTGTTGGTATTGGCGCTGCCGCTAAATATTGCGTCAACCTCAACAAATCTCTTGCCGAATTAGAAAAAATTAATAACGTAAATAGAAATCTAAAAGGAGAAATTGAAGCCCTAAGTCTTAAAATTAAAAATGTGGAGCTAACCGTAGACCAAGTTGAAAATTTATCTACAAAAATACGGAAAGCGTCTACTCGAACGGATGATAGAAAAGACCCCACTAGATCTAAAAATGATGGGAATATTGGAGGAGATGCTTTAGGTATTGGGCCGTTGTCTAAGGAAGATTACGCCTTATCAAAAGAATTAACAGGAATAAAACAAGATCATTTGCAATTAAAAAACTTATTCGATGAAGTTGATGTTTCTGAAGCAGAAAGCTCAAAAAAACTGGTTGACTTCAAAAAACTCATGCTTGAATTGCGTAAATACAATTTAAAATTACAGCTTATGCCAGATCTTTCACCTGCAAAAGGAAGATTGAGTTCAACTTACGGGTGGCGCATGAGCCCATTTTCAGGGCAAGAAAGAATGCATTTAGGCCTTGATATTGCTGCGCCTGTAGGAACTCCCATCTATGCAACTGCAGACGGTTCTGTTGTTCGCACTGCGGTAACAGAAGATTACGGTAGAATGCTTGAAATTCAACACACAGGTAAGTTGCTAACACGGTATGCCCACACGAGCATGGTGTACGTGAAAGAAGGACAAAAAGTGAAGAAAGGTGAGATTATTGCCGCGGTCGGTAGCACTGGAAGAAGTACAGGGCCGCATGTTCACTATGAAATAGAGGTTGATGGGAAACGCATTGACCCTGAAACTTATATTGTTCTTTGGTGATCCTTAATGCGCAAAACTCCTTTTTAAGCTAAGTTAAACACAAGCCCTTGATTGTGGAATTTGCCAAGAAGGAATGCCATGACTACCCAAGAAGACAAACGCCCCATTCCCATTGGAATCTCTAACTTTAAAAAACTTCGAGAAAACAATTACTGCTACATTGACAAAAGCCTGCTTATAAAAGAAATCTTGGCTAAAGCCGAAGTGACTTTATTCACTCGTCCTCGGCGTTTCGGCAAAACACTTAATATGTCTATGTTGCAATGTTTCTTTGATAGCAATGCTCCCAGCTCGAAAAATCTTTTTGATGGTTTAAAAATATCGACAGAAGATGACGGCAAATACTTGGCTCATATGAATAAATATCCCGTGTTTTTTATCACGTTAAAAAGCTTGGATTTCATAAATTTTGAAAGCTTTTCTGCGGTATTAAACCAACGTTTGTCTGTGGAATTTGAAAAATTTAACTATTTGCTGGATTCTGAGCACATCTCAGAAGATCAAAAAGCACGCTTTAAGAGAATCAAATCAGAGAGAGCAACCCCACTGGATTTAAAAGTTTCTTTGCAATTTATATCGCATATTTTATATGCCCATCATAAAGTGAAACCATTTTTACTTATAGATGAATATGATGCTCCTATTCATTCTGCCTTTCATACCGGACAATATGAAGAGTGTATTCAGTTTATGAAGAGTCTCTATTCAGACGCTCTTAAAGACAATGATTGCCTACAAAAAGCCGTCATGACAGGAATATTGCGTGTTGCCAAGGAATCTATTTTTTCTGATTTTAATAACCCAGACATTGCAACAGTTGTGTCTCCAAATTATGCAAACTACTTTGGACTGACAGACGACGAGTTAAAAAATTCTTTAAATGAATATGAACTAGAAAAAGAATATAAGGGTGTTAAATATTGGTACAACGGCTATCAATTTGGAGAAGCTGTTACCATTTATAATCCGTGGTCCATTCTCAGTTGGTTGAACAACAAAGGTCAATTTAAACCTTATTGGCTAAACACGTCTTCTAACGAATTAGTGCGTTCTTTATTTTTTGAGCACAAAGACATCTTGCAGGACGATATTTTTAAAATTATTTCTGGAGAGAATATAACAATCCGCTTGAGTGAAAATTTGCATTTTCCTTCTCTTAAAACAAATTGTTCAAATCAAGATTATTTAACTCTTTTATTACACTCAGGTTATTTAACCGTTAAAAAGCAAGAATTTAAACAAAATAAATTTTGGTATACCTTAGGTATACCAAATGAAGAAATTAAAATTATATTTTCCGACATGATGGATCTTTGGATTCAACAAGTAGCACCTAAGCTAAACAGGAATATTTCTCAAGATATTTTAAATGCTCTTGAAAAAGGAGATACCAAAACATTTGAAAAACATTTTAGTGAAGTTGTCTTGCAAATTATGAGTTATCATGATTTTGCAAAGCAACCAGAAAATGCCTTCCACTGTTTTACGGCAGGTTTTTTGAGTTGGCTTTCTCATGAATACGAAGTGCGCTCTAACCGTGAAACAGGAGAGGGTAGGGCTGATATTCTATTGCTGCCAAGGAATACCGCTTTACCTGGGTATATTTTTGAACTCAAAGTGTATAAGCCACGCAAAAAATTAAAAGTCGTTCCAAAAACAACTATAACAAGAATTTTGGGGCTTGCTTTAAAACAAATTGAAGAAAAAAATTATATGCAAGAGTTCAAGGCACGGAAGGTAAAAAAAGTGACAAAAGTTGCCATGGCTTTTTACGGAAAAAAAGTTTGGATGAAGTTTGTGTAGTTGAGAGCTACATCATTTATTCAAATTCTGCACAACTTTTTCAGCTATTTCAGCAAAACGAAGTCGAATTCCGTGTCCAGGAATCACTGTTAAAGGTTCGCCTAAATCACCGGCAGCACGAATTTCGGGAATAAGCGGCACATGTCCAAGTAACGGCACGCCAAATTTTTCCGATACCCTTTGCGCTCCACCTTGTCCAAAAATATGCGACTCAGTTCCACATGTGGGGCAAGAATAACTCGACATATTTTCAACTACACCTAAAATTGGCACTTCTGTTTTTTGAAACATGGAAATACCTTTTACGGCGTCTAATAATGCAACATTTTGTGGTGTTGTCACAATAACTGCACCAGAAATAGGAATACTTTGTACAAGAGTCAGCTGAGCATCACCTGTTCCAGGAGGAAGGTCAATAATTAAAAAATCGAGATCTCCCCAATCGACATCCCAAAAAAATTGTTGCAGTGCCTTCATAATCATAGGACCGCGCCATATAACAGCCGTGTCTTCCGGTGCAAAAAAACCAAAGGACATAACTTTGAGTCCAAAAGACTCTGGTGGAATAATTTTATTATTTTGATTTAACATGGGGTCTTTGTGAATATTGAGCATGGTTGGCACGCTTGGTCCATAAATATCTGCGTCAAGAATTCCAACTTTATAACCTTGGTTATAAAGAGCCAACGCTAGATTGACACTCACAGTACTTTTACCCACACCACCTTTTCCACTAGCCACAGCAATGATTTGTTTAACGCCATCAATAGGTTTTTTGCCAGAAGGGGCTTTTTGTTCGTGGGGTTCTGGCTTTGGTTTATGTGCAGGTTGTTGCGACGGTTGCGTGGTAGGAGGTTTTTTTTCTTTCCGTTCAAAAAAAACAACCACGTCAAGTTTGTGATGTAAAAGGCATTCGCGAATTATTTTTTCAAGTTGTGTTTTGATTGCAAGGGTAAGGTTATCTGAAAAAAAACTCACAACAATTCTATTGCTTTCTTGGCTAACAGTATGTGCTCTGTCTTGAAAACTAAAATTTTCAAATTGAGTTTGAATATCGGCGGGGAGCAATTTTTCAATTGCCTTTACTTCTGCAAGTAAAGCGATCAAATTCACGTCCATATGATTTCTACCTATTTTGTATTTATGTTGTATGAATGAAACGAATTTATAAAATAAAAAAGCGTTCTACCAAACCTGTTCAATTCCTTTGACTTCAGGAATTTTTTCCATCAACATTTTTTCTACCCCTTCGTAAAGGGTCATGGCACTTGAGGGGCAGTGTGAGCAGGCGCCTACCAAACGCACTTTAACGATGCCGTCTTCTACATCGACAAGTTCAATATCTCCGCCATCAGATTGCAATGCTGGTCTAATTTGGGTGTCAATAACTTCTTGGATTTGAGAGATCATGAAAAGTACTCCTGAGTAAACAATAAACTGAAAAGGTTGAAATATCCTGCCACAACAAACATAATGTGTCAGTTTCGAAGGTCAAGGGCTGAATCTTATTCATGGTGTTCAACACTGCCTTATAATATCATTCCTCAACTTCTAGGATAGATCCACTTGTTTTATATAACAGCCTATTTTTATACACTTATTTTGTCTATTCTTTTTCCTCTTTTTGCAGTGGCAACAGAGAAATATGATTTGTCGGAGGATGTGGCTCTAAGCTACGGCCTTTCATTTAGCAATGCTCTGCAAATTGATGAATCTCCTTTTCCAGTTCAAAATACACCTGATCAAGGGCTAGATAATCAACCGACCAGTGCCATGGCACGCTTTCCAAAATATCTCTCTTTGCATGGTGCATTGGATCTAAAAAATTGGGCTTCTTTGCATGTGAGAGGAGATTATCTATGGAATGCACCGCTAAATTTAGGTCTGTATCAAAAAGCAGGACCTATCCACCAAGTTTTATTGAGGGATGCTTATATAAAAATTCCCATGAGAAAATATGGGTTAAATGTATGGGCTGGAATAAGAACTTTTGAATTCACCCCTGTGACCTTATTTGGCATGGCAAATCCATTTGATCAGGTAGGTTTGCAAGGAGCTGGTTTGGAGGCTGGCAATGTGCAAATATCTGCTGCAGTTAGCCAAGGGACAGTGAAGACTATTTCTGCAAACTATGACTATGTCGTCCCAGATGCCAATAACAATAAAATTACGGTAGAGCATCAGCAGCTTATTTTAGATGAAAATGGAAATCCAGTTTTGTATAGTATTAAAGAATACATTGCAACTGTGTTTTTATCTGGAAGATTTCTTCTTGCTGAAGGTAGATTATTTGAACCTATTTTTGCATTCCGATATTATTTTGGGGGACAGAACAAAGTACCACAGCCAATGAGTGCTCATATTTATAAAGCAAAGGCGACTTCAGGGCTCATCGTCGGGGGTATTTTCTCTCGGCCAATATCTAACGGTATTGCGGGTGCAACGACCGTCTGGTTTTCTTCTTTGCCAGGCGATGCACCTGCAACTACAGATATTTCTCATGGATATGGGGGATCAGGGCGAGAAGGTTTGAACACTCCCATGAACACAATAGGTATTATTGATTCTTCTGAATTTTATTTCATGTCGGAGTCTGCACTATTTACGGCAATTTATTTAACGAATAATACTTATTCTTCTAATTTACCTGTTTTAAAAGTAGCTGGTGATGGCAACAGTTTGCAACCAGACAGTAACAACACCTCCAATTCAAACAACAGATTAAGCATTGGGCTACAACCCGTTTTTTTTATCAATAAGTACCTTGTTGGCGGAGCTGATTTAAATTTAAATTATGTTTCAGAAAAACTTTTTTATGATGATGCCAATGCCATTATTTTTTCGCCACTTTTAAAATGGGTATTTGATGGAAAGTTAAATTCAAATCAATATTTATTTACAAGTAGTAGCTACGGACTATATGATTGGAAA
>JAZKEW010000199.1:0-12946 GCA_040386785.1 Bdellovibrionota bacterium
TGGTAATTTAATTTCAATCTTTTTACATTTTTTTTTCTCGATTGTTGGCGATATATGCTTTTTTAAAATTAAATTAATTTCATTATAAATATTAGAAATATTTGTCGTTTTTTTCTTAGATTTTAGAGTTAATTTCTGACCTTTATTATCAATTTTTAAATTAAATTCATGTTCAAATTGACAGCTATAAAAACTTTCATTATTTTTTAAATCAGAATAAGGTATCAAAAAAAATTCTGGAGTTGTATTTTTATGACCTATAGTGGAAAAAAACTTCTTTTTATTTTTTGTAAAAGTTATTTGGTTTGATTTGCAGAAAAAACGAAATTCAATGCTGTTTTTATTATGTATATCCTGCAAGAGTTTTGGCAGTAATGGATTATGCACGAACTTCATTTTGTGTGGATAGTCAAAGCCTTTTATATCATGAATTTGAAAATAAAATAAAACATCTCCACTAAATTTTTCATATAATAAATGTGCAATGTTTTCTATTTTATTTTTCACTTAAAGCATCTAACTCTTTTATAGTATTGGACATAACAATTTGCAATTCAGACAGAATTTCATCATCAGGTTTGCGATAGTCTATTTTATCACAGACCTTAGCATAAATAGGATTTTTATTTCGAAAGTGGTATAAAATATCAGAAATTTTGTATGTCGAAATGACAAAAGGCAAAATATCTGTTTCAGTGTCTTTCGCTAGGCGAATAAACCCTCGTTTTAATTTTGCAATTTCATTGCCCGCAGAACGCGTCCCTTGCGGAAGAATAAAAATAGAGCATTTTTTCAGCTTAATTTTACGAATAACTTCTTCTAATGTTTTTTTTGCTTTTTCAGAATGACCTCGTTTGATATAAAAATTTCCAGCTAAATAATACATCAAACCAAAATAAGGAACAAAGATAAGAGAATCTTTTGCTATAGAGTAACAGTTTTTTGGAATCATCAACCCGCAAAGAACAGCGTCAAAATAAGATTGATGATTCGCCACATAAATATAATTTTTATTCTCGTCGAGTTTCTCTAAATTGATATACTCTAATTTTGCAAATAGTCCATATTTGTATATATAATGCAAACATCTCGCATATATTTTATTAGAAATATCATGTTTACAAAACAACAAAATAATTGGCCACACAAGAGATAATACAATGCAGCAAAAAACAAAAAGAACTATTTTTAAGGAGAAAAAGAATATAGATTTCAAAATGGCACCTCATTGTTATCTTAATGACAAACGAAATAAGTTGATTATACTTTTTTATTATGCATAAAATAGAAGAGACAACCAACCTAGGAGTGGCTATGAAAACTAAATTAGACATCTGCAAAAACTGGCTTCCTCGTTACACCGGCACACAACTTGATGATTTCGCCGACTATATTTTATTAACTAATTTTCAAACCTACGTAAATCGTTTTGCAGAATTAACCGGAACTCAAGTCGTTGGTCTTGACAGGGCAATGCCAAATGCCACCTGTAAAAAATCGAACGTCTCTATCATAAATTTTGGCATGGGTTCTGCCAATGCCGCCACAATAATGGATTTACTGTCTGCAAAAATGCCAAAAGCTGTTTTATTTTTAGGAAAATGTGGTGGGCTAAAACACTCAACGGAAATTGGGCACTTTATTTTACCCATTGCAGCCATTCGTGGAGACGGAACTTCAGATGACTATTTTCCACCGGAAGTCCCAGCTCTCCCTTCATTTAAATTGCATAAATTTGTTTCTCAAAAAATTGTAGATAGAGGATACGACTACAGAACGGGCGTTGTGTACACCACAAACCGCCGAGTTTGGGAACACGACACCACATTTCTTCAGCGTCTGCAATTTATGAAATGTATTGCTATAGATATGGAAACAGCAACGGTCTTGATGGTTGGACTCTATAATGAAATAGCTCGGGGAGCTCTTCTTGTTGTGTCTGACGTTCCCCTAACTCCTGAAGGCGTGAAAACAGAAGCTGGGGACAAAACAGTTTCAGCCCAATGGACGGATATTCACTTACAATTGGGTATTGAAAGCTTGACGGAACTCGAGTTAAAAGGGGAAAGAATAAAACACTTTAAATATTAAGTTATTTTCTATTCCCAATTTCCACGTAATCAGCATGTTCTGGCCCGATATATTTCGCAGCCGGCCTATAAATTCGGTTATCTCTCCACATTTCAATAATATGAGATGACCATCCTGCAACGCGAGCAACTGCAAAAATTGGCGTAAAGTCTATGGATTCAATTCCCATGAGCCTGTAAAGAGATCCCGACCAGAAGTCCACATTAGGCCAGATATAATCTTTTGAATTTTTACTCAGCTCTTCAATCATAGCGTCGTGTACAATTTTGAGAGTTTCATAGGTGGATTTATCTTCTTTCGTAGCAACAAGTTTTTCAAGCATGCCACGCAGAACTTTTGCTCTTGGATCCATTGTGCGGTACACACGATGGCCAAAACCCATGACTTTGGCTTTTGTTGCAAGGGCGTTACGTACCCACTCTTTTGCATTTTCAGGAGCACCAATGGCATCGGCCATTTCAAGTACTTTTTCATTTGCGCCACCATGCAATGGTCCCGAAAGCGCTCCTATTGCAGAAGAAATTGCAAGAGAAAGTTTCGCTTCTGTAGAAGCAACAACTCGTCCCGCAAATGTAGACGCATTGAAGTCGTGATCGAGATGCAAAATAAGTGCCACATCAAACATACGAGCTTCTTCTTTTGGTGCAAGATTACCGTGCAACATATACAAAAAGTTTTCAGCATGAGTTAAATCGTTGCGTGGTGTAATTGGTTCAAGTCCGCGCCTATCCCTTGAAATTCGAGCAACAGCAGTCGCAAGTTGGCTAATAATTCGAATAGCATGATGGATATTTGCATCTTCATTTTTTAAATTAACTGGAGCCTCTTCATAACCCATTGCCGCCACCGCAGCTTGCAGCACAGACATAGGGTGAGCAAAACGTGGTGCACTCGTGATAATGGACTCAACATACTTTGGCAGAACTCTATGTGCGGCCATTTCTGTTGTGAATTTTTGTAGTTGATTCTTTGTTGGGAGTTTGCCATAAAGAGAAAAATATGTGCACTCTTCGAAAGAAGATTTCATTGCTAAATCTTCAATTGAAATACCACGATAAATGAGTCGCCCCACTTCGCCCTGAACCTGACTAACAGCCGTTGTATCTGCGACAACACCAGCAAGCCCCTTTGAAAAACCATGCTCTTCAGACATTGCTATAAACTCCTAAATAAAGCAGTAAATTGATAGCACAAACGACAATAAGCGTGTTTATGCCGGGATGCGGGCTTTATACCCGTACGCGACCATCAACACAATCATCGGAGGAGTCTTTAAGAAAGATAAATTTTATTTCTGTGGCTTTAAAGTAAAATGCAGGTGACACCAGCTGCTCTTGCGCTTCTACGAGAACAAGCTCTCTCGAGCGGGCCTCTAATGTCTTCGCAATGATAGAGTACACCCTTGCAACAGTCTGTTCCAGCGCGACATTTATTTTTTTCTCTTTAAGATAAAAGTGTGTGAATAAAGCCGATGTTAAATCACCGGTTCCATTTAAAGCAACCGGAAGGAGAGGAGTTGTCACAAGATACCCCTGATTTTTATCCACAACAAGAACGTGGAGCTTGTCACTCTGTTCACGAAGCCGCAAACTTGTCACCACAACAATGGAAGGGCCATTTTCCATAACTTTTTTTGCTGCAATCACAGCAGATTGTAAATCATGAAAAGAATTTCCGCTCAAATATTCTAATTCAAAATGATTGGGTGTAATGATATCTGCGTATTGTAACATTTCGTTTTTAAAAAACTCAGGAACTCCTTCCCTGACAAAAATACCTCTCCCAACATCTCCTATAACGGGATCGCAACAGTAAAGAAGATCAGGGTTTATTTGCTTAAGTTCACGAATAATTCGAATCATACTTAAACCCAATTCTTTTGAACCCATATAACCAGTCAAAAGCGCTTGAGTACCAACTAAAGCACCTCTCTCTTTCATACCTACAAAAACCTCCTCAACAAGAGCTGGCTCAAAAATTTTCCCGCGCCAAGCCCCATACCCCGTATGGTTAGAAAACATCACTGTGTGTATGGGACAAACTTGAACTCCTAATCGTTGAAGAGGAAAGGTAACAGCACTGTTACCCACATAACCAGAGCTCACAAAAGATTGAACTGATAAAATTTTTTGTTGTGACATAAGGATAACTCCACTCATAAAACCGACTATTCATTAACTCTCAAGAATTATCTTAATTCTTCGACTAAAGCTAGAGAATTAAAACAAATAAAAAAAATTCGAAGCGCCTCTTGCACTTTATAAAATTTCGAGCAATTATGTTACTAGTTTTTTCAACCATTCCATGAAAGGATCTTTATGACAAAAAAGAAAGTCTCGACTATTTCCACGTCTGCTCTGACTACAGAAGTTTCTTCTCGTTTTGATCAAATTCCAAAAAAGATGACAAAAGAAGTTATCTCTGCATTTCTTGATGCAATCGAAGAATATGTTGCTTCAGGGAACAAAGTTCGTATTGATAAACTAGGAATTTTGCAAGTAAAGGACAGAGCTGCCAGAAAAGGTCGCAATCCACAAACTGGTGAAGAAATTAAAATTCCTGCATCAAAAAAAGTCAGCTTTCGCGTAGCTTCCTCTTTGAAAGAAAGAGTTGGCGTTAAGAAAAAAGCTGTTGCCAAGAAAAAGAAATAATTTTTTTATTAGACTTCTTGCGTGACCCAGGCTACATGAATAGTGCTTCATTGGACTTCGTGTAGCATTTTTTTTGTCATAAGGATTTTATGAAATCTAAACTTAAAAATGGAATTTCTTTTGCAGAATTAGTTGACGTGAAAGATGCTTTCAGAACAATTTTAAGTATACAAAGTTTCACCATCAGTCTTTATGAAAATGAAAATGTGGAAACTTGGGTTGCCCATGATGAAACAAATAAACTTATTTTTTCCAAATCATTTTATGCTCTAGGTGGACTCACCATTGCCCAATGGGTTTCCCGCGGAGGCAATGAGAAAAAAGCGTTGGGACTCATAAAAGATTTAATAGCAGACGCCGTTAAGGCAAGTAATATACAAGAAGAGCAAAATGCTATGATAGAAAGAACACTCAAACGATAAATAACAACGAGATATTTAAGCCGCACAATATAACATCACCCAATGAACTTGGATTTTTCATGCCCGCCGAATGGGAAAAACACACAGCCACATGGACTTGCTGGCCTTGCGACGAAGAAATGTGGTTTGGAAAATTAGGGCAGGTCCGCAAGGAGTTTTGTGATCTTGTAAAAACAATTTCAAATTTTGAAAAAGTTCATTTATTACTCCGCGATAAAGAAGCCCTACAAAGTGCTCAACACTATTTTGGAAACACAACACAAATTGTTTTTCACGAAATTCCTCTAAACGACGTTTGGTTTAGAGACAATGGCCCCATTTTTATAAAGAATGATAACAAGGTGGAGTTTGTTAAGTGGGAGTTCAACTCTTGGGGAGAAAAATTTAAGTGGGACTTGGACAACGAGGCTCCTTATTCCGTTGCAAAATATCTCAACATGAATTTTGTCAAAACAAATATTGTCATGGAGGGCGGCTCCATTGATGTCAATGGCGCTGGCATCGCTTTAACAACCAAGCAATGTCTGTTAAGTCAAAAACGCAATCCAAACTTAAACCAAACAGATCTAGAAAAATATCTAGAAAACTATCTCGGTATTAAAAAATGCCTCTGGCTTGAAAATGGCCTTGAAGGTGATCACACCGATGGCCACATTGATACCATCGTCCGATTTGTGAATGAAAATACAATTGTCTACTCTTTAACAGAAGATAAAACAGACAAAAATTATGATACCATGCGGGCAAATTTTGAGCTTTTAAAAACCTTCAAAGATTTAAAGGGTGAAAGCTTTCATTTAATTCCACTTGTGTTGCCAAAAAATAAAATGGAAATAGAGGGGGCAAGACTCCCTTGCACCTACGCTAATTTTTATATTGGAAACGGATTTGTTGTGGTTCCTCAATATGATGACCCTCACGACAAAATTGCTTTGGAAATACTCACACCATTATTTCCAAATAGAACTGTTATAGGACTAAATTCCAAATATATCATTTGTGGTGGTGGGTCATTTCACTGTGTTACTCAACAACAACCAAGTCCTTAATTCTATTTATTTCACAGGGCGGGCGTCCATGCAAAAATTAGCCATTATTCAAATGCAAATGAGCTCTCATCTCAATACAAATATCACAAAAGCACAAGAATTGGTGGTACAAGCCGCTCAAACAGGTGCAAATATTGTTTTATTGCCAGAGTTATTTGAAAACCATTACTTCTGCCAAGAAGAAAAAGATGAGTTTTTTTCCCTAGCAAATACGCTAGAAAACCACCCCTTTATCCCTCAATTTCAACAGTTAGCACTGCAACATAAAATTGTTTTGCCTATTAGCTTTTTTGAAAAGGCGGGCCAAGCTTATTTTAATAGCCTTGCTATGATAAATGCAGATGGAAAATTACTCGGAGTTTACCGCAAAAGCCATATTCCCGATGGCCCCAATTATGAAGAAAAGTATTATTTTAATCCTGGAGATACTGGTTTTAAAGTATGGAAAACTCTCCATGGAAACATTGGAGTTGGCATTTGTTGGGACCAGTGGTTCCCTGAGTGTGCAAGAATTATGTCATTACAAGGCGCCGATTTACTACTTTATCCAACTGCCATTGGCAGTGAACCGCCAGAAGCTCACAGCTTAGACACAAAAGATATGTGGCAAATGTCTATGCAAGGACACGCTATTCACAGCGCAGTTTATGTCGCTGCTGCTAATAGAATAGGCCAAGAAAAAAATATGAATTTTTATGGTAGTTCTTTTATTTCAGATTATTGTGGAAAAAAACTCTCAGAAGCAGATAATTGCACGGAAAATATTTTATATGCTGACTTAAATTTTAAAGAAGCTCAAACTTTTAGAGCAGGAATGGGTTTTTTTAGAGATAGAAGGCCCAATCTTTACCACTCGCTCACAACATTAGATAGCAGCAACAGCGAGGGCCACAGCTAAAGCAGAATAAACCGCATTTGGCACTCGTAGAATATTATTTCCTAAAGACACCGCAGTACAATTAAAATTTTTATAAATAAAAATTCTTTCCTCTTCTGTAAAACTAGCCTCTGGCCCAATAATAATATTCACATTTTTCTGAGCATCATATTTTTCTTGCAATACTTTTAAAATAGGTGATGCAGGTTTATTTTCATAAACATGGCTTTCATCACAAAATAAATTAACTCCATTCTCTATTTCTAATTTCTCAAACAGATTTTCATAAACAAATATCTTGGTGCAAAAAGCGCTTTTACTTACTCGCACTGCTTCTTGACTTATCCGTTCCAACTTTTCTATTTTGACAGGAGCTTTACTTGCGCATTTTTCGGTACGAAAAATATGCAATTCATCAAGTCCCATTTCAGAAACACAGGCCACAATCTCTTCTAAAGTTGATGGCTTTGGCAAAGCTAAAAATAAACGAACACGCTGTCTGGCTTGTTTTTGAATAGCCACTTTCAAAATGTGTAATTTAGCTTCCTTTTTTGTAATGGCTTCAACCTTAGCCAGGGCTTTGACCCCACTACAATTCGTTATTGCAATTTCATCGGCCACTTTTAGGCGCAAGACATTTGCAAGGTAATGAAATTCATCATCCCTAATAAATAAATCCGAATTTGGAATAAATTCATTTGCTCTCTCAATAATTGTCCAAATTTGTTTTGTCATAGTTGATCCATAGACAAGGAATTTAAAGGATTTTCTGACCAAATAAATTTCTGTTCTTCTTCTGATATATTAAAGTAACAAACATTTTCGCACCACTCCATAAACGTACAATACAAACTAGCAAAAAGTCTCCAGTTGGTATTGCGGTGATTTAGCGCATCATCAAATTGAGTGGTATATTTTTTAAATTCAGAATACAGAAGAATTAAATTATTTTTATTTTCTTCTGTCTGAAAAGTAAGAGCTTCTAGCTCACATATTTTTAAAGATATTTTATAGAATTCTTCAAAATTTTCTTCTGGCATAGGCAATACGCAACCTAGGCTTGTCTGAAATCCAAACTGAAATTGATTCATCTTATTCTTCTGAGTCGTCGACGCTGTTAATAGCAAATGAAACTGGGATAACGTCGGTTGACACATCTTCAATATCAGCCAAAGTCGAATTTTCTATAATATCGTTATTTTTTTCTTTAAAGGCAGGATCAAGATCGAGGTCTAACGTCTTCGCATTGAAAACCATATGAATAATTTTTGTGGTCGTTGAGGGAGCTTTTATGGAATCCATGGGAATAACATGAATTTTTTTGTTGTTCCCTAGGTTTAATTCAAGTGAACCACATCGAATTGCAGCCAATGGAATTTGCTCCGAAGTTTGAAAGGCAATTTTTTCTCCATCATCTGTTTTAATACTTTTTTTTGTGTTTGAAGCGGTTTTAAAAACTTGCTTCATTGGCGCCTGTAAAGTGACTGCTAAAACACCATTTGAAAATATTTCTGTACCTTGTGAACGGAATTTATTTTCCCAATCATTTTTTACAGTTAAAGAAGATTTATCTAAGCCTTCACAGGAACTTTCAAAATACTTTGCTAAGTTATCAATGCCATTTTTTCTTGCAATAAGTTCTGCATTTAGGCCATTTTTTCCTTCTTCTACTTTAGGATTGAATATACCGACCGAATTTACAGACATGTCAGAATAGTTAAAGAATATATTATTTTTAGCGTATAAATTTGTAGTTGCTAAAAACGGAACAACAGAAAATAGAAGATAGTTTTTCATGCAGTTTTTTCCTTCGCTTGTAAAAATTGTTCGGTATGACCAAATATTTCTGCATCAAGCACACAAAGAGAAAGTGTATTGGAGTAGGATTGTATTTTCATCTTCAAGACATCCCAATAGTTTAAATCTACGGGATGATTTCTACTCACGTAGAAAAGAATTTCACGAATTTGACTCAAAACCTGTGGGGTATCTAAGCATAAATCGACAAAAAAATATTTGTTTTCATCTTCAAATGGAAAATGAAAAGAATTGCTGACAACACTTTTTAGTTTTTCAATACTATGTTTAAGCATTTCTTTAGAGTAACCCTTTGTGAACTGTTTTTGTTGTAAAATTAATCTATTTTTTTTCTCTTCAAGTTGTAGAATATGAGTTTCTGTATTTTGATATTTGTTTACATTCTCTGAAAGCCAATAAAATGACTCCAGAGGATCTTCTGGCATTTCACCAAAAACTTCCACAAGCTTGGGTTTGTTTATATCCATAAAATTTAATAACAACGCCGTTGAACTTGCCGTTCTGTCGGGGCCGAGAAATTCGGAACGCAGCTCCTTAACCTCTATAAGAACTTCTCTTATAAGCTCTAAAGAAACGTTACCAAGAACGTCTCTTATTTCTTGTGCAACAACGGAACCCTCATCCGCTGCCACAAGCCGTTTATTTTCCCTGCGCAATGTTTCTTCATAATTTGTTATTTGAGATTCAATTTCACATTTTCGTTTCCACAAACTAATTGCAAAGGGAAAACAAATAAGAATTGTCATGATAAAGACACAAAACAAGACGGACATCCAAAAGCCTCTTTGAACGGTCTTAAGCCTCTTTTTCGCTTTCACTATTTTTTCTTCTAGTTTTACAATATTGTCTTCGTATTTTTCATGATTTTCATGGTGAAAAATAGCTTCACATAAATAGCTTGCATTTTCAGAAAAAGGGATGAGAGCTTTTAACGCAATATATCTTTTGTAGCGATGAAGAATATGTGCTTCAACTTGATCATTCTGGTTTGCAATAAAATGATTGGCCCTTTTTGTATTTTGAATTATTTTAAGACGCTCATTTTCCTCTAAAGCAAACCAAGCCTTAGTTGCTAACCTGAAGGAATCAATCTGCTTGTCTAGCTCGTCAATTTCCTCCTGCTTTTCCTGTAATAAAGAAAGTTTCTTCTGCAAGACAGCAACACCATCCCATGCACTCTTCCATTGTTTTGCCTCTTGACATAATTTTTGAGAGAATAATGCATCAGCAGAAATTAGAGCCTTATCTGCTTGCCTTATTTGCTTTGCTCGTAGATAAAAAGGTTTGGTTTGAAATGTTCCGGCAAGCAACGAAAGATTATCCGCGACGTCCCTTAACTGAGAAAGTGTAAATTGATTCATATTATGTTTGCCCCAAAGCGAAACCTAGTTGTATTAAGACTAGTATCCCTTGTATTCATGTAACTCTGAAATTCCAAAAGTGTCAAAAAAGTACGGACACAATTCATGCAAAGCCCTGGAGAGTAAAAATGGTTTGTCACAACGATAAAGAACTTAACCAAGAAGTCTGCCGAAGAAGAACCTTCGCCATAATCTCACATCCTGACGCAGGAAAAACAACCCTTACCGAAAAATTGTTGCTCCTTGGGGGCGCCATTCGCCTTGCTGGCTCAGTAAAAGCAAAAAAATCGAAAAAATTTGCCACCTCCGACTGGATGGAATTGGAAAAACAAAGAGGAATTTCCGTTTCAACCAGTGTGATGAATTTTGAATACCGTAATTTTGTTTGTAACCTACTAGACACCCCTGGTCACCAAGACTTTTCAGAAGACACCTATCGCACCCTAGCAGCTGCCGATGCCGCCATTATGCTTATTGATGCTGCTAAGGGCGTGGAACCGCAGACTATCAAGCTTTTTGAAGTATGCAAGCTCAGAGGAATTCCCATATTCACCTTTGTCAATAAGCTCGACAGAGAAGCTCAAGACCCCTTTCACCTCATGCATGAAATTGAACAAGTTCTTGGTATTCCTACATATCCTATGAACTGGCCCATTTCATCTGGAGAACGCTTTCGCGGAATTATTGATAGACAAGCAAAAGTTTTACATTATTTTGAAGGCCGAAATGTCACCACAGAAACCGTTGCCAAAATAATTCCACTCTCAGATAGTGTTGAAATCAATAAATATGTCCCTGAAAATTTACTTGCCGAGTCCCTTGAAGGGCTTGAAATGTTAGACACAGCGGGCGATGTTTTTGATCACGAAAAATTTCTCAATGGCGAAATTTCTCCCATGTTCTTTGGTGCTGCCATGACAAACTTTGGTGTGAGACTTTTTTTAGAAAAATTTTTGGAAATGTCCCCACCCCCTGCCCCTAAAAAAAGTAGCCAGCGGGAAATTAAACCAACGGAGCCTTATTTTAGCGGATTTATTTTTAAAATCCAGGCCAACATGGACCCCAAGCATCGCGATAGAATTGCATTTCTACGTATTGTTAGTGGCATGTATGAGTCTGGTATTAACGTCAGTGTACCAAGGCTTAATAGAGAAATTAAACTCACCCCACCGCAACAATTTTTTGCACAAGATAGAACAACTCTCGACAAAGCTTTTGCTGGAGATGTGGTTGGCATTTACGACCCAGGCATTTTTTCTATTGGCGATTCCCTTGTAGAAAATGGCACGTTTGCCTTTGAAGGAATTCCTTCTTTTGCGCCTGAAAATTTTGCCGTTATTAAAACCAATAGTGCTCTCAAAAGAAAACAACTTATGAAAGGACTTGAACAACTTTGCCAAGAAGGCACTGTGCAAATGTTTATTGATGAAACCCGTATAGCAAGTGATCCTATTCTTGCTGCTGTGGGAACTTTGCAATTTGACGTGCTGCTTTTCAGACTAAAAAATGAATATAACGTTGACTGTTCTCTTGAAAATTTGGCATTTAAACATGCGCGCTGGACTTCTGCTTCCGATGAAGATGTTCTTGATGCAAGGCAAAAAGCGGATGTGACCACGGCCAAAGATTTGCATGGCAGTTCACTATTCCTGTTCAAAAACGATTTTAGCCTATCGTACTTTCAAGAGCATTTTCCTAAAATCGCTCTTTTTAAAAGTAATGCAACACTGCATGCCAATATGATGAAAATATCCTAACCAGAACAATAAAAAAATGTCAAAATACGAGACATTTTTGGGTACTTAAAATTTAAAAAAAGAATTCTAAATTGGTAAAAAATAAAAATACTAATTATTATCCGTTCTTAAGCTATATATATTTGTTTTCCATTTTGTAGACACAGACACCACATATTGATTTGATTTTATATAAAAATTAGGACTCAAAAGCACAACGAAACACGGAGTTTTGTTTTAATTTCAGGAGATTATTTTTATTATGAGTACGTCACCAACATTATCATTCAAGCGACCACCATTATCACTCCAGCTACCACCATTATCCTGTAGTGCTCAAAGAAAATTAGGCTCTGATTCATCTAACAGCCCTGACAGCAAAAGAAGAAAACTAGAAAACCTTTTTGATTCACCTTCACATGACGTTCTAGGTTCAAAAGAGTTTAGAGCAGAATCTTCCAATGACTCCTTGGAGCTGCCTTTCTTTTTAAGTATCTATAGCCCAGCCACTGTATCAACAGCATCAGGCGAGCCATTAAGCCCAAATTTAAGCAGCGAATGCTCTTCTTCACCAGTAATGCCATCACTTACAATTTCACCCTCATCAATGTTCATTGAAAAAGAAACTGCAGCTGAAGTAATGAGCAAGAAAAATATTGAGCGCACCCCTGAGCGTTGCGGAACTCCTCCACTAAATTCACGAACTTTTCTTGATGAGGGTTCATTCTTCGCTGTTTACCTCGAAGATGATCAAGATATTCTTTGCAAAGTTGTAAAAAAACAGTCCGGAAGTATATATGATCCATCTCGCAAGCGTGCAACTCCGTTTAATTCAGAACTTATCTGGGAAAAGCAGGCAGAGTTTTATAATTTGGCAAGAGAGTATGACATCCCTGTTCTGGAATCCTCATTTGCGCATGAGGAGAACGAATTTATAATTT